>NZ_CP012945.1:1527500-1846181 GCF_001402915.1 Devosia sp. A16
CGGCGACGGCCGCGCTGACCGACCGGGGCAACTACGTGCTCGGCCTCGAGCCGCCCAAGATCGAGTTCCCCGAGGAAGACACCGAGGAAATCAACGTCAACAACCTGCCCTCGGTCTATCGCTCGATCTGGGAGACGGCGCGCAAGCACGACATCGATGACGCCGTCACCTCGCGTATCGTCGCCATGTTCGCCTACGACATCGACCTGACCAAGCGCATCAGCGCCGGCGACTCGATCGAGATCCTCGAAACCGAGAAGGATGCCAGCGGCCATCAGGATCTGCTCTATGTGGCGCTGAAGCTGGGCACCACGACGCGCGAGCTGTTCCGCTTCCGCACCGATGACGGCACGGTGGATTTCTATGATCCGGACGGCGAGACCGGCAAACGCTTCCTCACCCGCCGGCCCCTGCAGGGCGGCGGTCGGCTGGCAAGCCGCTTCGGCAACCGCGTGCATCCCATCTTCAAGTCGCGCCGCATGCATACCGGCGTCGACCTCGCGGCCAAGACCGGCACGCCGATCTACGCCTCCGGCGACGGAGTGGTGGAAAAAGCGCAGTGGGTCTCCGGCTACGGCAAGTATGTCGAGATCAAGCACGTCAACGGCTTCGAGACCGGCTACGGCCACCAGAGCCGCATTGCCGACGGCATCAAGCCGGGGGTTCGCGTCCGCCAGGGCCAGATCATCGGCTATGTCGGCTCGACCGGTAACTCCACCGGCCCGCATCTGCACTTCGAGATCAAGGTCAACGGCCGTTTCGTCGATCCGCTGAGCGTGAAGCTGCCACGCGACAAGTCGCTGTCGGCCCAGTACGAGGGTAGCTTCGAGCAGACCATCGCGCAGATCCGTGACCTGATGAAGCGCGACGCCGCACCGATGACCGTGGCCGCGCTGAACTAAGGCCGGCGCTCCTCCTCAGCCAGGCAAGACCTCATTCCCGCGGCAGCGGGAATGTCCGCTGCGGAGCGACTACCGACGCCGCAACTTGTTCTCCTGGGTGAACCAGGCGATCACTGCCGAAAGCAGCGCCAGGCCGGCATTGCTGTAGGCGATGGCGGCGAAGGCGGCGTTGTTGGCGCCCTGCCGCGCCGCCTCGACATCGGCGGCAAGCGTTGTATCGGGCTGCATGCCGAAGAACAGCGACAGCTCGGCGAAGCCGCCAAGCGAACGTTCGAACACGAAGGCCGCAACACCCCCCATCAACGCCACGGCGAGCAGGCCCGCCACACGCGCCACCGCATTGTTCACCCCCGAGGCGAGGCCGGTGTCGCGATCCTCGACCGAGGTCATCACTGCCGTGGACAATGGCGACACTACGGCGCTCATGCCGAGCCCCATCAGGATGGTCAGCGGCAGCACGCCCAGCCAGACATTCTGCAGCGGCGCCAGGAGCCCGAGCAGCGCGAAAGCGATGGCGACGATCACCGCCCCCAGGGTGATCATCGGCCCCGGCCCGACCTTGTCGGAAAGCCGCCCGGCATAGGGCGACAGCACGGTGAGCGCGATGCCGAACGGCAGGAAGGCGATCGACACCTCCGCCGCGGTGACGCCCCAGCCCCCGATCAGCGTCATCGGCAGGAAGAAGGTCACCGCCGAAAGCGCGAAGTAGAGCGCGAAGGTCAGGCCCTGCGCGCCCGAGAAGGCGACGTTCCTGAAATGGTAGAGCGGCAGCATGGGCGCCTTGCTGCGCGCCTCCCACCAGAGGAACGCGACGAGCGCCACGAGCCCGATCCCGCAATAGAGGATGACATGGCTCAGCACCGGCGCGTTGCCGCCCGTACCGGTCAGCCCGAGCGCGATCAGCAGCAGCGCCACGGTGATGAGCGCGCCACCGACGAGGTCGAGCCGCCTCCCGGCTTCCGGCTGATCCGCCGGCACCTTGAGGAACAACAGCGCCAGCGCAATGCCGCCCAGCGGCAGGTTGATGGCAAACACCAGCCGCCAGCTCCAATCGCCCATGGTGGTGAGGACGAACCCGCCGATCACCGGGCCGAGGATGGTGGTGAGCGAGGAGAACGCCGACCACAGCCCGATCGCCTTGCCGCGCTCCTCGCGCGGATAGGCCTTGGCGATGATGGCGAGGCTGCCGGGCACCATCAGCGCCGCGCCGAGCCCCTGCACCGCCCGGGCGATGATCAGGAAGCTGGGGTTGGGGGCCACGGCGCAGACCAGCGACGCCAGGACGAACAGCACGATGCCCAGCGCGAAGACGTTGCGCAGCCCGAAGCGGTCGCCGGCTGCGCCGCCGATCAGCAGCAACGAAGCGAGGAACAGCATGTAGGCGTTGGAGATCCACTGCGCGTCGGCAAGGCTGGCGCCCAGATTGGCGCGAATCGCGGGGGTGGCGATCGACAGCACCGAGCCGTCGATGAACCCCATGGAGGAGGCAAGGATCGCAGCGACCAGCACATAGATGCGTCGCTCCGGTGGGCAGAACGCCGCCGCCGCTGCGCTCGATCTGGCGTCGTTCATCTCCGGCTCCTGCTGCTGGGTGCTTTACGAAAGGGGCGCTTCCGTCACGAAGCGCGACAAGATCGATCGCCCCCAGCCTACGCCTTCTCGATCCATACGGCGAGTTCGTTGCCGCCAGGCTCGCGGAAGTGAAAGCGACGACCGCCGGGGAAATCGAAGGCGGGCCTGGTGATTTCGCCGCCCGCTGCCAGCACTTCGCGCTCGGCCAGTTCGAGATCCTCGGTGCGGATCACCGCCAGCGGCTTGTCCGTACGTCCTGCGCTCGCATCGATGCCGGCATCGATGCCCGCGTCGTCGATGGCCTCGTAGGAGGGACCATAGCTGGTAAAGCTCCAGCCGAACGCTTCGGCGAAGAAGCGGTGACTGTCCAGCGCACTGCTGGAGGGAAACTCGAGGTAGTCGATCTGATAGCGCTGCTTCATCTTCCATAGCTCCGTTTGTTCTATCTTTGTTCTCTATCGTACGGCCGCCGTTTCGGCAATCCCGCGGTCATGGCACGGCGCTCGGCTGCCGGGTCACTCGTGCCGTCCTGCCCGTTGCGCTTCATCGGAAAGAGGGGTCACAACACCGGCCCGAGCATCGCCACCGTGTTGTTCCAGATGCGTCGGGCGCCGCCCCAGGCCGAGACCTCTGCGGCGTGCACCAGCACGGACGCTTCGATATAGCTCTGCTGGCGCTGCCGCAGCGCCGCGGTCAGCGACAGGTCGGCGATCAGCATGTTGTTCTCGAAGTTCAGCTCGAAACTGCGCCGGTCCATGTTGGCCGAGCCGATCAGCGCCAGCTCGCCGTCGACCGTCATCGTCTTGGAATGCAGCAGCCCGCCCCGATATTCGCGGATGATCACTCCGGCCTCGAGCAGTTCGGCATAATAGCTGTGGCTGGCGGCGGCCACGACCCACGAATCGTTGCGCTCGGGCACGATGAAGGTGGTCTCGACCCCGCGATAGGCGCTGGCGCAAAGCGCCGCCTGGATGGTTTCGTCAGGCACGTAATAGGGCGTGGTGATCACCAGTTCGCGCCGCGCCGCGTTCATCACCGAGACGAAGATTTCGGGCATTGCCGAAGGCCGGACGGTCGCGCCGGTGCCGATCACCTGGGCGGCGAACCCAGCCTGGGCGGGCGGCAGCGGACGCTGCAGCAGTTCGGTGAGGTCGTCCTCGCCGTGCCCCATCCAGTCCGATGCGAACAGGTGCTGGTTCTGCCGCACGATCGGCCCTTCGAGCCGCACCATCACATCGACCCACGGCGCGAACTTCGCCTTGGGCGCGAAAGCAGCGTCGGCACAGTTCTGGCTGCCGCAATAGGTGACGGCATTGTCTATGACGACGATCTTTCGGTGGTTGCGCATGTCGAGCCGTCCCCATATCGCCCCGATCAGCGGATTGCCGATCGGCATGGCGCGGGCCAGCTGCACGCCGGCCGTCCGCATGGCGCGCCAGTGTTCCGAACGGATCATGCTGCGCGAGCCGACATCATCCGCCATGACACGGCAGCTGACCCCACGGATCGCCGCCCGCTGCAGCGCCGCGACGACCTTGAGCCCATTGGTGTCGGGCAGCCAGATGTAGAACAGCAGATGCACGTGGTCGGTCGCCGCGTCGATATCGGCGACCATGGCGTCGATTGCCGCGTCCGAACTCTCGAGCAGTCGCGCCCGATTGCTGGCGACCGGCGGGTAGCCGCTGACCGAGGTGCCGGCGCGAAACAGCGGCAGCGTCGCTTCGGGAAGCTGCGCCTCGACATCGGGCGTGCCGAACGGTGGCGGCAGGGTGTCGAACGCCTTGCGCAGTCGTGCGGTGCGGGTGCGCCCGATATTGGTCTCGCCGACCAGCACATAGGCGATCATGCCGACCAACGGTGCGATGACGATGATCATCACCCAGGCCAGCCGCGACACCGGCTCGCGATAAGGCCTGAGCAGAGCGCGGCCGACAAAGAACAGCTGCAGCCCGATTTCGAGCAGCAGCAGCAGCCAGGCGACCGTCGCCCCCTCCATTCCGTCTCCTCCACCTCTGGCTCGCCACCCGACAATGGCAGGCGGAGCAGGGCAAAGTCGACCGCCCGACCATGCGAGTTGACGAAAATCGTGCTTAGATGGGAGCGCCGACACGAAAACCGCCGCGGCGCCGCCCGCGACAAGGGGTCCCGGACCGATGAGCGCACCGGATCACCGCGCGCCGCGCTACGGCTGGTGGGCCGCTTGGGCAGGCCTTGCCTTTGCCGTTGCGGCTTTGCTGTCGGTGCCGCTCTCCGGCGTGAAGATCAACCATCTCTTTGCCAGCCCGCGCGGCAGCGTCAGCTGGCTCACGCTGTTCCTCGGCGTCGCGCTGACCGGCGCGCTGTTCTGGTGGCTGCTGCTGGGCCGGGCGCACCGCTTCACCCTGCCGCGCGGCGCTCTCGCCGGCGTGCTGGTGGCGTTCTTCTCCTACCCGGTGGTGCTGACGCTGACCGACCTGCTGCGCCACGGCAGCCTCGACCCCGAGACCTATGCCAGCCGCGGCAGCAACATCCTGCTGCGCACCATCCTCACCCAGCTGACCACCGGCTTTGCCTCGACGCTCGCGCTCGCCATGGTCGGGATGGCGCTGGTGCTGGCGCTGCACCGCCGTCATCCCGGAACGGTCATCCAGCGGAGCCGACCCGGCTTGTGTCGTACCGTACCCAAGCTGGCGGCCGGTCTGGCGCTGGGTCTCGTCGCCCTGCTGCTCGGGGCTTTTACCGTGCTGGCCCTTTTGCCGCTCGACACCGCCGGCCTCGGCAGCAATGCTGCCCAGGACAACCCGGCGCTCAGCTATGACGACGCCGTGGCGAGGATCGAGGCGGTGCGGGGCGAGGAAGCCGGCTTGCCGCTGAACCCGCGTTGCCGCTCGACCCTGTTGACGCATGGCCGCAAGGTTGCGCGCGTCGTGGTGTTCTTCCACGGCCTGACCAACTGCCCGGCCCAGGCCGAGCAACTGGCGGCAAAGCTGTTCGGGCTCGGCTACAATGTCTACCTCCCGCGCATCCCGCAGCATGGCGACGCCGACCAGATGAGCCTCGCGCTCGCCGATCTCACCGCCGAAACGATGATCGCCGTCGGCAATGCGGCGACCGATATCGCCCAGGGGCTGGGCGATGAAGTGGTGGTCACCGGGCTGTCGGCCGGCGGCATCATCGCCGGCTGGATCGGCCAGCACCGCGCCGATGCCGACCAGTCGATCGCCATCGCGCCGTTCCTCAGCCCCAACCTGATCCCGGACTGGGCCAACCATGCGGCGACCGCCCTGCTGCTCAACGCCCCCAATGCAATGGCGTGGTGGGATCCGGCGACGCGCGACAACCCGCCCGGCATGACCTACGCCTACCCGCGTTACGCCACGCACGGCCTGGCGCAGGTGCTGCGCCTCAGCATCGCGCTGATGGATGATGCTGCGGCGAGGGCCCCGCTCTCGCCTCGGCTGGGCTTGCTGATCAACGAAGCCGACGACGCCGTGAGCAAGACCAAGATCGAAGAGCTGGCGCTGCACTGGCAGCAGCACGGCGCTGACCTGGAGGTGGTGCGACTGCCGCTGGCGCTTGAACTCGGGCACGACCTGATCGACCCGCACCAGCCGACCGGCGACCCGGACTTCGTCTACCAGGTGCTGGTGGACATGATGAATGGCGTGCCGCCCAAGCTACCGGAGGCTGCCGGTGGGTAGAGCGTTCTCGATTGGGGGCTGATTGGCGTTGGCTTTGCCCCATATCCGATGTCATCCCTGCGAAAGCAGGGACCCAACTCACAGCCCGCACAGGTGGATAGCTGGATCCCTGCTTTCGCAGGGATGACAGCCGGTGGGTGGGTTCAAGACCGAGCTTAACAATCGCTCCGGCGTGCCTCAGGCGCGAAAAGCCCAACCGCCCAAAAAGAAAAGGGCCGGTCGCTGGACCGGCCCTCTTGTGCTTTATGCCGCGGCGTCGATGCCCGGCGCCTCCGGGGTGCCGCTGCCGAGCCGCAACCCGCCTTCGCCGGCGTCGATCACCACGGTCTGCCCGTCGGTAACCGAACCCGCGAGGATCTCCTCGGCGAGCCGATCCTGCACCTCGCGCTGGATCACCCGCTTCAACGGGCGTGCGCCATAGGCAGGGTCATACCCTTCGTTGGCCAGCCACTCGCGCGCCGCATCGGTGAGCTCGAGCGAGATGTCGCGCTCCTTGAGCAGCCCGCGCAGGCGGCCCAGCTGGATATCGACGATCGCTCCCATGTGGTCGCGCTGCAGCCGGTGGAAGACGATGATGTCGTCGATCCGGTTGAGGAACTCCGGCCGGAACGAGGCCTTCACCACATCCAGCACCTTGCCGCGCACCAGCTCGACCGACTCGCCGTCCTTGAGGTTGACCAGATATTCCGACCCCAGGTTCGAAGTCATGATGATCAGCGTGTTGCGGAAGTCGACCGTCCGCCCCTGCCCGTCCGTCAGCCGCCCATCGTCGAGTACCTGCAACAGGACGTTGAAGACATCCGGGTGGGCCTTCTCGATCTCGTCGAACAGGACGACCTGATAGGGCCGGCGGCGCACCGCCTCGGTCAGCACCCCGCCTTCATCATAGCCGACATAGCCCGGAGGGGCGCCGATCAGCCGTGCGACCGAGTGCTTTTCCATGAACTCGCTCATGTCGAGCCGCACCAGCGCATGTTCGTCGTCGAACAGGAACTGTGCGAGGCTCTTGGTGAGCTCGGTCTTGCCGACGCCGGTGGGCCCGAGGAACATGAACGAGCCGATCGGCCGGTTGGGATCCTGCAGCCCGGCCCGGGCGCGCCGCACGGCCTTCGCCACCGCTTCGACGGCTTCGGCCTGGCCGATGACGCGCTTGCCCAGCTCCTTTTCCATGCCGAGCAGCTTCTCGCGCTCGCCTTCCAGCATGCGGTCGACCGGAATGCCGGTCCAGCGGCTCACCACTTGCGCGATGTGAGTGGGCTGCACGACTTCCTCGACCATCGGGTTGTCGGGCTTGCCGTCGCCATTGGGATCGTCGGCGGCCTTGATGCGCTTTTCGAGGTCGGGGATGACGCCATAGGCCAGCTCGCCCGCTTTGGCGAGGTTGCCGGTACGCTGCGCCAGCTCCAGGTCGGTGCGGGCCTTGTCGAGCTCTTCCTTGAGCTTCTGGCTGCCCTGCATGCGTTCCTTTTCGGCCTGCCAGCGCGTGGTCAACGCATTGGCCTGCTCTTCGAGGTCGGCCAGCTCCTGCTCGAGGCGTCCGAGCCGGGTCTTCGAGCCTTCGTCGGTCTCCTTCTTCAGCGCCTCGCGCTCGATCTTGAGCTGCATGATGCGGCGATCGAGTTCGTCGAGCTCTTCGGGCTTGGACTCGGCGGCCATGCGCAGCCGCGCCGCCGCCTCGTCGACGAGGTCGATGGCCTTGTCGGGCAGGAACCGGTCTGCGATGTAGCGGTTGGACAGGGTCGAGGCCGCCACCAGCGCCGAATCCGAGATCCGGATGCCGTGGTGCAGCTCGTACTTCTCCTTGAGCCCGCGCAGGATCGAGATGGTATCTTCGACCGTCGGCTCGTCGACGAACACCGGCTGGAAGCGACGGGCCAGCGCCGCGTCCTTTTCGACATGCTTGCGGTACTCGTCGAGCGTCGTGGCGCCCACGCAGTGCAGTTCACCGCGCGCCAGGGCAGGCTTCAGGAGGTTCGAGGCATCCATCGCGCCGTCGGTCTTGCCGGCGCCCACCAGCGTGTGCATTTCGTCGATGAACAGGATGATCTGCCCATCGGCCGACGAAATCTCGTTGAGCACCGCCTTCAGCCGCTCCTCGAACTCGCCGCGATATTTCGCGCCGGCGATCAGAGCGCCCATGTCGAGCGACAGCAGCGACTTGTTCTTCAGCGATTCCGGCACGTCGCCATTGACGATACGGATGGCGAGGCCCTCGACGATGGCGGTCTTGCCGACGCCGGGTTCGCCGATCAGCACCGGGTTGTTCTTGGTGCGGCGGCTCAGCACCTGAACGGTACGGCGAATCTCCTCGTCGCGGCCGATCACCGGATCGATCTTGCCCTCGCGGGCCGCTTCGGTGAGATCACGGGCGTATTTCTTCAGCGCGTCGTACTGGTTCTCGGCCGAAGCGGAATCGGCGGTGCGACCCTTGCGGATCTCGTTGATCGCCTCGTTCAGCCCCTGCGGCGTGACGCCGGCCGACGCCAGGATCTTGCCCGCATCGGTATCCTTCTCGATGGTCAGCGCCAGCAGCAGCCGCTCGACCGTGACGAAGGAATCGCCGGCCTTCTGCGCGGCGCTCTCGGCCGTCTCGAAGACGCGCGCCAGCTCGCGGCTCAGGTACAACTGGCCCGCATCGCCGGATACTTTTGGAATTTTCTTGAGGGCCGCCTCGGTCTCGGCCCGCGCTATCCGCGCGTCACCGCCCGCCTTGGAGATCAGCCCGGCGGCCATCCCCTCTTCGTCGTCGAGCAGCACCTTGAGCAGGTGCACCGGCGCGAACTGCTGGTGGCCCTGGCCGAGCGCCAGCTGCTGCGCATTCTGGATGAAGCCGCGCGCGCGCTCGGTGTATTTTTCGATGTTCATTCAACTCTCCTCGTCTGGCACGTCGGATCGCCCTGAATGCGGCACGTATCCAACGCCTGAAGCGTTGATTTGGCTCAAACGAGCCCGCGAAGGCGTCGTCCGAACCAGATCAAGACCCGAGGCCCGCTCGGCGGCGCTCCCTGGTCTCCACGCTGATATGGGGTGCGCCGGGCAAAACAAAAGGCCGGAACTGCTGCCGGCCTTCGATTCATTATCGCTCGCCTATTCTGTGCGGGAGAACAGCCGTACGGCGATGCTCAGCAGCACGCCGGAGGCGCCGATCACCAGCAACACCTGCAGCGGCACCGGCACGGCAAAGCTGCCCCACCAGATGCCCGGATCGAGCAGAGCGCGGGCTGCCGGAGCCATGTCGAGGCGCTCGAAGATCACATGCCGGACCGGCTCGACCGCGTAGGTCATGGGGTTGAGATGGGTGACCACCGCCAGCCACGGCGGCAGGTTGGAGAGCGGGAACAGCGCCCCCGACAGGAACATCAGCGGCGTGATGACGAGTTGCACCAGCGGCATTGCCGCCTGCACCTGCTTGACGCGCGAGGAGAGCAGCAGGCCGAGCGCCGTAATCATGAAACTCATCAGGAACAGCAGCAACAGGACCTCGAGCATCATCAACGGATCGTAGGGCACACCCACCAGTCCGGCGAGTGCCAGCACCACGATCGACTGGATGGTCGCGACGGTGGCGCCGCCCAGGCACTTGCCGATGAGAATCGAAGTGGTGGATACCGGCGCCACCAGCATTTCGCGCAGGAAGCCGAACTCGCGGTCCCAGACCATCGAAATGCCGGAAAAGGCGGCGGTGAACAGCACCGACATCGACAACACGCCCGGGAAGAGGAAGGTGCGGAAGTCGACCCCGCCGGCGCTCGCTGCAACCAGCGAGCCGAGCCCGCTGCCGAGCACGAACAGGAACAGCAGCGGCTGCACCATGCCCGCCACGACGCGGGTACGATCGCGCGAGAAGCGGATCATCTCCCGCTCCCAGACGACGAGGGCGGCGCGCATCTCGTGCACGAGGCTCGGCTCCGGCACGCGGACGGCGGCGATGCTGGTTTCGGTCATCTTCATGATCTCTCGCGCAAGCGTGCGGCTATCGGGTTGAACTGCCCCTTCGACTGGGCGTCGCGAATGGTGGTGCCGGTATGGCCGAGGAACACATCGTCGAGGCTGGGCCGGGTGACGGTCACCGAGTGGATGGCGACACCTAGTTTTTCGAACAGCTGCGGCACGAACTGCGCCCCCTCCGGCACCGCAAACGTGACCTGTCCCTCCGCCATCGCTGCCGTGAGTCCGAAACGGCTGCCGAGCGCGGCGATGGCCGCGGGATTGTCGGCGGTGATGATTTGCACCCGGTCCTTGCCAATCGCCGCCTTGAGCGCCGTGGGTGTATCGAGCGCGACGATCCTGCCCTCGCTAATGATGGCGATGCGGTCGCAGTTCTCGGCTTCGTCCATGTAGTGGGTGGTGACGAATACCGTGATGTCCTCGCGCGCCCGGAGCTCGCGGATATACTGCCAGATCGAAGCGCGGGTCTGCGGGTCGAGCCCGATGGTCGGCTCGTCGAGAAAGAGGACGCGCGGCGAGTGCAGCAGGCCGCGCGCGATCTCGAGCCGCCGCCGCATGCCGCCAGAAAAGGTCTGGACGAGGTCGCCGCGCCGCTCCCACAGCCCGACCATTTCGAGCACTTCGCGCTGACGCAGCTTGGCGGTCGAACGATCGACACCATAGAGCTCGCCATGGAAATGCAGGTTCTGTTCCGCGGTGAGGTAGCCGTCGAGCGTGGGCTCCTGGAACACCAGCCCGATATTCCGCCGCACCGCATCGCGGTCCGTAGCCACATCGTAGCCGGCGACGCGCGCCTCGCCGGACGTTGCCTCGACCAGAGTGCAGAGGATCTTGATGGTCGTCGACTTGCCGGCGCCGTTGGGCCCCAAAAAGCCGAAGGTCTCGCCCCGATGCACGGTCAGATCGATGCCGCGCACCGCCTCGACCGCTTTGTACCGCTTGACGAGGTCGCGCACCTCGACGGCGGGCGGGCTGCTCGAGAACTGGTTCAATCCGCCCTCCAAGGCTTCTCTAACACTGTTAGGTATGATAGTTACTTACCCTAACATCGTTAGAGAGACAAGAGGTGGCATGACCCATGGCCGTGACGCGCGACGACGTCATCCACACAGCGATCCAGTTGATGCAGGAGGTTGGGCTCGATGGCCTGACGCTGCGCCGGCTGGCCCAGGAGCTCGGAATTTCCGCACCCACGCTCTATTGGCACGTCAAAGACAAGCGCGAGCTGCTCGATGTCATGGCCGAAACCATGGTGGCCGACCAGCGGGCGAAGCAGCCGCCCTTTCCCACTGACCTGCCCTGGGACGAGAAGGTAGCCGAGGGCCTGCGCCGGCAATATCAGGCCCTGACCGCCTATCGCGACGGGGCTCGGGTGGTCGCCGGCAACCGGCCGACCGAACGGGCCATGCCGCAGATCGAGAACTTCCTCAAGATCTGGGTCGACGCCGGCTTTTCACCAGAAGAGGCGCTCGCCAGCATTCTCAGCATGGGGGACTACGTCACTGGTTCCGCCCTCGAATACCAGGCCGAGATGGAACGCCGCCGTACCCAGCCGGCCGGCAAGCAGGCTGAAATCTGGTCCGCAATGGCCTCCTACCCGACCTTGCACGCCGCAGCCCAGGCCCGGATGAAGCAGCTCAGCGGCGCCCGCTTCGGCGACAGCTTCGAGCATGGCCTGCGCCTGTTGATGGCCGGCCTCAGGGCGCGACACACGGAGATCATGGCGGAAAAAGCAAAGGCCGCGCACGAGGCGCGGCCCAGGATTTCCAAGGCAGACTGACTCTATTCGGCCGGTGTGTTGCCGGCCGTGAGGAAGGCCGGCAATTCGCCGACGTCGGGCTGCGGCGCGCCGGCGGGGTCGGCTCCGCCTTCACCGCCCTGCCCGCGCGAGCGGCGGCGTGGCCGGCGATCGCGGCGGCGCGGCTCGCCCTCGGCCTGTGGCGCCTCGCCTTCGGTGGCCGTCTCCGGCGCCGCGGCAGCGGTCTCCACCACCGCCATTACCACCGGTTCGCTGCCCGGGATCGGCTGCTGTTGCGGCGGCTGCTGATCGTGTTGCTGCTGCTGCGGCTGCTGGTTGAACTGGCGCGGCTCGGGCGACGCGAAGCGATCGTTGATCGGCGCGAAATCGTCGTCGTAATCATCCTCTTCAGCCTGCTGACCGAACTGGTCGCGCTGCTGGTTCTGCGGCTGGGCAGCCGAGAGGATGCGGAAATAGTGCTCTGCGTGCTGCAGGTAGTTCTCGGCCATGACGCTGTCGCCGGAGGACTGCGCGTCGCGGGCGAGCTGCAGGTATTTCTCGGCGATATGCGAGGCATTGCCGCGCACCTTCACGTCCGGCCCGTTGCTCTCGTAGTTGCGGCTCAACGGATTGCCGTGCTTGCGGCCGCCATTGTTGTTCCGGCCACGGGAGCGGTTCTTGTTGTTCTGCTGGTTGTTTGGTCTCATCGTCTCTTTTCAAGCCTTGGAAAAGAATACTGAAGGCAACATGGGGACATCGGTACCGGGGGCCGCAGGCGCAGTATCAAAGCGCGGGCGGTCTCGTTCCTGCAGTACCTGAGCTATCGCGTGTTGAACCACTTTTTGCTCATCAAGGCGTCTCGGTTCCTCGTCCGAGAATCGAACACTGCCAATTGCAGTTTCGCCGATGAGCGGGTGGCCGTCACCTTGGCGCAATCTTGATCGCGCCGTTGACAGCACCCGGAACCTATATGGTTCGCCCTGCCTTTCCAAGCACAAAATATGGGAGCCCCGGACGGATACTCAAGGGCCCGGGCTGAGTTGCGCCACCACCATGCGATCGAGCCCGCTCAGATCGGGCACCACTTCCACCTGGCTGAAGCCCGCCCCGACCAGGATATCGCTGACGGTGTTGCCCTGGTCGAAGCCGATTTCGAGCAGCAGCACCCCCTCGGGCCTGAGGAACAACCCGGCCTCGGCGGCGATGGCCCGATAGGCCGCAAGCCCATCGGGCCCGCCGTCAAGCGCCAGTCGCGGGTCGTGTTCGCGCACTTCCGGCATCAACCCCGCGATGACAGCGGTTGCGATATAGGGCGGGTTGGAGGTGATGAGATCGAAGCGCTCACCCGGCTCCAGCGGATCGAACCAGGAGCCCTTTAGCGTCCGGAACCGCTCGCCCACCCCATGCCGGCCGGCGTTGAACCGCGCCATCTCCAGCGCCTCCGCCGAGAGGTCGATCGCCACGGCGGTGACATCGGAATATTCGGTGAGCAGTGCGATCGGGATGCAGCCGGTGCCGGTGCCGAGGTCGAGGATGCGCGCTCCATCGAGCGCGCCGATCACCTCGAGGCCGCGCTCGACCAGCAATTCCGTCTCCGGCCGCGGCACCAGCGTCGCCGCGTTGAGCTTGAAGCTCAGGCCCCAGAATTCCTTCTCGCCCAGGATGCGGACCACCGGCTCGCCCGCGAGCCGCCGCGCGGCGAAGGCCTCGAGCGCCTGCATCTGCTGCTCCGGGACCCCCTCGCGCTCGCGATTGACCAGCTCCAGCCGGTCCATCTCGAAGGCCGCCTCGGCGAACAGCCGCGCATCCAGTTCCGCCGTGTCGATGCCGGCCTTGCGGAACTGGTCGCGGACCCCCCGCCATGCTGCGCCCACGCTCGGTGTCAGGAAATCCCCTCCATCGCGGCGAGCTGCGCCGCCTGGTTTTCAGTGATCAGCGCCGAGATCAGTTCGTCCAGCGCATCCCCGGCAATCACCTTGTCGAGTTTGTAAAGCGTCAGGTTGATCCGATGGTCGGTCACCCGGCCCTGCGGAAAATTGTAGGTACGGATGCGTTCGGAACGATCGCCCGAGCCCACCTGTTCCTTGCGCGCTTCCGAGCGTGCCGTGTCGCGGGCGTTGCGCTGCTCTTCATAGAGCCGCGCCTGCAACACCTTCATGGCGGTGGCGCGGTTCTGATGCTGGCTCTTCTGGCTGGCGGTGACCACGATACCCGACGGCAGATGGGTGATGCGCACCGCCGAATCGGTGGTGTTGACGTGCTGGCCGCCGGCGCCCGACGAGCGCATCGTATCGATGCGGATATCCTCGGGCTTGATGTCGATGTCGATTTCCTCGACTTCCGGCAGTACCGCCACGGTAGCGGCAGAGGTATGGATGCGACCCTGGGTTTCGGTCGCCGGCACACGCTGCACCCGGTGCACGCCGCTCTCGAACTTCATCTTGGCGTAAACGCCCTTGCCGGTGATGTTGGCCACCACTTCCTTGTAGCCGCCCACTTCGCCCGGGCTCTCTTCGAGGAGGCTGAACTTCCAGCCCTGCAGGTCCGCATAGCGCTGGTACATGCGCAACAGGTCGCCGGCGAACAAAGCCGCCTCGTCACCGCCGGTGCCGCCGCGCACTTCGAGGATGACGCTCTTTTCGTCGGCGGCGTCCTTGGGCAGCAACAGGATGCGGATCTCGGCCACCGCCTGCTCGATCCTGGGTTTCAGCTCGCCGATCTCGGCCGCCGCCATCTCGGCCATTTCCTTGTCGCCCGACCCCACCAGCTCTTCGGCCGATTCGAGGTCGGCGAGGAGCTTCTGGTAGCCGAGGATCGGCCGCACCACCGGCTCGAGCTCGGCATATTCCTTGCTCAGCTTGACGAACTGCTCGGCCGAGGGCCCGGACGACAGCGCCGCCTCGATCGAATCGAAGCGCTTGGTGAGAGCGTCGAGCTTGTCTTGGGGAAGGGTCGCCATCAGGCTGCGCTAATTCCGTATTGATGCCGGGTCAAGGCCCCCTCACCCCGCCTTCGGCCGACCTCTCCCTCTGGGCGATAGGTCGGCGCGCAGCGCCGGGTGAGAGGGCTCCCGTTTCAGATGACATCGAAAACCTAGATCACCAGTCCCTGCCGGCCGGCCCAATCGAGCAGCAGCTCGCGGATATTGGGGCCATGTGCGCCCTCGAGCAGGGCGGCGGAGACCGAATTGCGAATGGGATCGAGCTCGGTGCCGAGGATCATTTCCTTGATCGGGCCGATGGACGGCGGGCTCATCGACAGCTTGGTCATGCCGATGGCGAGCAGGGCCAGCGCCTCGACGGTGCGTCCGGCCAGCTCGCCGCACATGGTGAGCGGCACGTTGTAGCGACGGGCCATGTCGACGATGTGCTTGAGCGCCCGAAGCCGCGGCAGCGCGATCGGATCGTAGGACTTGGCGACCCGTTTGTTGCCGCGGTCGGCGGCGGTCAAAAACATCACCAGGTCGTTCGAGCCGATCGAGACGAAATCCGCCTCCGGCAGCACCTGGTCGAGCTCCCACAGCAGCGACGGCACCTCGATCATGGCGCCCAGTTCGAGCTTGCTCGGCACCGTCTGGCCGGCATGCTTCATGCGCTCCAGTTCCTTGTTGACCACCAGCCGGGTCTGCCGGAATTCCCAGGCATCGGTAACCATCGGCACGAGGATCTTCATCGGCCCGCCATTGGCGGCCTGCAGCAGCGCCCGGATCTGGATGCGCAAGAGCCCCTGCCGGTCGAGCGCCAGGCGGAGCGAGCGGAACCCCATGGCCGGGTTCTCCTCGGCCTCGTAACGCAGATACGGGATCACCTTGTCGCCGCCGATATCGAGCAGGCGGAAGACGATCGGCTTGCCCTCGGTCAGCCGGATCGCCTCGGAATAGAGTTCGACCTGTTCGCGCAGCCTTGGCAGCCGCGAGGCGATCATGAACTGCAGTTCGGTGCGGAACAGCCCGACGCCCGAGGCGCCGGTATCGTGCAGCATCGGCAGGTCCGCGACGATGCCCGAATTGTGCAGCAGGGTGATCTCGTGGCCATCGCGGGTGATAGCCGGCTTGTCCTTCAGTTCGAGGTAGTGCGCCCGGCGCTTGGCGCCCAGCCGCACCTTGTCGACATAAACCTGGATCATGTCCGGGGTCGGCCGCAGGAACACCGTGCCCTGCGGCCCGTCGACGATGATGTCGTCGCCGGTTTCCGACATCGAGACGATGTTCTCGGCCTGCCCGACCGCCACCAGCCCCAATGATTTGGCGACGATCGCCACATGTGAGATGGCGGCGCCCTCCTCCAGCACCACCGCGCGCAGCCGGCTGCGGTCATATTCGAGCAGGTCAGCCGGCCCCATGTTGCGGGCAACGAGGATGGCGTTCTCGGGCAGCTCCTTCTTGCCCATCGTCGCGCCGTCGCCGGTGAGCACCCGCAGCAGCCGGTTGGCGAGGTCGTCGAGATCGTGCAGCCGGTCCTTGATGTAGGGGTCGGTCGACCGCATCATCCGCGCCCGGGTGTCGTTCTGCACCCGCTCCACCGCCGCTTCGGCGGTGAGGCCGTTGTTGATCGCCTCGGTCAGGCGGTCGACCCAGCCGCGATCGTTGGCGAACATCCTGTAGCTCTCGAGGATCTCGCGATGATCCGAGAACGACTGCATGTCGCCATGGCTGAGCATCTGGTCGATGGAGAGCCGCATCCGGTCGAGCGCATCGGTGAGCCGCTGCAGTTCGATCTCGGTATCCTCGGCGACGAAGTTGGTGACCACCACGCGCGGGTCATGCAGCACAACCTTGCCCAGGGCCACCCCATCGGTGAAGCCGTTGCCGGCGAACTGCCGCGGGCGCCTGAGATCGATATCCTGGCCCGGCTTGATCAGCGCGTCGAAATCGGCGGTCGACATCATCTCGGCGAGCAGCGTCGCCGTGGTCAGCATCGCCTCGATCTCGTCTTCGCCATAGGCGTGCGAATCGCGGTTCTGCACCACCAGCACGCCCAGCGTCTGGCCGGCGCGCAGCACCGGCACGCCGAGAAAGGCCTGGAACGGGTCTTCGCCGGTTTCCGGGCGATAGGCGAAAGCGGGGTGCGCCGGGGCGTTGTCGAGGCTCAGCGGCTCGGCCTGCGCCGCGATCAGGCCGACCAGGCCTTCGCCCAGCCTGAGCGTCGTCATGTGCACGGCGCTCGCTGCAAGGCCGCGCGTGGCGAACAGCTCGAGCGCGCCGTCGTCGCGCAGCACGTAGAACGAGCAGACGTCGGCATGCATGTTGTCGGCGATGAGACTGACGATCTTGTCGAGCCGAGCCTGCGAAGCCAGCGGCTCCGCCATGGTTTCGCGCAGTTGCTTCAACAGCACGCGCGGCCCGCTGATCGCTATGGCCATCGTTCCCGCCCGGCGGCCCGGCGCCGCCCTATCGCCAGCGGCGCCGTGACCGGGGTCTAGGCGTCTCAGGCGTCCTGCTTGTCCAACCCGTAATACGTATGGAGAGCGCGAACCGCAAGTTCGGCATACTCGTCATCGATCAGCACCGAGGTCTTGATTTCCGAAGTGGTGATCAGCTGGATGTTGATCGACTTGTCGGCCAGCGCCTTGAACATCGAGGCGGCGACGCCCGCATGGTTGCGCATGCCTACGCCCACCACCGAAACCTTGGCGCCGCCCTTGGAACTGGTCAGCGTGCGATACTCGAAGCGGCCTGCTTCGCTGGCGGCCTTCAGCGCCTTGACCGCCTTGTCGTGCTCGGCGTCGGGCACCGTGAAGGTGATGTCGGTGGTCGAACCATCCTCGGAGACATTCTGCACGATCATGTCGACGACGATGGATTCGTCACTGAGCGCGCCGAAGATCGCCGCGGCAACGCCCGGCCGGTCCTTGACGTCGCGCAGCGTGATCTTGGATTCGGCGCGCGCCAGGGTGACGCCCGAAACGATCTGCTTTTCCATGATCTCTTCCTCATCGCATACGATTGTGCCGGGAACCCCGGGCGTGCCGTCCGGCGCGATCTGCGGCGCATTCGGATCGTCGAAAGTGGAGCGGACGGTGAGGCGCACCTTGTGTGCCATCGCCATCTCGACCGAGCGGATCATCAGCACCTTGGCGCCGAGCGAAGCCATTTCCAGCATCTCTTCGAACGAGATCTTGCTGAGCCGCTTGGCCTTTGGGGTGATGCGCGGGTCGGTGGTATAGACGCCGTCGACATCGGTGTAGATGTCGCAGCGATCGGCCTTCACTGCCGCGGCAACCGCCACGGCGCTGGTATCGGAACCGCCACGGCCCAAAGTCGTCACCCGGCCCGACGGGGCAATGCCCTGGAAGCCGGTGATGACCGGCACCACGCCGTCGGCGAAGCGCTTCTCGAGTTCGGTCGGATCGATCTCGACGATCCGCGCCGCGCCGTGTGCGTCGTCGGTCTTGATCGGCACCTGCCAGCCCTGGAACGAGCGCGACGGGATACCCATCTCGCTCAGCACCACTGCCATCAGTCCGGCCGTCACCTGCTCGCCCGAGGCGACCACGGCGTCGTACTCGCGCGCATCGTGCAGTTTGCTGGCTTCGTTGACCCAGCCGACCAACTCGTTGGTCTTGCCTGACATGGCCGAAACCACCACGGCGACTTCGTTGCCGGCGTCGACTTCCCGCTTCACGTGCAGCGCCGCCTGACGGATGCGCTCGACAGTGGCGACCGAGGTGCCGCCGAACTTGACTACGATACGGCCCAAGGCCCCTACCCCGACTGTTGCCCGGCTGAACCCGCCGGTACGCTCAGAATGCGGCCGGGGACATGCCACAAACAGCGGGGGTTATCAACAGGACGAACCGGCGCATCGGTTCTGCCACTCTCCCGCCGCGACGCTGCATCCCCTTGCTCCGCATCGGCGCAAGGCGGATAACCCTTCTCATGACCGACACCACCATCAACGCCGACGAGATCGCCAAGTTTGCCGCCATGGCCGACGAGTGGTGGGACCCGAACGGCAAGTTCAAGCCGCTGCACAAGTTCAACCCGGTGCGGCTGGGCTATGTGCGCGACAAGGTGATCGGCCATTTCGGCAAGGACGGCACCGTGCGGCGCCCGCTCGAAGGCGTTCGCATCCTCGATATCGGTTGCGGCGGCGGGCTGCTGAGCGAACCGCTGGCCCGGCTCGGCGCCACCATGGTGGGGATCGATGCCGGCGAAAAGAACATCCGCATTGCCCAGCATCACGCCGAGCAGTCGGGACTTCAGATCGACTATCGCGCCGTGACGGCGGAGGCACTCGATGCCGCGGGCGAGAGGTTCGACGTGGTGCTGAACATGGAAGTGGTGGAGCACGTCGACAACGTGCCGCTTTACATGAAGAGCTGCGCCGGCCTGGTGAAGCCGGGCGGGCTGATGTTCACCGCCACCATCAACCGCACGCCGCGCGCCTATGCGCTGGCCATTGTCGGGGCGGAGTATGTGCTGGGCTGGCTGCCCAAGGGCACGCACGATTTCTCGAAATTCCTGACCCCGGACGAGATTTCGGCGCTCTGCACTCGCAACGGCCTGAAGGTCCTCGACAAGACCGGCGTGGTATTCCATCCGCTGGCCGACGAATGGCGGCCGAGCCGCGATCTGGGCGTCAATTACATGGTACTGGCGGCAAAGCCGCCGGGCAACGACGCCTGATCAGCCGATCACCAGTGTCTCGTGCCCATAGGCGAGGGTGATGGTGCCGCGGATCGGCTGGCCGCTGAGGTCTTCGTCCCAATAGACGAACCAGCGGCCGGCGCCACAGGCGCGGTCGAGCGCCGCTTCGATGGCGATATCGAACGGCTCGCGCGCCTTCAGCACGCTCGCGAAGCTGTCGCTCATCACGGCGCGAATGGCGCCACCGGTGGCCGTGGCAGCGGGGGTCAGGGTGGAATGGTGCATTCTATCCTCCTTGCTGGCGCCGAGGCGCCGTCTATGAGGCAAATCTGCTTCGGTGGGCTTGAACCCCGACTGAACGGCGCATGTCAGGCGCCGTTCAGCATATCGGATCGGATCGATCAGCGCTGGTTCAGCGCGGCGAAATCCTCGTCGCTGAGCTGGATCGCCGCGGCCGCGGTGTTCTCTTCGAGGTGCTTGACCTTGCCGGTGCCGGGGATCGGCAGCATCACCGGCGAGCGTTTCAGCGCCCAGGCCAGGGCGATCTGGCTCGGTGTCGCTCCGTGCTTTTTGGCGATCGCCTGCTCTGCGGCCCCCGGGCCGCGCTCGCCGCCAAGCGGCGCCCAGGGAATGAAGCCGATGCCGTTGGCCTCGCAATAGTCGAGCACCGCATCGCTGCCGCGCGCCGTCGGGTTGTAGCGGTTCTGCACCGTGGCAACCGGGAAGAACCGGCGCGCCGCTTCGATCTCCTCGACGGTTACTTCACTGAGCCCGGCATGCCGCACCAGACCGTCGGAGATGAAGCCGGCAATGGCATCGAACTGCTCGTCGCGCGGGATCGTCGGATCGATCCGATGCAACTGCCACAGCTCGAGCCGCTCGAGTTTCAGTCGGCGCAGGCTCATCAGCACGCCCTGCTTGAGGAATTCCGGCCGGCCGAGGATCGGCCAGGAGCCGGGCCCGTGCCGGGTGAGGCCGGATTTGGTGGCAATGACGGTGCCGCTGGCATAGGGCGCCAGTTCCTCGCCGATCAATTGCTCGCTGACATAGGGGCCGTAGCTTTCGGCGGTATCGACGAAGTTGATGCCGAGTTCGGGCACGCGCCGCAGCGTCCGCCGCGCCTCCTCGGGATCTTCCGGCTCACCCCAGATACCGGGGCCGGTGATGCGCATGGCGCCAAAGCCCAGGCGATTGACAATGAGGTCGCCGCCAATGGCGAACGTGCCCGAGAGGGCAGCGTCGGGAGTAGACATGTGGGAAATCTCCGGGAGAGTCTGCTGGGGGGAGAGCGTCAGACTGCATCCATCGGCACTCGACGATCAACCCTGCCCTTAGGAGCAGTTGACGGCGGGAGCGCTGCTTGTCGGCTCCTCCGAGCCGACAAAACGTCAGTTCGCCTCGTCCGGCACGTGCGGCAGCGGCAGGAAATCGACGCCGTCGTCGATCAGCTCGGCCACTTCGTCGCGCGTCGCCTCGCCATAGATGCCGCGCGGGTCGGCTTCCTTGAAGTGAATCTTGCGGGCCTCCTCGGCGAACTTGTCGCCGACATAATCGGCCTCGCTGGTGACCTTCTTGCGCATGACGCGCAGCATTTCCCTGATCTCGGCCTGCTGCGGATGGCCGCTGGAAAGCGACAGCTTGTCGGAGTTGAGCCGCGCCACCGCCGGCGCCATCAGTGCCTTGTCCACCTTCACCGAGTTGCAGACCGGGCAGGTGACGATGCCGCGCGCGGCCTGCTCGTCATAGGCTTCGGCGCTTTTGAACCACGCGTCGAACTTGTGGGATCTGTCACAGATGAGCGAATAGCTGATCACGCCGATACGTCCTCTCGGGCGACTACCTGGGGGCCCGAAGCGTCGACGGTTAGCGAAAACCGGCGTGCGTTGGCAAGCGCCGGAACCCGCGCGCGGGCGTCTTCCACCGCTGATAGTTCGATCTCGGCGATAGCGACGCCGGGGCCATCCCCGCCAAGCGCGGCGACGACCCGGCCCCAGGGGTCGATGATCATCGAGTGACCCCAGGTGGAGCGGCCATTTTCATGCGCTCCGGCCTGTGCCGCGGCGATCACCCACGAGCCCGTCTCGATGGCGCGCGCCCTGAGCAGCACTTCCCAATGCGCCTCGCCGGTGGGGACGGTGAAGGCGGCCGGCACGGCGATCACCTGCGCCCCGGCTTCCGCCAGCGCCCGGTGCAGCGCCGGAAAGCGCACATCGTAGCAGATGGTCATGCCGAGCGAGAAACCCGGCGCATCGGTCACCACGGCGCTGTCGCCGCCGGCATAGGTCTCGCTCTCGCGATAGTTCCTGAGCCCCGGCAGCGTCGCGTCGAACAGGTGAATCTTGTCGTAGGTGGCGGCGATCGAACCATCCGGACGAAACAGCACCGACCGGTTGGCGAATCTGCCATCGGGCAGCGCCACGGCGAGCGAGCCCAGGTGCAGGTGAACGCCGAGTCGGCTGGCGATCCCGCCGACCCGCGCGATGTCAGGGTTGTTCTCCCATGGGCCGGCCACGGCTTTCAGCCCGTCGCGATTTTCGGCAAATACCACCGAAACTTCCGGCGACAGCAGATAGCTGGCGCCCTCTGCCGCGGCCTCGCCCGCCAGCCGTTCGAGCTGGTCGAGGTTGGGTCCCGGCTGGGTACCCGAATTCATCTGCAGGGCGGCGATGCGCATCGGACCGCTCTAGTTGGCGAGCAACGGATCGAGCTGGCCGCGTCGATCGAGCGCCGCCATGTCGTCATAGCCGCCGACATGGGTATCGCCGACGAAGATCTGCGGCACGGTGCGGCGGCCATTGGCGCGCTGCACCATGGCCATGCGCACATCCGGGTCGTCGGCATCCACCTCCTCGTAGCTCACCCCCTTCTCGTCCAGCAGCGACTTGGCTGCGTGGCAATAGGGGCACCACTGGGTCGTATAGATCTCTACCTTTTTCATTTCGCCTACAGAAACGCTGGGGTTTGTTGACTTCTATATGGGGAGTTCGGCGCCTGTCACAACGCGTGCGAATGAGATCACATCGATTTTGATCACCCCGACCCGCCTGAGCTCGCGCGTGATGGCCTTGACGGTCGAGCCGGTGGTGATGACGTCGTCGACCAGCACCACCCCACGTCCCTTGAGCCGGCGCACCGCTTCGGGGTGGGCGCTGAAGGCGCCGGCGACATTGCGCTGCCGCCCATCGGTGGACAATCCGACCTGCGGCCGGGTGCGCCGGCTGCGGGCAACCAGCCCCGTGTCGACAGCAAGCCCGGTGAGACGCGCCAGCGCCCGGGCCAGTTCGGTGGATTGATTGTAGCGGCGCTCGAACTGGCGCCAGCGATAGAGCGGCACCGGCACCAGCACCGGGCCTTCGGCCCAGAACTCCACGCCCGCCGGGTACATCAGGCGCGCGCAGAACTCGGCCAGTTCCGGCCGGTCACCATATTTGAGCCGGCTGACGATGGCGCGGGCCACCTCGTTGTAGAGCACCGCCGAACGCGCCCGATCGAAAGGCGGTGGATCGGCAATGGCTGCGGCGGAACGCGTTTCGGGGCCCAGCGAGACTTCGAACGGCAGCCCCAGCACCGGGCACCAGGGGCGGGAGATCGGCCTGAGGCTCGCAAAGCAGCGCGGGCAGAGCGCCGCGTGCGAAGCGGTCGGTGCACCGCAATCGAGGCAGGTCGGCGGATAGACCAGATCGAGCAAAGCGCTGCCCAGCCGCACCATGGCGGCCGATCCGGCTTTGACTTTGCCCTGCCCCACTTCCATAACGCCCGGCAGCTTAGAGCGAGATCGGCAAAAGGTGCAGCCTTTTCGATGCGATCGCGCCTCACACCAGACGCACTGACCGAGCGCGAATTGACATGGCCCTGCCCCCGAAGGTTTTCGACCGCGCCCTGATTGCCCATCACCTGTCGCGGCGGCCGGCCGAGCCGGACGATTTCGTCACCCAGCTGGCGCTCGACGACCTGGCCGCGCGGCTGATCGCCGTATCGCGCGAGTTCCAGCGCGCCCTCATCATGTCGCCCGACGGCTCGCGCCTGCCGTTGCTGGGTCGCTCGGCCAGTGGCGCCTTCGCCTTCGAGCGCGCCTCGACCGTGCTGGGCGCGCCGGAGGCGCCGCTGGTCGACCCTGAGGCGCTGGTACTGCCGCACGACGATTACGACCTGATCGTGTCGCTGTTCGATCTGCAGGTGATCAACGACGTGCCGGGCTTTCTGTCCCGTGTCCGCGCCCATCTGCGCCCCGATGGGCTGCTGATCGCCGCGGCGCTCGGCGGCGACAGCCTGACCGAGTTGCGCCAGGCCTTCCTGCGCGCCGATGCCGAAACCTCGGGGGGCGCCTTCGCTCGCGTCGCGCCGTTCATCCCGCTGGCCGATGCGGGCGGCCTGCTGCAGCGGTCGGGCTACGCCCTGCCGGTCACCGATCTCGAGACCTATCCGATCCGCTATGCCGACCTCTTGCGCCTGATGCGCGAGCTCAAGGGCCTCGGCGCCCAGAACCCGCTGGCCGACCGGCCCGGCCGCATGGCGACGCGGACCCTGCTCGCCACCGCTGCCGCCGCCTATGCCGAACTGGCAGGCGATCCCGACGGTCGCGTCCGCGCCACGCTGGAAATCATCTGGCTGAGCGGCTGGGCCCCGCACGAGAGCCAGCAGAAGCCGCTCCGTCCGGGCAGCGCCACGGTGCGGCTCAGGGATGTGCTGGGGAAGGCGGATTAGCCGACGCTGGATCGCTTCACCAATGGCCGAACCGCATTCGGTGGCAGGTGCGGCCGGACGATACCGATGCGGCCAATCGGGAAACGCCTTACAGCGCGTTGTCGAGTTCCTCGGCCGAACGACTGGCGACACTGTCGAACAGCGCCATGACGCTGCTTCCCAGCGTGGTCATCGCCAGCAGCACGCCAATCGCCACCAGCGCGGCAACGAGGCCGTATTCGATCGCCGTGGCGCCCTCTTCGTTGCCGGCAAAGTCCCTGATCTGACCGAACAGCACCCGCATCGCCACCCTCAGAGCAGATCGCAGAGCGGTGCGATCAACGGTTCGTCGGCCGGCGGCATCGGGTAATCGCGCAGGGTCTGCGGGCGCACCCATTTCAGGGCCGCATGCTCGCGCGCCTCAGGCACTCCCTGCCACTTCCGGCAGACGTAAAGTGGCATCAGAAGATGAAAGTTTTCGTAAGAGTGGGACGCAAAGCTTAACGGAGCAAGGCACGCCGTCTTGGTCGAAATACCCAGTTCTTCTTCGAGTTCGCGGATCAGGGCGTCCTCGGGACTTTCGCCGGTCTCGAGCTTGCCGCCCGGAAACTCCCACAGCCCGGCCAGTTGCTTGCCTTCCGGACGCTGCGCAATGAGCACCCGCCGATCCGCATCGATCAGCGCACAGGCGACGACCAGCTGGATCTTCACCCGCGCCCCCAATCCGGCGCCCGCCGGTAGGTGTAGGGATAGACTTCGCCGAAGCCCAGCGAGCCGTAGAGGTTGAGCGCCGGCACGTTGTTCGCCAGGACCTGGATGGCCGAGTGGGTGGCGCCCTTCGAGCGCACCCAGTTGAGCGCCGCCCCCATGACCGCTCGCCCATAGCCCATGCCGCGGGCGTTCGGATGGGTGACGACATTGAGGTAGATGCCCATGCCGCTCGCCACCGCGGCGAGCGCCGCGGCAACCGGCAGGCCGGCCTTGTGGTAGACCAGCACGCCGCGTGCCTCGCAGGCGATATGGCCCAGGATTTCACCCAGCACATCGGTGGTCGGCTGGTCATAGCCGGACATCTGCGCCTGCGCCCGAATCCATTGCGGATCGGTCGGCTCGAAATACCTGGCCTGGAAGTCGAGCGGGAAATCCGCATCCGGCATTTCCATCGCCATGACCAGGCTGGGCTCGAACTCTTCCCACAGCAGCCCGTCGAGCACCTCGACGATCTCCGGCGCCGTCAGCGGCGTCACCCGGAAGACCGGGGCGATGCGATGGCGCTTGGACAGCTCGGCCAACCGCACCAGCCGCAGTTCGGCATAGCTGCCATCGCTGGGGTCGAGGCAATGGATCGAGTTGGCCCGCTTGGTGTAGCCCTGGGCGTAACGCCACAGCCACAGCCCGTCCTGCGCCTGCCTCAGGGCTGGCCACGCCGTGAGGGTCGCCCCCTCGATCTGGCTGACGCTGAGCGGAACCATCAGGACCGGTAGTCGCCGTTGATGGTGATGTAGCCGTGTGTCAGGTCGCAGGTGTAGACCGTCGCCGTGCCGGTGCCCAGGCCGAGCCCGACGCGCACGTCGATCTCTTCGTTCTTCATGTAGGCACTGGTTGCCGCCTCGTTGTAGGCCGGATCGCGCTCGCCTTGCGTGGCGACGCGGATGTCGCCGAAACTGATCTCCAGCCGGTCGCGATCGGCCGGCTCGCCGGCCTTGCCCACCGCCATGACGATGCGGCCCCAGTTGGCGTCCTCGCCGGCGATGGCCGTCTTGACCAGCGGCGAGTTGGCGATCGACTGCGCGATGCGGAAGGCGCTGCGGTCGCTCTCGGCGCCCTCGACGGTGACGGTGACCATCTTGGTCGCCCCCTCGCCATCGCGCACCACGTGGATGGCCAGTTCGTGCAGCACGTCGGCCAGCGCTTCGGCAAACACCTCGGCGCGCGGGTCTGCGGCCGACTCGATCGGCGCGATGCCGGCCTTGCCGGTGGCAAACACCAGGCAGGTGTCGGACGTCGAGGTATCGCTGTCGACAGTGACGGCATTGAAGCTCTGGTCGATCGCCGGCTGCAGCAGCCCCTGCAGCACGGGGGCGGCGATCGGCGCGTCGGTGAACACGAAGCTCAGCATCGTCGCCATATCAGGCGCGATCATTCCCGAACCCTTGGCAATCCCCGAGATCACCACCGGCACACCGTCGAACTCGACCGTCGCGGTGGCCACCTTGGCAAAGGTATCGGTGGTCATGATCGCCCTGGCGGCATCCATCCACGGGCCGGGCGCCAGGCGGGTCGCCATCTCCGAGGTGACGCCGGCGAACTTCTGCGCGTCGAGCGGCTCGCCGATGACGCCGGTGGACGCCAGAAAGATCTCGTTGGCCGCCACGCCGAGCGCCCTGGATACGATATCGGCAGATAGCGCCACCGAAGCCTTGCCCTTCTGGCCGGTGAAGGCGTTGGCGTTGCCGGAATTGACCAGCAGCGCCCTCGCCTTGCCGCCCCCGAGGTTCTGCCGGCACCAGTCGACGGCCGCCGAGGGACATTTCGAGCGGGTCAGCACGCCGGCAACGACTGTTCCCTCATCCATCGAGACGAGCAGAACGTCGGTGCGATTCTTGTATTTGATCCCGGCTTCGGCTGTCGCGAACCGAACTCCCGCGACATCCGGCAGTTCCGGGTAAGTCTTGGGGGCGAGCGGAGAGACGGGATGGGCCATGTTGCGTCCTATACGGCGACAATAGGCCCACCCGTTTGCCTCAAGCCCCGCTGTGAAGCAAGTCGTTCATTTGCTTAAAACGTCCCCCGGAAAAATGCTGGCCGCGACGACGGCGAAAACTGCAGACGGTTTCCGCCGCCGGCCGGGGCGAAGTCAGCAAACCTGAATATTCGACGCCTCATCAAGTGGCGCTTGCGCCCCAGCGGCCGCTGGCGATGAAGCGGCCGAAGCGCGCCTGAATGGTCGGAATGATGAAGTAGACCATGGCGATGACCATCAGCGGCGCGACGACCAGATTGCGCTCCCAGACCGGCCAGTCCGCGGTAAACGGCGCCACCAGGTAGATGATGCCGGTGATCACCGGATAGACGGCAACCAGCACCAGCAGCGCCATGCGCGTCCGCGCCGCCAGTGACGGAGGGGCAGGTCTCGCGGCGGCAGTCGCAGTGACGGTGGCGGATTGAATGGACATTTCGGAACCCCATATGAACGGTACGGCTCGTTACATAACGAAACGGTACGTAACGTTCAAGTGGCTAGGACCCTGCTTTTCGTGTATCCCAGCCATGCATCCCGGTGAGAACCATGACCGACAGCCAACCGCGCAGATCCATCGGAGCCGCCCGCAACCCGGACAGTCACGCGGCGATCCTCGCCGCCGCCGAGGACATCTTCTGCGAGGCGGGCTATGCCGGCTTCTCGATCGAAGCGGTGGCGCGACGGGCTCGCGCCGGCAAACCCACCATCTACCGCTGGTGGCCGTCCAAGGCACATCTGCTGCTCGATGTCTATACGCGGCTCAAGAGCTCGCGCATGCCCGATCCGGATACTGGCACGCTAGAGGGCGACATCCGGGCTTTCCTCACCGAGCTGGTCCGCTTCTGGTCAGGCAATACCGGGGGCGTCTACCGCTCGCTGATCGCCGAGGCCCAGGCTGATGCGAAGGCGGCCGAAGCGCTGCAGGCCTATTCGGTCGAACGCACCCGGCACACCGCCGCCATGTTCGATCGCGCCAAGGCGCGCGGCGAGATGCGCGCGGACGCCGACAGCCTCGCTGCCTCCGATCTGATGTCCGCCTATGCCTGGAAACTGCTGCTCACCGACCGGCTGGTCGACCAAGACGACGCGATCGACAAGGTGACCGCTATCCTGGTGCGCGGCCTCGTGAAATCGTCAGACGATTGAGCCGCACGGGCTAACCAGGTGGGCTCGTCCCTGCCCATCCACCGGCTGTCATCCCTGCGAAAGCAGGGACCCATCTATCCGCTGGCACGGGCTGTGAGTTGGGTCCCTGCTTTCGCAGGGATGACGCCGCGTTTGGGGCGACGAACGCTCTAAATGACAGAACCCCGGCCTTGGCCGGGGTTCCAATTGGCTGGCATCCGAAAAGGGTGCTTACGGCGCCGTGCCGGCTGCGCCTTCGGCCTGAGGCTCGGCCTGCTTCTTGACCGCTGCCGCCAGCTCCGCGTCGGGAATATCGAGCTTGGCGTCCTTCTTCAGCGCCGCGACCGACTCGTCGAACGCCTTGAACATCACCTGCTGGCCGAGCTGCTGCTGCATCTGCTCGATCGGCGCCGGCGCGCTCATGCGCTTTTCCTCGACCTTGATGATATGCCAGCCGAACTGGCTCTTGACGGGGTCGGAAATCTTGCCCGGCTCGAGCGTAAAGGCCACCGCCTCGAACTCCGGCACCATCATACCCTTGGAGAAGAAGCCCAGGTCGCCGCCATTCTGCTTGCCCGAGGGGTCGGTGGTCTTTTCCATGGCGAGCACTTCGAACGGCTTGCCGCCGTCGAGCTCGGCCTTGATCGCCTTGGCCTCGTCTTCGGTGGCGACGAGGATATGACGCGCATGCACTTCCTCGACCGGCTTGAAGTCCTTCACATACTGGTCGTAGGCGGCCTTGATCGAGTCCTCGGTGACCGCGGCCGCGACCTTCTCGGTGAAGTACTCGCGGCGCAGCGAACGCTCCTCGAGGTACTGCATCCGGCGCTTGAACGTGTCGGTGTCGGCCATGCCGTCGGCTTTGGCCGCCTTGGCCATCACTTTCATGTCAATCAGCACGGTGACGAGGAAGGCACGACGCTCGGCCGGCGGGACCTGCTGCAGCTCCTGCTGCAGGTCCTCGGCGGCAAAATCCAGATCCGCCTGGGTGATGGTCTGGTCGCCGATGGTCGCGAGCACCGTCTCCGGCGGTATGGGGGCAGGCGCTGCCGGAGCGGCCGGTGCAGCGGCATCCTGGGCGAGCGCGACAACGGGGGCGAAGCCAAGCGCGGTGCCAAGCAGCAGGGCGCCGGCCACGGTCCTCAGAACCTTGTGGAAACCCCGCGGGGCATGGACGTTCATAGGGAATTCTCCTCGGATGGCGCAGGGCCCCCGGCCCGCGGCGTGGGAGGTTTGGCCCATTTGCGTTCCGTTGACAAGCAAAACACCCGCTCTTACATGTCGCACCACTTCAAAGAGTGTTGACGGGTGAGGACCCGCCGCCTGCCGGATGAGATGAAGCGCCTTAGCGCCACCCGGCCGTGAACAATCAAAGGACGACACGAATGGTACTGGCTGCAATCGCCAAGGCGATCTTCGGTTCGGCGAACGATCGACAGGTGAAAAAGTACCTCCCCAGGGTCGCCGCGATCAACGCGCTGGAGCCCGAGTACGAGAAGCTCACCGATGAGCAGCTTAAGGCCAAGACGCAGGAATTCCGCGATCAACTGGCGGCCGGCAAGAGCCTCGACGATATCCTCGAGCCCGCCTTCGCCACGGTCCGTGAAGCTTCGAAGCGCGTGCTCGGCCTGCGCCATTTCGACGTGCAGCTGATCGGCGGCATGGTGCTCAACAACCGCTCTATCGCCGAAATGAAGACCGGTGAAGGCAAGACCCTGGTGGCGACGCTGGCCGTCTACCTCAATGCGCTGCCCGGCAAGGGCGTGCACCTGGTCACCGTCAACGACTACCTGGTCCGCCGCGACCTCAACTGGATGGGCCAGATCTACCGCTTCCTGGGGCTCACCACCGGCATTATCGTGCATGGGCTCGACGACGCCGAGCGCAAGGCCAGCTATGCCGCCGACATCACCTACGGCACCAATAACGAGTTCGGCTTCGACTACCTGCGCGACAACATGAAATACAGCCGCGACCAGATGGTGCAGCGCGGCCACGAATACGCCATCGTCGACGAAGTGGACTCGATCCTCATCGACGAAGCCCGCACCCCGCTGATCATCTCCGGACCGTCCGCCGACCGTTCGTCGCTCTACGAGATGGCCGATACGCTGATCCCGCTGCTCGGCGAAGGCGATTTCGAAATCGACGAAAAGCAGCGCTCGGCCACCTTCACCGACGCCGGCATCGAGAAGCTCGAGGCGGCGCTGGTCGAGAACGGCCAGCTCAAGGGCGAAAACCTCTACGACATCGAGAACGTGGCGCTGGTCCACCATCTCAATTCGGCGCTGCGCGCCCACAAGATGTTCCAGCGCGAGAAGGACTACATCGTCCGCAACGACGAAGTGGTGATCATCGACGAGTTCACCGGCCGCATGATGCCCGGCCGCCGTTATTCTGAAGGCCTGCACCAGGCGCTGGAGGCCAAGGAGCACGTCAAGATCCAGGCCGAGAACCAGACCCTCGCCTCGATCACCTTCCAGAACTACTTCCGCCTCTACAAGAAGCTTGCCGGCATGACCGGTACGGCGGCCACCGAAGCTGAGGAATTCGGCGACATCTACGGCCTCACCGTCACCTCGATCCCCACCAACGTGCCGGTCAAGCGCAAGGACGAGGACGACGCCATCTTCCGCACCGCGGCGGAGAAGTTCGACGAGATCGCCAACCTGATCGTCGATGCGCGCGGCCGCGGCCAGCCGATCCTCGTCGGCACCACCTCGATCGAGAAGTCCGAAATGCTGGCCGAGATCCTGCGCGGCAAGGGCATCAAGGACATCGCGGTTCTGAACGCCCGCCACCATGAGCAGGAAGCGCAGATCGTCGCCGATGCGGGTGTCTCCGGCGCCGTCACCATCGCCACCAACATGGCCGGTCGCGGTACCGACATCCAGCTCGGCGGCAACCTCGAAATGCGCATCGAGAAGGAGGCCGCAGGCCTCGAAGGCGCCGAGCGCGAGGCCAAGATCGCCGAGATCAAGCGCACCATTGCCGAGGACAAGGCCAAGGTACTGGCGGCCGGCGGCCTCTACATCATCGGCACCGAGCGGCACGAAAGCCGCCGCATCGACAACCAGTTGCGCGGCCGCGCCGGTCGCCAGGGCGACCCGGGCCACTCGAAGTTCTTCCTGAGCCTGCAGGACGACCTGATGCGCATCTTCCCGGTCGAATCGATGGATTCGATGCTCTCGAAACTCGGGCTCGAACAGGGCGAGTCGATCACTCACCCCTGGGTCACCAAGGCCATCGAGCGGGCCCAGGCCCGCGTCGAAGCCCGCAACTTCGATATCCGCAAGAACATCCTCAAATACGACGACGTGATGAACGATCAGCGCAAGGCGATCTTCACCGAACGTCTCGAGCTGATGGACAGCGAGGATGTCGCCGACACCGTCACCGAGATGCGCCACCAGGTGGTGGACGATATCATCTCCAAGGCCATTCCCGAGCGCTCCTACCCCGAGCAGTGGCAGGTGGAGCAACTGGTCGCGGCCGGCAAGACCTACCTCAATGTCGACCTCCCGGTAGAAGCCTGGACGCACGAGGAAGGTATCGACGTCGAACAGGTCCGCGAGCGCATCATCAAGATCGCTGACGAGTTCGCCGCCGCCAAGGTGGCCCGCTACTCGCCCGACATCATGCGCCAGGTGGAAAAGTCGATCCTCTTGCAGTCGATCGACGGACTGTGGCGCGAGCACCTCGTCACCCTCGATCACCTTTCCAAGGTGGTCGGCTGGCGTGGCCTCGCCCAGCGCGATCCGCTCAACGAATATAAGCGCGAAGCCTTCGAGCTGTTCGAGCAGCTCTTGGCGAGCCTGCGCGAGCTGGTGACCACCCAGCTCAGCCATGTCGAGATCCAGATGCGCCAGCCGACGCCGCTGCAGGCCAACCTCGACGGGCTCGACGAAATCCATATCGACCCGACCACCGGCGAGAACGACGCCGAAAGCGACATCACTGGCACCATGCCGCGCGCCCTCGGCCCCGCGCCGTCGCTGGCGGCTTTCGCTGCCGCTGGCGCCGCAGCCGGCGCCGACGTGATCGAGGCCGATCCGGCGCTGAAGCCTATCGATCCCAAGCTGCTCGTCGGCGTCTCTCGCAACGCCCCCTGCCCCTGCGGCTCGGGCAAGAAGTTCAAGCACTGCCACGGCGCGTTCTGACGCCGACACAGGCACCGAATAGTCAACCGGCCGGCTTCTCACGAAGCCGGCCGGTTTATTTTTACGTGATGGTCGCCGGCGCGGCGATGCAGAGCACACTCACGCAAGCTGAGTTCGAAGCGTTCATGACCCCTGTCGACCAAATTGCGCCGAGTGAGCACGAAGCCTGTTGCGTCGCCGCAACGGTGATGATGCAGGACCTGGCGAAGCCGCCGCCACATGAAGCGGCGGCAGCCATCAGGTCCTGTTACCAGTAGTCGATATCGGCCGGCGATTGGTCAGGCTGCCGCCGTCTCTCGTTTCGGTCGCCTCACCGCACGGACCGTGCTGCTGTCGCTGCCGCCGCAATAAAACCGGTCGCGACCATCGGACTCGAGCCCTGAGACCCCCTTGCCTGCCGGCATCTCAAGCTGCTCCAGGACTTCGCATGATTGCGGATCGACGCGCCTGAGCTCGCTCTGACCATCCTCCAGCGTCGCGTGCCACAGCTCGCCCTCGACCCAGGTGACCCCGGTGACGAAGCGGTTGGAGTGGATGGTCCGGAGCACCTTGCCGGTCTCGGGATCGACCTCGAGAATCTGCTTGCCGCGATACTGCCCGACCCACAGCGAGCCCTCGGCCCAGGCGAGCCCGGAGCCGCCGCCGGGCGACGGGATGGTCTTGACCACCCGCCCGGTCGCCGGCTCGATCTTCTGGATCACGTCTTCAGCCAGCTGGTAGAGGTGCTCGCCGTCGAAGGTGGTGCCGGCATGGGCGGCGACATCGATGCTACGCACGGGCGCGCCGCTTTCCGGATCGAAGGCGTTGATCCGGTCACCCGAAGCGAACCACACATTGGTGCCGTCGAAGGTGACCCCGGCCACCGACTCGACGCCCGGAAACGGGCCGTACTCCCGAACGATCTCGGCATGCGCATGCTTCATCGGACTGACCTCTCGTTCAATTGTTCCGGCCGAGCTCTAGCCGCCCGGCAGCGGGCCTGGGAGTAACAAAGCCGTCGGGAAACCCGGCATCGGCGGGGTGATCCAGCGCAGCGCCCGGCCCCGCCCGAACGACTGCACCTTGCCCGCCGCAGCCAATTGCTCCAGCGCCCGCTGCACGGTGCGCGGGCTGGAGCCCAAGGCAATGGCGAGCGCCGAGCTGGCCCAGGCTTCGCCATCGGCCAGCAGCGCCAGCACCCCGGCATGCGGATCTTCCATCGGCGGCGCCAGCAGCGCAACCTGACTTGCTTCGACCGGCGCCAGCGCGAAACCGGCCATGGTGGCGTTGATCTCGGCGAGCCCGCTCAGCTCGGACCGCAACCGCCCCATCTCCACCCGCAGCCGGGCGCGATGCGACTCGTCGGCCTGCTTGCCGCGGAACGCCTCGGCGATCAGTTGCGCCCGCGATACGTCCCCCGGCCACGCGGCGGCCAGCGTCCGCAGCAGCGCGAACAAGACCGGACGGGTCGCGAGCACGACGATGGAGCCCGACTGCCGCACCACGTTGCGCGTCGCGTCGACAACCAGCGCGTCAGATCCCAGCACTTTTTCCACCCCGGCAAGGTTCAGCGGGCGGTCGGCGCCGCCGCCGATCAGCCGCGCCGCCGGTTCGTCCAACACGCGCGCGTCGGCTTCGATCTCGGCCAGCAGCGACGGGATGCCGGCCTGCCGTGCCGCCGCCAATGATCGTTCGAAGGCCAGGCGCGCCGGCCCGCTCTGCACGCGCCGCACCGCGATGCCGGCGGTGACCAGCTGGTGCACCGCGACGCTTGCCGGCGGTAACTGGCGCAGGTCGAGTTGCCGCAATAGCCGCTCCGCTTCATCCACCTGGCCGATCAGCAGCAGCCGCCGCGCCGCGAGATTTGCCGCGTGCGCCGCATTGGCGCCGTCGCCTTGCGCCTCGAGCACGCGGCGCGCCGCCTCCAGCGCCTTCGGTTGCCAGGACAGGTCACGCGAGACCAGGGCGATCTCGGCCTCGGCCACCACGCAGCGGGCCCGGGCGATCGCTTCGCGCGCGTGGAAGGCCTTGCCTGCCGCCTTGAGCAGCGCCTTGGCCCGCTCGAGATCGCCCAGTTGCGCCATGGCGATGCCGCGCAGCGCCAGCGCCGGGGCGTCCTCGCGCAGCGCCACGCGCTTCAGCGCCCCAAGCGGATCGCCGGCCCCGAGCGCCCGCGCCGCGGCGGTGATCAGCGAGTCCATTCAAATCCCGTCACACTTGTCACTCTCACCCCGAACCGGGCCGCGCCTAGGTTCCGCTCATCGACACCGAACGCAACCCTTCAAGCCCTGAACCAACGGGAGATCACGCCATGACCACCCTCGAACTTTATGAGATCGCCACGCCCAAGTCCCGCCAAAGCAGCGTCATCGCCGGCCTTGCGGCCCTCGCTGCCCGCTTCGCGGCTTGGCGGGCCCGGCGCCGGACCATCCTCCGGCTTGCCGGCCTCGATGCCATCCAGCTCGCCGATATCGGCCTCGAACGCACCGACGTCGAGGACGCCCTCGACGGCGACGCCCGTCGACTCTGGATCAAGATCGGCCAGCGCAACGCCGGCTGATCCCGCCCCTCACCCAAGGAGAACTGCAATGCAAGACAAGAACTACACCACCGCCATCACCGTGAACGCGCCGCCCGAAGCGGTGTTCGCCGCCATCAACAACGTCCGCGGCTGGTGGTCTGAGGATGTCGAGGGCAATACCGCCATGCTCGGCGACGTCTGGTTCTATCACGCGACGGACCTGCATCGCTGTACCCTCAAGGTCGTCGAATGGATCCCCGGCCAGCGCGTCGCCTGGCGCGTGCTCGACAATCACTTCAGCTTTGTCGCCGACACGACCGAATGGATCGGCACCACCATCACCTTCGACATCGAGCCGGTCGGCGCCGGCGCCCGCCTCACCTTCACCCATGTCGGACTGCTGCCCGACCACGAGTGCTACGACGTCTGCCACGACGCCTGGGGCACCTACATCCGCGGCAGCCTCAAGAGCCTCATCACCTCGGGTCGCGGCGCTCCCAACACCGGCGCCGAGATCACCGCCGCAGCCCCCGCCAGCATCAAGGAGTCCATCATGAGCAGCAAAGACAGCTTCACCACCTCATTCACCGTCGAAGAGAGCCCCGAGGCGGCCTTCGCCGCCATCATCGACCCGCGCGCCTGGTGGAGCGGCGAGTTCGAGGGCAGCACGAACAAGCTCGGCGACGTGTTCAGCTACCGCTATCAGGAGTTCCACTATTCCAAGCAGGTGGTCACCGAACTGGTCCCCAACCGGCGGGTGGCGTGGCAGGTGGTCGAAGGCATGCTGAGCTTCGTCGAGGACAAGACCGAGTGGGTCGGCACCACCATCACCTTCGACATCGGCACGCGGGACGGCAAGACCGAGGTGGTCTTCACTCATCACGGCATTGCCCCGGCCGTCGAATGCTATGACACCTGCTCGGACGCCTGGACTTCCCTGATCCAGGGCAGCCTCAGGCAGCTGATCCAGAGCGGCAAGACCGAGCTGATCGAGCTGGCGGCGCCTGCTGCGTGAGATCGGCGCCGCTCGATAACTCGATAAGGTGTTGAGCGTACTGGCCCTGCACCTGGTGGTTGACCGCCCCCCACCCTTGATCCCTCCACGCAAGGGGGAGGGAGACGCAAACTGAGACGCTGGTGTAATGGTCTCCCTCCCCCTTGCGGGGAGGGGACAGGGGTGGGGGGCAGCACGCACCGGCGTTTCGTCGATACGGCAGCCGCCTACGGCGTATCGACCACCGACCGTCGCGGGCGCCGCTCGCTCCAGGCCAGCACCAGCCCAGCCGCGATCACCAGCGCTGCACCGATGAACACCACGCCGGCCGGCTGCTCGCCCCAGAACAGGAAGCCGAACACAAAGCTCCAGATCAACGCGAAATACTCGACCGTGCCCAGGACGCTGGCCGGAATCAGCCGCGCCGCCTCGACCAGCACATATTGCGCCGTTCCCCCGACAATGCCGGTGAGCACCACGATACCGATCTGCAGCGGATCCATCGCCGTCCAGAACGGGATAGAGGCCACTCCCATCACCAGCGTGTAGAACAGGTTGAGCGAGAAGATCAGCACCATCGAGCTCTCCGACTTCGAGATGGTGCGCATCAGGATCATCGCCACCGACCAGAAGAACGCCGCGCCCAGCACCATCAGCGCCGGGATGCCGAATGTCAGCCCGGCCGGATTGCAGGCGATCAGCACGCCGAAAAAGCCGATCGCCGAAGCGCCGACCCGCGCCAGGGTCAGCTGTTCCTTGAGGAAGATCACGGCCAGCACGATCGTCAGCACCGGAGCGAAGTAATAGAGCGTCGTCATCTCGGCGAGCTGCAGCTCGCGCCCGGACGAGTAGTACATGCACCAGGCCGCCAGCGTCAGGATAGCGCGCAGCAGCAGCATCGGCTTGTTGCCCGACCGCACCAGCTCCAGCACCAGCTTTCGCCTGCCGATGACGAGGCAGATCAACACGATGACGAGGCTGCGCACGAACAGGATCTGCACCACCGGCAGGGCATGAATCACCGCCTTCACCAGCGCGTCGTGCACCGAGAACAGCGTATAGGCGAGAATGCCCAGCGCCATGCCCTTGAGCGAGGCGGACGGGGCGATGGCGGCAGGTGTGGACACGGGGGATAACCCAGGGACGGTAGCGCGGGCAGAGCGATGCCTCGCCGCAGCTCTATCCGTTTCGCGACGCTCGGGCAAATAGGCCCGACCGACCCCCGATATCGCCCTTGCCTGTCGGCGGCGGCGCCCCCACTGTGCCGATCCGTGAGAGCACCACGTTGGCGACCACCCCTGATGCAGAGCAGCCCACAGCCCTTGTCTCGCGCCGACCTGATGAAAAGCCTCTCGATCGTCGGCGGCGCCATCGCTGCCGAGGGAACGCCGGTCTTCGGCATCTTCCGCAACGAGATGGGCTTTGCACCGGCATTTCTCGCCCACTACCGATCGCTGGGCTTGAGCCAATTCCTGATCCTCGACGACCGCTCCGACGACGGCACCCGCGAGTACCTGCTGGCCCAGCCCGACTGCGTAGTGCTCCACTCCGCGCTGCGCTTCGGCGACAAGGTGATCCTCTCCGACGGGGCCGGCAGTGCCGAGCGAGCCGGGACCCTGCTGAAGTCGGCGATCCCCCGGCGCTATCTTGCCGGTCGCTGGGCGCTCTATGCCGACGCCGACGAGTTCCTGTTCCTGCCGCGCGGCATAGCCGAGCTCGGAGCCGTGACCACTTTCCTCGAGCGCCGTGGCCAGCGCTCGGTCGTCGCCAGTTTGGTCGACTTCTACCCTCTCGATCTATACGGCCATGAGCGACCCAGCCAGGCCGCAACGCTCGAAGGATCTCCTCGCCGAAAGTCCCTATTTCGACGCGACGCGGTTGCTGGTGGTGCCCCCCGGCGGACAACCGCGGCGGGTCGGCGTGGGCGCCTCGATGCGCCTGTTCGAGCGCTTCGGCATTTCCGAGCAGCACCCGGCTTCGCCTCCTGCCACACCGCCGGCCGCCTGGATGAAGACGCCGCTGATGCGATGGGACGACGATGTGTGGCTCGAGGGCAGCCATGCGGCGAACATCCTGCCGCCGGACGATTGCATTCTCGCCATGGCGCATTTCAAGTTCGGACCCGACAGCCTGCGTCGCATCGCCTCGGCCATCAGCTGGAAGGCCCATGCCAACAACGGCGCCAAGTACCACTTCTATGCGCGGCTGCTGCAACGCATGCAGGCGAGCGGACAGGGTTTCGTGGGCCAGGACTCCCGGCGCTTCGAGAGCAACGCGGACCTCGTGGCAGCGGGGTTGATGGTCGTGCCAGCCGAGCTGGCATCCGGCTGACCGCCCCCCCTCAGGTGCAGGTGACCCGGACCTCGGCGAAACCGGCCTCGTCGGCCGAGAACACCATGACGGTGCAACTGGTCCCGGCAATGGTGCCGAAGCCGGTTTCGACCACCGGGCCGACGCCCTCGATGGTGACCGTATCGGCGGTGATCGCGCCGGTCTTGACCACGGCCTTCGACTGGCAGAGCGGGTAGCTCTCGCCGGGCATCACCATGAAGCGGGTCCCGAGCGGAATGCAGTCGGTGGTCGGCAGGTTCGGGTCGATTGCAGCAGTTTCCGCCGGGGCCGCGGCGCCCGGCTGGGCCGACGGAGCGGCCGCCGTGGCGGCCTGCCGGTCCGCCCACTCCGCTTCGAGCTTCACCATGCGATCCTGCAGGGCGAGCAATCCGGCCGCCGTGCCGTCATCGACCGGGGTCGCCGGTTGGGCGGCGCGCTTGCCCAGCTCATCCACCGAAGCGCGCAGCTCGGCAATCATCCCGGTCACTGCGTTGGTCTTGGCATCGGTATTGAGCTGCACCGCGACAGCCCCGGCCAGCGCCACCAGGCCGACAATGGCGGCGAGAAACGGGATCAGCCGGTCGATCAGGACCAGGCGGCGATAGCGGCGCATCCCGGCCCCTCCGCATCTGCGCCAAAGCGATATTCGCCCCGACAGGCGCCGACCCTGGGGGGACGGCCCGAGGCTTCGAACAGGTCGTAGCCGGTTTTGAGGTTGCGCCAGAACAGCGCCCAGGTGTGACCGCCTTCGGCGGCCAGCGCCGCGGCCGTCATCCGGAATGGGAAGACGTGCACGTCGACAGCGTCCTGGCCGTTCCTGAGCGCTGCTTCAACCACTGCATAGACCTCGTCGACGCTGCGGTCGGTAATGGCATAGCAACCGACCGACGAGCAGCCGCCATGTACCATCAAAGCCGAACCGGTGCGACCCAGCTGGCGATCGAAGGCATTGGGAAAACCGAGGTTGAAGCTGAGATGATGTCGCGAGTTGGGGTTCAGCTGGCGCGTCGCCACGCGGTAGAATCCTTCGGGCGCCTGCCTGTCGCCCTCCTTGAGCTTGGGCCCCAGCTCGCCTGAGAACGTGCAGATGTCATAGTCGCGGAACAACCCATAGCGCCCGTCGGCACGCCTCAGCCACAGCTCCAGCTTGTGCTCGCGCTTGAAGATGCGGACATGCGCAGGATCGCCGAGCGCGAACCCGGCCTGTTTCAGCTCGGCAACGAACTGGGTGCGGTCATAGACGCGCTCGGTAGCGATGTCGCGAACTCCGGTTCGTTCGGTGAGCAGGAAGCGCCCGACCAGCAGCGCTGCGCAGAGCAAAACTCCGATCGCAACGACCATGCCAACATGGGAGCCTCGGGCCCGCATCGCAAGAAGACCGGCCTAGAGGGAGACGGCCCGAACAAAGGAGCGGCGCAAGCGGAGCTCCTGTTCTAGGCCCGGTGCAGCCGCGGCAGCGGAATCGGCGGCACCTTGCTGGGGTCGATGACGCCGGTTTCGCCACCGCCGCCAAACAGCCCGCCGATGAAGCTGCCGATCGCTTCGCCGCGCGCCTTGGCGGCGGCCTTCTCGTCGGCGGCCTTCTGCGCCTCAGCGGCGGCCTTTGCGGCCTTGTCGGCCAGGGAGGCGACTTCCTGGGCCATGGCGGCATCGTCGGCGGCCGCCTTGGCCTTCACCGTCTCGGGTACGTTCTGCGCCACCGTCACCGGGCAACTGCCCAAGGCGTCGAGCGTTGTGCCGCCGGGCACGTCGAACACGTATTCCTTGTTGCAGACATCCCAGGACACCGGCGCCTTCGAGATCTCGAAGCGGTCGTAGCCTTCCTTGATGTCCCTCCAGAAGCTCATGTTCGGGTTGTCGGCGTGCTTGGCCAGGTTCTGCGCCGTCATCCGGAACGGATAGATCTGCAGCTGGAACGAGGCATTGCCGCCCTTGAAGCTCTCGCGCGCCAACGCGTAGATCTCGGCGATCGACTCGTCGGTCATCGAGTAGCAACCTCGCGACGAGCAGTCGCCATGCACCATCAGGTCCGAGCCGGTCCGCCCATAGGCGCGGTCGAACTTGTTGGGAAAGCCGGTGTTGAATGCCAGGTAGTAGTTGGAGTTCGGGTTCATCAGGCCCGGAGTGACGGTGTAGAAACCTTCGGGCGACTGTCGGTCGCCTTCCTTGATCTTGGGGCCGAGGTCACCCGACCAGGCACAGATCTCATACGACTTGAACAGCTTGAAGGCGCCGGAACTGGTCTGCTTCCAGACCTCGAGCTCCGAGCTTTCCTTGAAGATGCGGACCATCATCGCGGCGCCCGGCGAGGAGCCGAGCCCCGCCAGCCGGCTGACCGTTTCCTGCTTCAGCGGCGCCATCGCCTTGGCATTGCTGCCCGGCTTCAAACCACCGCACCCCGCGAGCGTCGCCGCCACCACGAGGCTTGCACCGACCAGGAGGAAGGAACGGAGCGTCATGCCCACAGCCAGGAACCCGAATGCTTGTCTGCCCGAACCAGCCGGTCGCGAACGGGCGGCGCCCCCGCTGGGCAAGCCGCCACCATTACAGCCCGTCTGCTATTGGCTTCATGCCCGCTGCCCGGACGGCGATCAACCCAAATTGGTGCCGATGGCGAGGAATTTGTCGCGCCTGTGCTCTCGCACCTCCAGCCGACCCCGGGTGCCGGGGAAATCGGCGAGGAACTGACTGATCGCCTTGGCGGTCGAGGCCATTACCTCCCCGTGGTGGCGGTGCGCGCCACCGGCGGGCTCGGCAATGATGCCGTCGATCACCCCCAGCGCGAGCAGATCGGGAGCGGTGATTTTCTGCGCCGCGGCCATATCGGGAGCCCGGGCCGCGTCGCGGAACAGGATGGCGGCGCCCGGCTCCGGCGAGATCACCGAGTAGATGGCGTTCTCGAGCATCAGCACCCGGTTGGCGGTGGCGATGGCGATTGCGCCGCCCGAGCCGCCCTCGCCGATGATGATCGCGAGGTTGGGCACACCCAGCTCGAGGCAGCGCTCGGTCGAACGCGCGATCGCCTCGGCCTGGCCGCGCTCTTCGGCGCCGATCCCCGGATAAGCGCCGGCGGTATCGACGAACGACACCAGGGGAATGTCGAAGCGGTCGGCCATGTCCATGATGCGCACGGCCTTGCGGTAACCCTCGGGCCGCGCCATGCCGAAATTGTGCTTCAGCCGGCTCTCGGTATTGGAGCCCTTCTCCTGCCCCAGGATCGCCACCGGCTGCCCGTTGAAGCGGCCGAAGCCGGCCTGCAACGCCGGATCCTCGGCAAACTTGCGGTCGCCGGCCAGCGGCGTCCACTCGGTGATCAGCGACTTCACGTAGTCGGAGAAGTGGGGGCGCTGCGGATGACGCGCCACCTGGGTCTTCTGCCAGGGGGTGAGCTTCTTGTAGATATCGACCAGCGCCTCGTCGGCCCGGGCCGAGAGCCGCGTCACCTCTTCATCGATCGACACGGCCTGGTCGGACGTGGCGAGGGACTTGAGCTCGGCGATCTTGCCTTCGAGATCGGCGACCGGCTTTTCGAAATCGAGATAAGACTGCATCCAACCCGCCAGATAATGGGAAGGGCGTCAACTCGCGCCCCAAAGTGGCCGGAAAGTGGCGACGCAGCCGGGTTGAGTCAAGCAGCGAGCTGCGACCGAGCCCCCATTGCACCGCTCTGTCATGCCGCGTTAACCAATGCATGACGCATTCATGACAACGCTGGTGCCGAACGACCGGAACCACCTTTCGATCATGACGACCTATGCCCTGGTAAGCGTCGGCTGTCCGCATTGCGGCGGCCAGTTCTTCGAAAACGCCAAGCTGGTCCGCCCCGCCGGCGGCGCCTGGTGCCCGCACTGCGAGAAACTGTTCACGCTCGATACCGGCGATCAGGCCACCCGCCGCACGCTCGCCGAAGCCAAGGCGGCGCGCCGACGCCGCAAGGACAGGCTCAACGAGCTGCGTGCCAGCTGGAGCGACGTCCCCGCCAGACCGATGCTGATGCGCGACGTGCTGCGCGAGCTGGACGAGCTGCTGCTGCGGCTCGACGGCATGGTCGAGCAGAAGCGCGGATGACTGACGAGCAGCTGGAGCGGGCCGACCCCTACCCCTGTCCCTCCCCCTCTAACAGGAGGAGGGAGACGTTAGTCTCGATATCCGTGTGAGGGTTTCTTAGGGGGAGGGGACAGGGGTGGGGGTCAGCCCACACCGGCGCCCCCGTTTTCCGCGGAACGCCCTAGCCCTCCGCCAGCGGATGGTGCGCTTCCACCAGCGAGCGCAGCTTCTCGTCCAGCACATGGGTGTAGATCTGCGTGGTCGAGATGTCGGAGTGCCCGAGCAGCGTCTGCACCACCCTCAGATCCGCGCCGCCGGCCAGCAGGTGACTGGCAAAAGCGTGCCGCAACACATGCGGTGAAACCCGGGCCGCGGAAATCCCGGCGCGTCCCGCCAGCCCCTTGAGCTCGCGCGCAAACACCTGCCGGCTGAGATGGCCGCTTTCGCCGCCGGCCGGGAACAGCCAGGCGCCGGGCTCGAGCCGCGTCAGATACGCCTTGACCGCGTCGCGCGCCCGATCGGTCAGCGGCACGATGCGCTCCTTGCCGCCCTTGCCGCGGATGGTGAGAAAGCTCGCATCGCGCATCACCACGGCGCGCTTCAGCTCCACCAATTCCGAAACGCGCATGCCGGTGGCATAGAGCAGCTCCAGCAGCAGGTAGAGCCGCCCCGCCATGGCGCGCTGCGCCTCGCTCGCCTCGGGCGCTTCGATCTCGGCTTCCGCGAGGCTGAGCAGCCGATCGATCTCGGCGATCGACAGCACCTTGGGCAGGCTGCGCCGCGCCTTGGGCGACGCGATGATTCGGGTCGGGTCGTCGCCGCGCACTGCGTCGGCGGCGAGGAACTTGTGGAACTGCCGGATCGCCGAGAGTTTTCGCGCGCTCGACGATGCGGCAATGCCCTCTGCCTCGAGGAAGGCGAGATACTCCGTCACCTGCTCGCGCCCGGCGCCAGTCGGCCCGCTGCCGCGGCGCTGGAGGAAGGCGCAATAATCGCCGAGGTCGCGACGATAGGCGTCGATGGTGTTTCTGGCGGCGCCGCGTTCGGCGCTCATCATCTCGAGAAACGCTTCGACCAGGTGGCCGCCGTTCATTCGATCCCCTGCTGCCGGGTCACCACACCGCCGTCGTCGGCCGGCGCCTCGGTGGTCGGCTCGACCGAAAGGGCCGGCGTCTCGGCGGCCGGCGGGTTGGCCGCGGGCGCCTCGGGCTGGCGGGTGGTGTTGATCTCGCGCCGCACCAGCGGATCGCGCTGCGTCGAGGGCATCAGGTCACGCGCCGGAATGCGGATGGTCACATCCTTGTCGCGCGGCTGGACGAAGGCGACGAGCGCGAACATGGCTCCATAGCCGAGCCCGACCAGGACCAGCAGGATGACGATCAGGCGAATGAGAGTCGGCATGGCAATCCGCTTTTGTCACGCTACGGGTCAGTCTCCCCTGTTTGCCGGATGCGATCAAGGGTGCGCTAACCATAGCCGCCCCACCATAGCGGGCATTGACTTTATGCCGCCCTAACGGTTCAAACCGCCCGAACAGGGAAAAGCCATGTCACGCGACGGCACGACCACACGCGACGACCGGCGCGAGGATCTGCAGCGGCTCCTCGGGCATCGCCCGATCGTCTTGATCGGCATGATGGGCGCCGGCAAAACCACCGTCGGCCGCCGCCTCGCCGCCCGCCTGGGCCGCCACTTCGTCGATAGCGACGAGGAGGTCGAGAAGGCGGCCGGGATGACTATCGAGGACATCTTCCGCGCCCATGGGGAGGCCGATTTCCGTGCCGGCGAGGTCAAGGTGATCGCCCGCCTGCTCAAAGACCGCAACATCGTGCTGGGCACCGGTGGCGGCGCTTTCATCAACGCCGAAACCCGCGCGCTGGTGAAGCAGGCGGCGATCTCGGTGTGGATCAAGGCCGATTTCGAGCTGTTGTTCCAGCGCGTGTCGCGCCGCTCCAACCGACCGCTGCTGAAAACCGCCAACCCGCGCGAGACGCTGCAGAAGCTGATCGAAGTCCGCTACCCCGTCTATGCCGAGGCCGACGTCACCGTGGTATCGCGCGACGTGCCGCAGGACCAGGTGGCGAGCGAAGTGATCGACGCCGTGCTGGCCTATCTGACCAACGAGGCTGCCAATGGCTGAGCCGACCACCGTCCATGTGCCGCTGGGCGAACGCGCCTACGACATCCTCATCGGCTCCGGGCTGATCGACAATGCCGGGGCGCTGCTCGGCGCCAGGTTCCCCGGCCGCCGCTTCGGCATCGTCACCGATACCGAGGTCGCCATCGCGCAGCTGCCGCGGCTCACCGCCGCGCTCGACGCCGCCGAGGTGAAATACGCGACGGTGGTGCTGCCTAACGGCGAAAGCACCAAGTCGTTCGCCCGGCTGGGCGAAGTGGTCGATGCCATCCTCGCGGCGCGGCTCGAGCGCGGCGACCTGATCATTGCGCTGGGCGGCGGCGTCATCGGCGACCTCGCCGGGTTCGCCGCGGCGATCGCCCGGCGCGGCATGGATTTCGTCCAGGTGCCGACCTCGCTCCTCGCGCAGGTCGACAGCTCCGTCGGCGGCAAGACCGGCATCAATTCGCCGCACGGCAAGAACCTGATCGGCGCCTTCCATCAGCCCCGGCTGGTCCTCGCCGACCTCGACGCCCTCGACACCCTGCCGCCGCGCCAACTCGCGGCCGGCTATGCCGAGGTGGTGAAGTACGGGCTGATCGACGATGAGCCGTTCTACTTCTGGCTCGAGGAGAACCGAAGCGAGATCTTTGCCGGCAACACCGCCCTACGCGCCGAAATGGTGGCCCGCTGCTGCGCCGCCAAGACCCGCTTCGTCCTCGCCGACGAAAAGGAGACCGGGGTTCGCGCCCTGCTCAATCTCGGCCATACGTTCGGCCATGCGTTGGAAGCGGCCACCGGCTATTCCGATCGCCTGCTGCATGGCGAAGGCGTCGCCATCGGCATGGTGCTGGCGCATGGTTTTTCGGCGAGGCTCGGCCTCGCCCCCAGTCAGGATACCGGCCGTATCGCCCGGCACCTGAGCGCGGCAGGCCTGCCGACCCACATCAACGATATCCCGGGCGATTTGCCCGACACCGACACGCTGATGAACGCCATCGCCCAGGACAAGAAGGTGGTGCGCGGCGCGCTCACCTTCATCCTGACCCATGGCATCGGCCGGGCCTTCATCGAAAAGAACGTCGACCCGACCGCCGTACGGGCCTACCTCGAAGAGGTACGGGCCGAGCGCTAGGCGCGCTTCGGCGCCCCGAACCATCTCGTCAGCGCCTCGCTCAGCCCCTGCCCTGCGGCGTCCCCGACCCAGGCCACGTAGCCATCGGGACGGATCAAGACAGCCTGCGGAGCCTCGACGGCTCCGATGCCCGGCAGCTGCCACGCACCCTCAGAGACTGCGTCGACCAGCCTCACGCGATCCGCCCACGGCGCGATCTCGAACGCGCCGGACGCACCGAAGTTGATCAGCACCGGCCGCGCAGCATGGAGTAACTCGTAAACCCGAGTCGGACCGTTGGCGGCGACCAGATCGAGATCCGGCATCCGTCGCCCGAGCAGCGGATGCCCCTCACCCAGCTCGTAGCGGACGCCTAGCCCGGTCAGGTCGGCGGCAACTCGTCGGCGCGGCTCCCCCATTTCGAGCATCTCGGCCATCGTCTCGCGCAGTGCCTTGGTGCGGTCGTCCTCGCGCCGCAGCGCCACGGCCGCCATGGTGTAACGCAACACCCTGGCGCCCACCGGGTGACGCTCGGCATGATAGCTGTCGAGCAGGCCCTCGGGCGAAATGCCCTTGATCACCTGCGCCAGTTTCCAGCCGAGATTGACGGCATCCTGCACCCCGGTCTGCAGCCCCATCCCGCCATCGGGTGGATGGATATGCGCCGCATCTCCAGCGATGAGCACCCGCCCCTGCCGATAGGTTTCAGCCTGCCGGGCCGCATCGGTGAAACGGGTGATCGAACTCGGGCTGTGAATCCCGTAATCGGTGCCGTAAACCGCGATCAGCGCTTGCTTGAGCTCCGCGAGGGTCGGCTCGCCGGTCTTGCCCACCTCGCGCTCGGTGACCAGCACACGCACCGGTCCGCTGTCGGCCCAGACGATCTCGCCATCGCGGATCTCGTAGTTCACCCGCCCGATCGAGTGGATGCCCAGCGCATCGCGCGTGATCCCCCACTGCGGCGGCAACTCGGCCAGCTCGGCTTCGGCGATCAGGTTGCTGGTGGTGGGATCGGAGCCCGGGAACGCGATGCCGGCCGTCTTGCGCACGACGCTCCGCCCGCCGTCGCAACCGACCAGGTACTGCGCCGCCAGCCGGCTGCCATCGCTGAGGCTGATATCGACGCCCGCCCCATGTTGGGTGAAGCCGCGGACCTCGACGCCGCGATAGACCGGTACGCCGAACCCATCGACCCAGTCGCCCAGAAGCCGCTCGATGTGGTTCTGCCACAGGCCCAGGCTGTAGGGGTAGCGGGTCGGAAAGCCGGTGAGATCGATGCGGACCCCGGCAAACCCGACTGCCTGCGCCACCTGACCTTCGGCCACGAACCGCTCGGCGATGCCACGCTGGTCGAACACCTCGAGGGTGCGCGGATGCAGCCCCCCGGCGCGCGAGCCGACAACCTCCTTGCCGGGCCGCCGTTCGACGATGGCGACGTCGATGCCGGCCAATGCCAGCTCGCCGGCCAGCATCAGCCCGGTCGGGCCGCCGCCGGCAATAACCACCTGATGTTCGATCTTGCGCATCTGTCTCTCCGTTATGAACTGACGAGGACGCGCCTCTTACCGGACGATCGGGGTCTTGAAGCAAGCCCCTTGTGCGCTACATATCAGTATGGGCGGAGGGCGATATCGCGCTTCGCGCTGCTTTCCCGACATGTATTCTTCGCTCGCCGAACGCCCCGGTCGGCGCCGATTCGTCGGCAAGTCGATCGCCGCGGAAGCCGAGAGGGAAAGCCATGTCCGACCGCCGTCCACTGCTGGTCATCGACGGCGACTCGTTCGCCCACCGCGCCTACCATGCCCTGCCCAAGACGGTACGCCGCGCGGGGAACCGTGGCGGCGGCGCTATCGTGGGCTTCACCAATTACCTGATCCGCCTCTATGAAGCCGAGCGGCCGCGCGCCGTGGTGGTGGGCTGGGATACGCTGGCCGAACCCAACTGGCGGGCGCTGGAGTTCGCGCCTTACCAGGGCGGTCGTATCTTCGAGGACGAGATCGTCGAGCAACTCGAAGTCCTGCCCCAGATGGTCGCTGCCTGCGGCTTCGTCTTCGGCAAGGCGGGACGGTTCGAAGCCGATGACTTCCTCGCCACCGCCGTCGCTGAGGAGGAAAAGGCCGGCGGCACCGCGTTGGTCGCCACCAGCGATCGCGACGCCTACCAGCTTGCCTCGGCGCGGACGACGATCCTGCAGCCGGTCAAGGGCGGCGAGATTGCCCGCATCGACCCTGCCGGAGTGCGCGAGCGCTACAAGGTCGAGCCCCGGCAGGTCCCCGATTTCATCGCCCTGCGCGGCGATCCTTCGGACAAGATTCCCGGCGCCAGGGGGGTCGGTGACGCGACGGCGGCGAGCCTGTTGCAGCGCTACCCCGATCTCGAGGCGATGATCGCCGACAACCGCTTCCCCACCCAGGCCGACGACCTCAGGCTTTACAAGCGGATTGCCACCATGGTGACGAACGCACCGCTGCCGCCCGTTCCCGACACCAGGCCAACCTGGGCCAAGGCCGCCGCCCTCGCCCGCGACTGGGAACTGAACAACCTCGCCGACCGCCTGCAGCAACTGGCCGAGAAGGCTTAAGCCTACGGCGCGACCGAGATCACCACCCGGCGATTGGCGGAAAAGCTGTCGCCGAACTGCTCGGTGGCGCCGGCGCCGGTGGCTGAGACCTTCTCGAATTTCAGCCCGGCCTGCTTCAGGTAGGCCAATACGTTCTGCGCCCGCTCGATGGCGAACAGCGCGTTGGTGGCGTGGTTGCCGGCGCGGCTCGAATAGCCGGTGACCAGCACCTTGCACTTCTGCTCGCCGATATCGGCAACGATCTGGTCGAGCCGCTCCATCAGCCTGGGCGTCAGGTCGTTCGAACTCTCGTTGAAACCGACCACGTTGTAGAGTTCATCGCGGTTGCAGCTGGCGCTGGTGCCCACTGCCGGGTCCGCCGACGCAAGCTTCGCGGTGGCCGCCACCGGCTTGGCCTCGGGGGCCTCCGGCAGCTTCGGCGCTGCGACTGCGGCAGGCGCCTTCACCGCAGGAACCGCCGCCGGTTCCTCGGTCACCGCGGCGACCTCGGCGGTCGCCGGCTCTGCGGCCGGCGGCGCTGCCGCGATGGTGGCGTCCGGCAATGGCCAACCGCCGGTCGGCGCGCGCGACACGCCCTCGACATTGCCGTCCTTCAGCACCAGGAACTCGCCTAGCAACTCGTTCTGGGTGTTGGCGGTGGTTCCCTGTGTCGAAAGTCCCGACACCGTCACGGCACGCCCGTTCACCGCCACTGCTGCCAGATAGAGGTTGCGATCGCGGTTCGAGCCGTCGCCGCCATAGGCCTCGTTCACCAGCCGCACGCGGACTTCGCCGCCGGGTTTGAAGATATCCTCGGGGATGTCGAACGAAAAGCTCTGCACATAGGGGGTCTTGTCCGCGGCATCGGCGAAGCGGCCGGCCGTGGCCGTGTCGATGGCAGCGTTCACCGCGCCTTCGCCCAGCGGCTTGCCGTCGAACGTCACCTCGAACCTGGGAGGCCCGTCATAGGCCTCGCCCCCGATGATCAGCTGCAGGCTGCTGCCCGCGGCGAAGGCGCCGGATGCTGCGCACAGCGCAAAGGCGGCCGCGAGGACCGCCGTCTTCAAGGTGGACATGTCGCCCTCCACATCTGTCTGCAACGACGAGTGCTAGGCAACGGCTTGGGCGATAGTTCGGAGACAAAGCGGCAGGCTGCCACGCCTTCGCCCGGCTTTGGCCGCAAAGCGCCAGAGGGTTGCAGCCGGCCGCGGGGTGCCCCATATCTGGCCGCATCCAGTCCGATCGCAGTTGACTAGCGGCTCGAAGCCACCACTTCGACGGCCAGGGCATGCACGCCCGCCTTGAGTTCGGCATCGAGCGCCGCCATCACGGCCCGATGCTGGGCAAGACGCGATTGACCGGTGAACAGGGGAGAGGCGATCCGGACACGGAAATGCGTCTCGCCGCCCTCCCGGTAACCGCCGTGCCCTCTATGTTTCTCGCTCTCGTCGATCACTTCAAGATGGGTCGGCGTGAATTTGACCGAAAGTTTTTCTGCAATCGTATCGCGAACGGACATATGGATACCGGTTCAGTTTGAGGCGTGGCCGTGGCCCCGTAACTAGGATTGATGAAGCTGGATTCCAAGTATTTTGACCGCATCCGGATCCGATCTCGGCACCCGGAACCCGAAGCGCAGCCCGATGTCCCGGCCTGCGGCTGGGAGGGGTGCGACCAGCCCGGCCTCTACAAGGCGCCCAAGGGCAACCGAGCCGTCGGCCAGTACCACCACTTCTGCCTCGAGCACGTGCGCCACTACAACCAGGTGTTCAACTTCTTCGCCGGCATGAAGCCCGAGGAGATGGAAAGCCATCTCAGCGCCGAGAAGGAAACCGACGGCCGCCCGAGCTGGGGGTTCGGCGCCAAGCCGGGCGCAGGCACCGGTCCGCGCATGCCGCGCGGCGCCCCGCGCAACCCCAATGCCAAGCGGGTCAACGATCCGTTCGGGGTGTTTGCCCGCTACGCCCGGCACCAGAAGCGCGAGCCGCAGCAGGAGCGGGTCAAGCCGCTGCACGAGCAGGATCGGCGCTCGTTCGAAACGCTCGGCTTCAAGGGTTATGCCAAGTCCGACGAAATCAAGGCCGCCTACAAGGCACTGGTGAAGGTGCATCACCCCGATGCCAATGGCGGCGACAAGAGCTCCGAGGACCGCCTGCGCGCCATCATCGCCGCCTATGCGCACTTGAAGTCAAAGGGCTTCGTCGCGCGCTGACATCGGCAGGCGGGATGAATCTTTGTTATGGCACTATTTGTGCCGCCAATAGATGCCGCCAGGTGCCCGCGACGCCGGGCCTGGCGCCCATTGCACCCGCTATGGTCCGATTGTCGCGCAGCCCTACCGCGCGGCAGCCGATGCTGCTATAGAGCCGGCAACCGCCAAGGCAGCCGTCTTGACCTATTTCCTTCCGCGAGCCTCGTGAAATGCCTGAATTCAACAATCTGCCGAACAAGCAATATTCCGTCCGCGAAACCTTTGGCATCGACAGCGACATGAAGGTGATGGGCTATGCGGAGACCGATCCGCATGTGCCGCCGATGGATCCGGACTATCTGTTCGACCGCAACACCACGCTGGCGATCCTTGCCGGCTTTGCCTTCAACCGTCGTGTCATGGTGCAGGGCTACCACGGCACCGGCAAGTCGACCCATATCGAGCAGGTCGCGGCGCGCCTCAACTGGCCGCTGGTCCGCGTCAACCTCGACGCCCACGTCTCGCGTATCGACCTCGTCGGCAAGGACGCGATCGTGCTCAAGGACGGCAAGCAGATCACCGAGTTCCGCGATGGCATCCTGCCTTGGGCGGTGCAGAACAACATCGCGCTGGTGTTCGACGAATACGATGCCGGCCGTCCCGACGTGATGTTCGTGATCCAGCGCGTGCTCGAGACGCAGGGTCGCCTGACGCTGCTCGACCAGAACCGCGTCATCACCCCGCATCCGGCCTTCCGGCTGTTCGCCACCACCAACACGATTGGCCTCGGCGACACCTCGGGCCTCTATCACGGCACCCAGCAGATCAACCAGGGCCAGATGGACCGTTGGTCGATCGTCACCACGCTCAACTACCTGCCGCACGACAAGGAAGTCGGGATCGTGCTCGCCAAGGCCAAGACCTATACCGGCGAGAAGGGCAAGAAGACCGTCAACAACATGGTGCGGCTGGCCGATCTCACCCGTCAGGCCTTCATCAACGGCGACCTGTCGACGGTGATGAGCCCGCGCACGGTGATCACCTGGGCCGAGAACGCCGAAATCTTCGGTGACGTCGGCTTCGCCTTCCGGCTGACCTTCCTCAACAAGTGCGATGAACTCGAGCGCCCCGTGGTGGCCGAGTTCTATCAGCGCGTGTTCGGCGAAGACCTGCCGGAATCAGCTGCCAACCTGGCGGTGACCGCCTAGTGCGCCTTGCTGCCTGAAAGGCGACAGATCAGAGACCTGGAGCGCTTCGACTTTGCCAAACGGCGAAACGCTCTAGCCGGAGGCCGCGATGGCCCAGAACATCTACGATGACCCGCAATTCCTCGCCGGGTACAGCCAGTTCCCCCGCTCGCGTGATGGCCTCGAGGCCACCAGCGAGTGGCCGGCGCTGCGCGCCCTGCTGCCCGAGATCACCGGTAAGCACGTGGTGGATCTCGGCTGCGGCTTCGGCCAGCTGAGCCGTTGGCTCGGCGAGCAGGGTGCGGCCACGGTGCTCGGCATCGACCTCAGCGAAAAGATGCTGGCGCGGGCCATGGCCGAAACCCGCATTCCGGTCGTCACCTATCGGCGCGCCAACCTCGACGAACTGGTGCTCGAGCCGCTGAGCGCCGATCTGGTCGTCAGCTCAATGGCGCTGCACTATGTCGAGGACTTCGGCCGTATCGCCGAAATGCTGTTCGCGACCCTGGCGCCCGGCGGCCATTTGGTGTTCTCGGTCGAGCATCCGATCTACGCCGCACGCGCCGAGCCCGAATGGGTGACCGCCGCCGACGGACGCCAGGCCTTCGCCATCGCCGACTATCTGATCGAGGGCCGCCGCGTCACCAACTGGATCGTCGACGGCATCGTGAAGTTTCACCGCACCATCGGCACCATGCTGAACCTGCTGACCCGCGCCGGCTTCGTCTATGCCGCCGTTGACGAGTGGAAGCCGTCGGATGAACAGTTCGCGGCGCATCCGGAGTGGCGCGCCACCGAGCTGACCCGCCCGATGTTCCTGCTGATGTCCCTGACCAAGCCTGCCTAACGAGAACACTGATGGCCCCTCCGCCGCGCTCCAAGCCGAACAAGCCCGACACCACCGCCCCGTTCAAATCGGCGATGGGCGCCGCGGTGCGCGCCATTGGCGGCAAGCGCGACCTCGAGGTGAGCTTCTCGGCCGACCGCCCGATCCTCACCGCCGACAAGGCGCGGCTCGCCAACCTGCCGCGCCTGCCGACGCTGCGCGACATCGCCATCGCTCGCGGCCAGGGCGACGCCATGGCCATGCGGCTCGCGAGCCACGATCCCGAAACCCATCGCAAGCGGGCCCCCGCCGAGCCGGAGGCCCGTGCCGCCTATGATGCGCTGGAGCAGGCCCGGGTCGAGGCGCTGGGTTGCATCCGCATGCCGGGCATGACCGGCAATATCCACGAAATGCTGGAAGACCGGCTGTACCGGCAGAACTTCGCCGAAGTCAGCGACAAGGCCGACGCCCCGCTGGCCGAAGCGCTGGGGCTGATCCTGCGCGAACGCGTCGCCGGCATCGCCATCCCGCCCTCCGGCAATGCTATCGTCGAGCTGTGGAAGAAGGAAATCGAGGAGCGCGCCGGCACCTCGCTGACCACGCTCCTGACCCGCTTCGAAGACCAGGACCTGTTCAGCCGCGCCACGCGGCAATTGCTGCGCGACCTGAGCCTCGTGCCCGACAGCGATCTTGACGACGGCGAGAGCGACGACAACGAACAGGGCGACGACCAGGAACCGGAGCGCGGCCAGGACGACGAGAAGAACCCCGAGCAGGGAGAGGGGGAGAGCGAGGACGCCGAGGCCGACGAAGACCAGACCCCCGGCCAGTCCGAGCAGGAAGGCGAAGTCGAAGGCGCCGAGATGGACTTTTCCGAAACCGACGAGGACGAGAGCTCCGAGTCGGGTGAGGACCAGCCCAATCCGCCGCCGCCCGGCGCCAATGCCAAAGAGTTCCAGAACGTCTTCAACTATAGGATCTTTACCCAGAAGTTCGACGAGGTGGTGCGGGCCCCCGACCTCTGCCCGCCCGAGGAACTCGATCAGTTGCGGGCGCTGCTCGACAAGCAGCTCGAGAACCTCGCCGGCGCCGTGGCGCGGCTCGCCAACAAGCTGCAGCGCCGGTTGATGGCGCAGCAGAACCGCAGCTGGGAATTCGACCTCGAGGAAGGCCTGCTCGATACGGCGCGCCTCACCCGCGTGGTCACCGATCCGCTGCAGGCCCTGAGCTTCAAGGTCGAGCGCGACACCGATTTCCGCGACACCGTCGTGACGCTGCTGCTCGACAATTCCGGCTCGATGCGCGGCCGCCCGATCACCATCGCGGCGATCTGCGGCGATATCCTTGCCCGCACGCTGGAGCGCTGCGGGGTCAAGGTTGAGATTCTGGGCTTCACCACCCGGGCCTGGAAAGGCGGCAAGAGTCGCGAAGCCTGGCTGGAAGCGGGTCGTCCGCCCAATCCGGGCCGCGTCAATGACATCCGCCACATCATCTACAAGGCGGCCGACGAGCCGTGGCGCCATGCCCGCCGCAACCTCGGGCTGATGATGCGCGAAGGCTTGCTCAAGGAAAATATCGACGGCGAAGCCCTGCAATGGGCCCATAGGCGACTGCTTGCCCGGTCCGAAAATCGCCGCATCCTGATGGTGATCTCCGATGGTGCGCCGGTCGACGACTCGACCCAGAGCGTCAATGCCGGCAATTATCTCGAGGCTCACTTGCGCCAGGTGATCGAAGACATCGAGACCCGTTCCTCCGTGCAACTGGTGGCGGTCGGCATCGGTCACGATGTCACGCGCTACTACCGTCGCGCCGTGACCCTGCTCGACGCCGAGGAACTGGCGGGGGCGCTGACCGACGAACTGGCCTCGCTGTTCGACGAGGAAGCGCCCGGGGCCTTCCGCAAGAGCCGCTACGGATGAGGGCTGCCCGCCGTGCCTCGCGCCTCGCCGCGGCGGCACTGCTGATCGCAAGCGCAAGCGTCGCCCTGCTGGCGGCAGGCGGGCTGGGCGCCCGGGCCGACGACGAGACCGTGACCTCGGTCCCCATCTCGACCTTCGCCTCGGCCGGCATCGGTCAGCGGGTGCAGGGTCTGGTGTGGCGCGGCGGTATCGAGATGCAAAGCCAGACCGATACCTTCGGCGGCCTCTCCGGGCTCGGCTTCACCGGCCCGGACGGACGTCTGGTGATGGTCTCGGACCGCGGCAACTTCGTCTCCGGGCAGCTGCTCTATGATGAGGCGGCGCGGCCGCTGGGACTGATCGGCGTCAAGATCGAGCCGATCCAGAACTCCAAGGGCAAGGAGCTGCCGCGCGCCTATTCGCGCGACGCCGAGGCGCTGGCGGTGATCCTGCGCGATGGCCAGCCGAGTGCGGTGCGCGTCGGTTTCGAGAACCTCACGCGGGTCGCCGATTTTGCGCTGGTCGACGGCCTGCCGCAGGGCGCTGCCCGCGAGGTCAACATTCCCAAATGGCTGAGCGACACGCGCACCAACGAAACGCTGGAAGCGGTCTGCATTGCGCCCCCTACCTCCCCCATCGCCGGCTCGACCTTGCTGCTCACCGAAGGTATCATCGACGATGACGGCCAGCACTCGGCCTATCTGCTTGGCCAGAACGACAAGGGTCCGTTGAGCTACATCTCGGGCGACGGCACCAACCCGACCGACTGCGCCTTCATGCCCAATGGCGACCTCCTGGTGCTGGAGCGCGGCATCGCGCTGCTCGCCTTCCAGATGCGGCTGGTCCGTATCCCGGCCGCCGAGGTAAAGCCCGGCGCCCATATGAAGGGCGAACAGTTGCTGCATGCCGCCGGTGGCGACATCGACAACATGGAAGCTGTCGCGGTCCATACGGCCCCCGATGGCACCACCCGCATCACCCTGGTGTCGGACAACAACTTCAACGACTGGGAACGTAACCTGCTGCTGGAGTTCAGCCTGCCGGAGTGAGGAGGACGTGATGTCGGCAAGAGACGTACTCGAGGCCTATGCCGACCGCATCAACGGCCAGGACTTCGACCTGCTGACCGAACTCATCGCCCCAGACGCGACCTTCTGGTTCACCACCGGCAGCCATCGCGGCATCGCCGCCATCCGCGCCGCGTTCGAGGCGACCTGGCAGGTGATGGGCCCGAGCGAGCATTACTGGCTCGACCAGCTCGAATGGATCGCCGAAGGCGATGCCGCCGCGGCCTGCATCTACCGCTTCAACTGGCAAACCGTTGCCGACGGCAAGCCGGCCTCGGGCTCCGGCCGCGGCACCACGGTATTGAAGCGCGTGGGCGGGCGCTGGTGGATCGCCCACGAACATTTGAGCGGCTTCCCGGATCAGCCCCCTCCGGCGCAAGCTGACCCCCACCCTTGATCCCTCACCCTAAACATGGGGAGGGAGACGATAGCCTCGATCTCAGCGTGAGGGTCTCCCTCCCCTGTTTAGGGTGAGGGGACAGGGGTGGGGGTCAGCCCGCACCGGCGATCCGGCTTGGCCGCAAAAAAACTCTACGCCGCAACCTTCAGCGGCGGCAGCGGCATCAGCCTGCCCATCAGCATGCGGTAAGGCGCCAGCAACAGCAGCGCGGCGAGGAACTTCACGAGGAAGTCGCCGGCGGCGAGCGAGAGCCACAGCGGCACCTCGGGTCCGAGGCTGAGGAACGGCGCCGGGAAGCCCAGCGAGCCGTCCGGCGCACCATAGACTCCATCGACGAAGCCGAAGGCCGGTGCGAAGGCGATGGAAAAGAAGATCGCCGTATCCAGCAGCGAGCCGAACAACGAGCCGGCGAGCGGCGGCAGGAACCAGCTCCGGCTGGCCCTGAGCCGCGAGAACACCGAGATGTCGAGCAGTTGCCCGACCAGGAACGCCGTTACCGATGCGGTGGCGATGCGCGCCGTGGTGGCGGGTGCGCCCCCGGCATTCCAGGGCAGCGGATTGAAGCTCAGATAGAATGACAGCGCCACCGCAACGGCAAAGCCGAAGACCACCACCAGCCGCGCCCGTGCCGCGCCGTCATAGCGGTTGGTGAGGTCGGTGACGAGGAAAGCGAAGGGGTAGGTAAAGGCGCCCCAGGTGAGGAGATCCTTGAGGTTGATCGGCCCGAGCTGGGCATCGACCGGGTAGAGCACGAGAATATTGGACGCGGTGACCACCACGACCATCGCGGCAATGGCCGCGACAAAGCGAGCGAGCATATCCTGCACCTCTATGATAGCCGCTGGCCGGCAGCAGACCGGGGCGGCGATGGTGGAGCTTCAGCTCCGATGAGTCTTCTAGGCGCGATGTCATCCCCGCGAAAGCGGGAACCTCTGTTTCGGTGTCTCACGCCCCATTCGCAGGGGTGATACCGGTAGACGGCAAGCTGTCCCCAAAACAAACCGCGCGCCCCTTGCGAGGCGCGCGGCGAGAACTGAAAGGCCGAAGCTTACGACGCGAGAGCTGCGCGCACTTCCTTCTTCACGGCCAGCGCGACGGGCGACAGCTCGGCATCGTCTGCCTTGAGCAGGAACGCATCGAGGCCGCCGCGGTGCTCGACCGAACGCAGCGCGTTCGCCGAAATCCGCAGCTTGACCGTGCGGCCGAGCGTATCCGACAGCAGCGAGACGTTGAGGAGGTTGGGGAGGAAGCGGCGACGGGTGCGGTTGAGCGCATGGCTCACCTTGTTCCCGGTCATCACGCCCTTACCGGTGAGTTCGCAGCGGCGAGCCATTGGAGTATCCTGTCAAAAGGCCCTCGGCGGGGGACGATCCCCCGCAACGGGCTGGAGTCTGTTCTTGATTGCGGACGCTCCCATAGAGAACTGCGCCCTTTCCGTCAAGCTTGTGAACGCCGAATGCCTTGCCAGCCCGGAATGGCCTCGGGCATTTTGGCAGCTAGTATTGATTCGCTGCTTGGTGACATCGCGTCGCCGCTTGGCGACGCCGCCAGAGGTCCGTTCCCGTGTTGAACGCCGGTTTCCGCCAGACGATGCGATTGGCCGCCTTTGCCGTGGCGCTGCTCAGCCTGCCCGCCGGCGCCGCCGAATTGGCGGCCCGCGCCGAGTACATGGTCACCATGGGCGGCACCCATGTCGCCAACGCGCGCGTCAATCTCAACGACAACGGCTCGATCTATTCGCTCGTGCTCGACGCCAAGATTACCGGGCTGGCGCAACTGGTGGCCAGCGGCACCGCCAAGGCGACCTCGTCGGGCAGTTCCGGAGCCACCGGCCTCAAGGCGCAGAAATTCGACATCGTGACCCGGGCCAGCGGCGAAGAGTTCACCGCTGCCGTCACCTATGCCGGCGGCTCCGTCGACAGCTTCAAGGTGGCCCCGCCGATCGTCAACAATATCGACCGGGTGGCGATCGAGCGGAAGCACCTCGTCGCCGCCAACGATATGCTGGCCCCCTTCGTCCTCAAGGGACCGGCGCTCGACAAGCAATTGTGCAGCCGGCAGATGCCGATCTTCACCGGCGTCGAGCGCTTCAACCTGACCCTGAAATACGTCAAGGACGACACCGCCACGTCCAAGCGCACCGGCTACCAGGGCCCGCTGGTGCTGTGCAGCATGCACTACACCCCGATCTCCGGGCACTACACCACCAACGAGATCACCACCTACCTCGCCAGGAACGAGCGTATCCTGGTCTGGTACGCGCCGCTCAAGACCCCCGGCTACTACATTCCCTACCGGGCGCTGATCACCACCGAAGCCGGCGATCTCTCGGTCGTCCTGACCGACCTCTCCGAGTAGGATACCGGCTCTGCCGGGCGATGAACGACAGCTAAACCCCTGCCTCACCACGCGTTCAAGCGAGTGACGGCAATCTGCCTCCAATGGCTCACGTAAAGGAGGAAGCAATGACCATCGTCAAACTCGGCATCGCCGCTCTGGCCGCCAGCATCGCTCTGGGCGGCGGCGCCAACGCCCTCGAGCTGAAGGCTGGCGGTACCAGCAAGCTCGTCCCCACCAGCATCCAGCTCGGCATCGTCCCACCGCCCGACAATGTCTGCCCCGGCAAGGGCAAGCTGACCGCCTGGGTCGAGACCAACAAGCCGGGCACCATCAACATCCTGTTGGTGAAGAAGGGCGGCGCCGTCGCCGGCCCCTATCCCGTCACCACGGTCAAGGGCGCCAACGGCATCGTCATGGGCAGCTACACGCAGCACCTGGTGATCGATAATCCGATCGACGCCGAGTATCGCGTCGTCGTCGCCGGCACCCCCATACAGTCCAATTGGGTCCCGCTCATCGCCGCTTGCTAGCACAACGGCTCCCGCGCCCCGGACCATTGGCAACAGACCCATGGTCCCTCGTGCCGGCAGGCCTCCAAGCGGGGCCGCCGGCCGGGCGGCGGAACTACTTCTGGCGGGGTTCGGTGAGGTCCTCACCCGCGCCCACCCATTTGCCGGCCCGCTTCAGCTGCACCGCCTGGAGCAGCGTCGCGGCGGCATTGCGCACCTCGCCCTGCATGCCGACATCGGCATCGAGTTCGTCGTGACTGATCGCATAGGGTTTCCAGTACCCCACATAGCGATCGACCTCGGCCTTCGGTCCGGCCGGCTCGAGCTTCATGAAGCGCAACCAGTCCGAAATGGAGCGCCGCACATTCTCGGCCCCCTCGACATCGCCATGCGACACCACTGCGAACAGCCGGCCGGCAAGGTGTCGCGGGTAGTGCCAATGGTCGAGTTCGATCGTCTTGGCCGCCTCGGCGTCCTTGCCGTGAGTGAGCGTCGGGTCCGGGTTGCCGCCATCGGCGCAGACCAGCCGATCCATCATCAGCTTCAGGGGCGAACTCACCTGGTACCAGTTGACCGGCGAGACGATGAAGATGCCGTCCGCCTTCACCCACATCGGGTAGATCTCGTTCATCCAGTCCTGTACCTGGCCCAGCGAGTGGTTGGGGTAGCACGAGCACGGCCAGTGGCAGAGCGGGGCTGCGGTCGAAAAGCACGCCTTGCAGGGGTGGATATGGCGGCCGTACTCGGAGGCGAGCCGCGACAGATCGAGGATCTCGACCTCGGCTCCCCCTGCCTCGGCGAGGTCGGCCGCCATCTTCACCATCCGCCAGCTTTTCGAACTTTCGCCCGGGCAGGTGTGCTCGCTGCGCGACGAGGCGTTGATGAACAGCAGGTGCGGCGGACGCTCCCTGCTCTCGTAGACCTGTTGCGCCGCGTCGATCGCTGCCTTGGCGGCCAGCCAATCCTCCGACAGATCGTAATCCGGATCGGCGAAGCCGGGGCCGGCCTTGCGCGTACGCGGCGCCTTGCGGGAACTGCTGTAGCCGTCCCAGGCGATGCTTGCGACCCTCTCGATCTCGCTGCGCACCGCGTCAAACGCCGGATCGACGAATTGCTGCCGGTAGCGCTCGAGGAACTCCGCCTCGCTCAGTTCGACCGACGGCATTTCTTTGCGGGGGGTGGGGAATGGCTGGGGCATGCTGGCTCCTCGTTTGGAGCAACAAGCAGCCTGCGCGAGCTCGGTTCCCCTTTCCGGCTCAATGTCTCTGGACGGGCGGAACCGAAGCCCGCCGAAAAACATGGTTAACCACTGGTTACCAAAATCGGCGTGCCATTCCGGCACGGTCAACGGCTATTTTGTCAACGCTGCAGCCGGAGCGCCCGGCATTCCGGCGCCGCAGCGGTGAAAGTCGCAAAAATCTTTGCGAGTGAAGACTTTACCGCTCGTTCATACTTCCTCGATTCGGGGCTGCAAGCGGGCGAAATTAACGCCTTCGAAACCTTCCTGAACGCGATTTCGGTGGGTTGCGCCCGACGTCACAGGAAAGCCGTCGCGCTAGCGGGTCATCGGCGCGGCCACCCACCATAGGCTGTAGTGAACAAACGCGGATTTCCGAGTCGCAACCGATTCCTTTCCGGTTTGTTCTCTGTTCGTACCAGTGGTTAACGCTGGCGCGCATCACACCATGCTTTTGTTCCGCCACGAGACACTCGTTTGTTGGCGTTCGATCACCTAAATAGGGCGCGATGACTTTCGCTTCCGCCTCTTCGCTCAAGGCCATCCTTGGGCCCACCAATACCGGCAAGACCTTTTTCGCCATCGAGCGGATGCTGGCGCACCGCTCGGGGATGATCGGCCTGCCGCTGCGGCTGCTCGCCCGCGAGGTCTACCACAAGGTAGTCGACCGCATCGGCGCCCAGCATGTGGCGCTGGTCACCGGCGAAGAGCGGATCGTGCCGACGAAGCCGCGCTATTGGGTATGCACGGTGGAAGCCATGCCGCTCGACGTGCCGGTGGAGTGCATCGCCATCGACGAAATCCAGGTGGCGACCGATTTCGATCGCGGCCATGTCTTCACCAACCGCCTGCTGCACGCCCGCGGCATCAGCGAAACCCTGCTGCTCGGCGCCGCCACGATGACGCCGCTGATCCGTGCCCTGCTCCCCGATGCCGAGATCATCCAGCGCCCGCGCTTTTCCGAGCTGCTTTATGCCGGTTCCAAGAAGATTTCCCGCCAACCCAAGCGCTCGGCCATCGTCGCCTTCTCGGCCAGCCAGGTCTATGCCATCGCCGAACTGATCCGGCGCGAGCGTGGCGGCGCCGCCGTGGTGATGGGAGCGCTGAGCCCCCGCACCCGAAACGCCCAGGTCGACATGTACCAGAACGGAGACGTCGACTTCCTCGTCGCCACCGACGCCATCGGCATGGGGCTCAATCTCGACGTGCATCACGTCGCCTTCGCCGACGACCACAAGTTCGATGGCCACCAGACCCGCCAGTTGACGCCCGCAGAGTTCGGCCAGATCGCCGGACGCGCCGGCCGTCACATGCATAACGGCAGCTTCGGCGTCACCGGCCACGCCCCGGATTTCGACGAGGAACTGGTCAAGCGCCTCGAAACGCACGACTTCGAGCCGGTACGAGTGGTGCAATGGCGCAACGCCGAGCTGGATTTCGCCTCGATCGAAGACCTCAGGGCCAGCCTCGACCAGACCCCCAAGCTGAAGGGCCTCACCCGCGTTCCGGTCGCCACCGACCAACATGCGCTTGAATTCGTCGCCCGCAACGAGGCCGGCGCCGCGGCGAAAGGCGAGGCAGCGGTGCGCCTGCTGTGGGAGTGTTGCGGCATTCCCGACTACCGCGATATCTCGCCGGCGCAACACGGCGAGATCATCACCCGCATCTATCTCGACCTCACCCGGCACCGCCATGTCGACGCCGATTGGATTGCCGAGCAGGTGCGGTTCTGCGACAATGTGACAGGCGACATCGACACCCTTTCCAACCGGATCAAGCAGATCCGCACCTGGACCTTTGTCGCCAACCGCAAGAACTGGCTTGAAGACCCCGCATATTGGCGCGAAAAGACCCGGGACATTGAGGATCGCCTGAGCGACGCCCTGCATGAGCGTCTGACTCAACGTTTCGTCGATCGTCGCACCTCGGTGCTCATGCGCCACCTGAGAGACAAGCATATGGTATCGCCTGAAATTAACGACCGCGGTGAGGTGAGCCTCGAAGGCCACCTGATTGGCTCCATCGAGGGGTTCCGCTTCACTTTGGCCCGGTCGGAAGGTGGCGATGCCAAGGGCGTGGCGGCAGCCGCGGCGCAGGTCGTGGCCCCCGAGATCGCCAGGCGGGCCGAGCGCGTCGCCGGCGCCCCCAACGAGGAGTTGGTGCTCGCGACCGATGGTTATGTGCGCTGGCGCGGCCAGGTGATCGCCAACCTGGTCGAGGGCGAGCAACTGTTCACCCCGCGCCTCATCATCCTCGCCGACGAGAGCCTCACGGGTCCCGACCTCGAACGCGTGCAGGACCGGTTGAACCTGTGGCTGCGCCACCTGATCAACACCCAGCTCGAAAGCGTGCTGTCGCTCGAGGCGCCGGCCGATCTCGAAGGCACTGCGCGTGGAGTCGCCTACCGGCTGTACGAGAACCTCGGCATCCTGCCGCGCGGCGCCGTGGCCGAAGAGGTCAAGGGCCTCGACCAGGATGTGCGCGGCAAACTCAGAAAGCTCGGCGTCAAGTTCGGCGCCTACCACATCTATGTCCCGCAGAGCCTGAAGCCGGCGCCGCGCGAACTGGCGCTGATCCTCTATGCGCTCAAGCATGGCGGCGTGCGCCAGCCCGGCGTCGCCGAACTGCCGCAGATCGTGCTGTCGGGGCGCACTTCGTTCCTCATCGACCCCGAAGTGAACGTCAAGCTTTACGAGCTTGCCGGCTTCAAGGTAGCCGGCCGTCGCGCCGTGCGCGTCGACATCCTCGAGCGCCTTGCCGACATCATCCGGCCGCTGATCGCACTCAATCCGGTGACGCACCAGGGCGAGTTGCCGCCGGGCGCCGCCGAGGGCAACGGCTTCCGCGTCACCGTCGAGATGACCTCGCTGCTCGGCACCGCCGGCGAGGATTTCGCCTCGATCCTCAACTCGCTCGGCTACCGGGTCCGTCGCACGCCGAAGGTCGCAGCACCGGTGGCCGAGACCACGACCTCCACCGAGACAGTCGAGACCACTGAAACGACGACCGCCGTCGCACCATCGGCCGATGCGGCAGCCGCCGACGCTGTTGCCGCAGACGTTGTCGATGCCGACGTGAACGCCGCCGCGGCTGATGCCGTCGAGGGCGTGGCCCCGGCCGTCGAAGTCGTGGCCGAGACCGAAGCGGTGACCGTCGAGGCGGCAACCACCGATCTCGGCGCCGCTGCTCCGGCCGAAGAGCCTAAGCCGACCGAACCCGAGTTCGACGAAGTCTGGTTCCCCGCCGGTCGCCGCCCCGACAATCCGCGGCATGCCGGCCGCCACCGCGGCCCACGTACCGAGGCGGCAGAAGGCGCGGCCGAAGGCGAGAAGTCCGAGCGCCCGCAGCGTAACTTCCGCCGCCCTGACCGCCCGGAAGGCGGCGACAAGGGTGACGGCAAAGGCCGCCCGCGTTTCGAGGGCCGCCGAGATGGCCAGCGCCCCGGCAATGGCGGTGGCAAGCCGTTCGAGAACAAGGGCGGCAAGCCTGGCGGCAAACGCTTCGACAAGCCGCGCGAGGATTGGAAGGAACACCGCCCGCGCGAGGATCGGAAGCCCGCGGTGCTCGATCCGAACTCACCCTGGGCGGCGCTCGCCGCGCTGCGGAACCCCAAGTCGGAATAACGGCGCTTGGAGAAGCAACGGCTCGACAAGTGGCTGTTCTTCTCGCGCGCGGTGAAGTCGCGCACCCTGGCGCAGAAGCTGATCGAAACCGGCGCGATCCGCGTCAATTCCGAGCGCACCGACCGGTCCGACCACAAGGTCGGGCCGGGTGATGTCCTCACCATGACGGTACACACCCGGCTGCTGGTGTGGCGCATCCTCGACCCGGGCACCCGCCGCGGCCCGGCCCCTGAGGCCGCCTTGCTCTACGAGGATCTGTCGCCGGCTCCCCTGCCGCGCGACGCCGCGCCGGCCGTCCATGCCGAGCGCGCTCCCGGCTCGGGCCGCCCCACCAAGAAGGAGCGTCGCGACACCGACCGGCTGCAGGGTGACGAGGACTGAACGGGTCGGCGCCGGGATTCACCGAAAGCCTCACCGCCCAGTCCCTTGCGGCGTGGGAGAAAAAGGGCTAGCACGGCCTGCGGCTTGCCGCTTGTGCCCGGCTGAAGACCCAGCGGCCCTATAACTTGAGCAGGAACGCTCGCGAAGAATGACCTACATCGTCACGGACAACTGCATTAAGTGCAAGTACATGGACTGCGTCGAGGTTTGTCCCGTCGACTGCTTCTATGAAGGCGAGAACATGCTCGTCATCCACCCCGACGAGTGCATCGACTGCGGCGTCTGCGAGCCGGAATGCCCCGCCGAGGCGATCAAGCCCGACACCGAGGGCGGCCTCGACAAATGGCTGGAGATCAACAGTAAGTACGCCGCCGCCTGGCCCAACATCACCGAGAAGCGTGATGCTCCCGCCGATGCCAAGGAATGGGACGGCGTAGAAGGCAAGTTCGAGAAGTACTTCTCCGAGGCTCCCGGCGAGGGCGACTAGAACGCTGCCATAGCTGCGGGCTTTGCCGCGCCTGGGGCGCCACAATCAGGGCCTCGCGCCTGGGTTGTGCCGCCGCTTTATCGGCCTGCCGTGAGGCGTCGCGACCGACGCCGGCAGGCTTGATTCGCAACTTTTGATTTTGCTGAAATTTTGTGCTATGCTCCTCAGACGAATGGAGCTTGCCCGTCATCCAATGCGTGCCTTCGGGCACCCTTTTTTTTGACACCAGCAATATTGGGGGCGCAGTCATCCGGTCGCGCGGACCGGTGGAGTGCGCGAGGGGGTTTTGCTTAACTATTCGGACGGGCGAACGAGCAACAACAGGACGGCCTCTCCGCGAAGAGCTGTCCGGCGGCGGCGTTAATAGGAGTATCCCTTTATGGTCACCAAGAAGCCTCAGCAGCGGCTTGGATTCAAGACGGGCGAGTATATCGTCTATCCGGCGCATGGCGTCGGCCTCATCACCTCGATCGAGGAGCAGGAAGTCGCGGGGCTGACCCTCGAGCTGTTCGTCATCTCGTTCGAGCAGGACAAACTGACCCTTCGCGTCCCCGTCGCCAAGATCAAGTCCGTCGGCATGCGCAAGCTCGCCGAAGAGGACGAAGTCAAGAAGGCGCTGGACACCGTCACCGGCCGCGCCCGCGTCAAGCGCACCATGTGGTCGCGCCGCGCCCAGGAATATGAAGCCAAGATCAATTCCGGCGACCTGATCGCCATTTCGGAAGTGGTGCGCGACCTGTTCCGCTCCGACGACCAGCCGGAGCAGTCCTACTCGGAGCGCCAGCTGTTCGAGCAGGCGATGGACCGCATGAGCCGCGAGGTTTCGGCGGTCAACAAACTCACCCTCACCGAGGCGGTGCAGCTGATCGAGAAGAACCTCTCCAAGTCGCCGCGCCGTGGCCCCAAGGCCGACGCCGCCGACGCCGAGGAAGCTGCGTAAACGCAGCCGACGTCAACGCATCGGGGCCGGTCGCAAGACCGGCCCTTTCTGTTTCTGGCCCTGAGCGCTTGCGGGTCGGACGGTCCTTTCCCACCATTGCCGGGACAGGCCTTCCTGACAGAGCCGCGCCAAGCGATACGTCCATGACCGCCATACCCCGCGCCATCCTCATCGCCGCTGCCGTCCTCGTTGGCCCCGATCGCCGGGTGCTGCTGGTGCGCAAGCGCGGCACGGAAATCTTCATGCAGCCGGGCGGCAAGCTCGAGCCCGGCGAGGCGCCGCAGCAGGCCCTGGTGCGCGAGTTGCGCGAGGAACTCGACCTCGAGATCGATCCGGGCACAGCGACCTATCTCGGCAGCTTCTCGGCTCCCGCCGCCAACGAGGCGGATACGACGGTGGTCGCCGAGGTGTTCCGCTTGCCGATCTCGAGCGCACCGTCGCCACAGGCCGAGATCGCGGAAGTCCGCTGGGTCGATCCTGCCAAACCCGGCGAGCTGAAGCTGGCGGTGCTGTCGCGCGACCATATTCTGCCGGCGCACCTCAGCATCCCCTGAGCCCGGCTAGCGGGGGAGCGGCCAGAAGGCGCGCACGCGCTGCTGGTAGGCACGGAAGCTGTCGCCGCGCGAGCGCAGCATATGGGCTTCGAGCGGCGGAATCCCCGAAACGTGCACCAGGAGCCAGTACATCATCATCGGCGCCAGTAGCGTCGCCAAGCCCCACGGATAGGCGAAGCTGATGCCGATTACTGGATAGGCCAGCCAGTACAGCCATTCGAAGAAATAGTTGGGGTGCCGGCTGAGCGACCAGAGGCCGACATCGCATACCCGGCCGGCATTGCCACGGTCGGCCTTGAAGGCGCTCAACTGGGCATCGCCGAGCGCTTCCCCGCCAATGGCGGCCAGCGCAATGACCACGCCGACGACGTCGCCGATCCCCAACGGGGCGGGGTTGGCGGCCGCGGCAAGCACCGCAATCACCAGCACCAGTGCGGCGACCGTCTGAATCTGGAGGAACACGAAGAGCTGGCTGCGATAGCGCTCGCCCCACGCGCGGCGCAGTTCCGCATAGCGCGGATCGTCGCCGCCGCTGAGGGTGCGGCGGGCAATGTGGGTGCCGAGCCGCAGGGCCCACAACAACAACAGTGCCATCACCAGCAGAGCCCGGCCGTTCGGCATGCCGCCCGCAGCCCACCACACCGCGCCCGCCCCGACCAGCCCGGTGCCGTAGCTCCAGAATGTGTCGGCCCAACCGGATCGGCCGGAAGTGATCGCCAGTCGCCAAGCCAGCGTCATCACCAGCGACAGGGCCACGGCCGCGCCGGCGATCGCGAGGCCAACCGTCATTCAGTGCGCTCCAGCAAAGTCGGTTCACGCACCGGCACGGTGCCAGAGGCAATCGGGCGCCGCGCCGGCGACCAGTCGAAGAATGGGATGCCCTTGGCGAGCAGCCTCAGCGCCTCCCAATGAATGCCGGCGACCACCTTGAGGGTCATCAACGGGTAGCCGAGGAAAGCCCGCCACAATGCACGATTCGACAGCTCCTCACGCCGCCCGCTGAAACTGGCGGTCAGCAGCAGCCCCGCGGCATCGTCCTCGAGAATCGAGATGCCGACGCGCTCGTCGGGGGCTCTGATGCGGAAACGATAGATGCAGTCCATCGGCATGAAGGGCGAAACGAAGAACTGCTTGCGCGCGGCGTGCCGTACCACCCGTTCCTCGCCCAGCGCAGGCAGCGCATAGGTGTGGCGCTCCCCGTGGGTGTTGTGCACTTCATACATAATCCCGGCGAGTCGCCCGTCCCGCCGGTGGCAGAAATAGACGCTCAGCGGGTTGAAGACGAAGCCGAGCAGCCGCGGATAGCAGAGCAGCTCGACCCGGCCGCCGTCGCAATCGATCCCCGCTTCCGCCAGGCGCTCGGCAACCCACGCCTTGAGCGGTAGGTGGCCATCTCCGTGATCGGACTGCCGGAAACTGAACAGGCCGCGGCGCTCGATGCCGAGCAGCCGGAACCGCCCGGCCAGCAGCTCGAGTTCATCGAGGTCGAGCAGCAGGCAGAACACCTTGTAACGGAGACTATGCCGCTTCGGCCGCAGCCGGCTGTGCATGACGTCTCCGCGATAGAGCGCGGATCTCATCGCGCCGCTTCCAGCACGGCGGGCGCCCTCGCGATGCGGCTGTGCTGGACGGCCCAGGGTGGAGCAATGCCGAACCGGGCGGCAACGGCCAGCCCGGACTGCAGCGCATCCTCATGGAAGCCGTAGCCGAAATAGCTGCCGCAGAACCAGGTATTGCGCGCCCCCTGCAGCCGCCACAGCTCGTTCTGCGCCGCCAGCGCCGCATGGTCGAACAGCGGGTGGGTATACTCGAAGGTGCGGATGACGCTCGCCTGCCGTGGTTCCCGCGACGGGTTGAGGGTCAGGAACAGCTGCCGACGGGTGCGCAGCGACTGCAGGTGGTTCATCCAGTAGCTGACGCAGAGCGGCCGCTCCGCGGCGCTCTCGTCGGAACCGATATAGTTCCAGCTGGCCCAGACCGAGCGTCGACGCGGCATGAGCGCCGGGTCATCGTGCAATACAGCGACATTCGGAGTGTAGCGGAAGGCGCCGAGCACGGCCTGCTCGTCGGCGGATGGATCCTCGAGCATCCTGAGCGCCTCGTCGGCGTGGGCGCCGATCACCACATCGGTGAACACCTCACGCCCGCCGGCCGCATCATCGACCATGACCAGCCCGCCCTGGCGCCGCACCCGTATCGCCTTGGCTCGCCGCTGCATCGAAGTGCCGATATCGGCCAGCAACGCTTCCACATAGCTGCGACTGCCGCCCAGGACAGTGCGCCATTGCGGCCGGTTGGTGACCTGCAGCAGCCCGTGGCTGGTGAAGAAGCGAAGGAACGAGCGCATGGGATAGTGCCGCATCTGGTCCGAAGTGGTCGACCAGATCGCCGCACACATCGGCAGCACGTGCTCGTCGATCAGCGCCCGCGACCAGCCGCCGCGATCGAGGAACTCGCCGAGCGAGATCGCCTCCACCGCGTCCTCCTCGAGGTTCCGCGTCACTTCGTAGAAGCGGACGATATCGGCAATCATGCGCCAGAAGCGCGGATTGACGAGGTTTCGCTTCTGCCCGAACAGGCCGAATGGCCGGCTGGAATACTCGAGCCGTCCATCGCCCACGGAAACCCCGAGCGACATGTCGGAATCGAGGCTCGCCACCTGCAGGTGTTCGAGCAGCGCCGTGAAGTTGGGGTAGTTGCCCGGGTTGAAGACGATGAAGCCGGTATCGACGGCGATCTGCCCCTCCGGACAATCGACGTCGACGGTATTGGCGTGCCCGCCGAGCCAGGCATTGGCTTCGTACAGCACCACCTCATGACGCCGGCTGAGCAGCCAGGCTGCCGAAAGCCCGGCGATCCCGGCGCCGATAATTGCGATGCGCCGCCCCGACGCTCGTGCCTGGTCTTCGTGGAAATGTCGCACCTGAGGTTCCCATCTGCTGCCGATGGGAGCAACTACGGGTCGGCGGCGCCAATTGTTTCAGCCCGTGCGAAAAACTGTGTTCGGTGAAACAGTTGGCGGCTCGCGCCCGTTACTGCCGTCGCAGTTCATCGGGGAGACCGCCGCATGCCGCCAGCCCTCGTCGCCTATGCCGGTGCCGCCATCACCATGCTGGCGCTCGACGCCATCTGGCTCACCACCATGGTGCCGCGCCTCTACCAGCCGCAATTGGGCAACCTCTTGGCCGAGCGACCCAACCTTGCCGTGGCCGGCCTGTTCTACCTGCTCTACCTGGTGGGTGTAGTGGTGTTCGCCATTCTGCCCGCCCTCGAGACGCGCAGCTGGCTCGCAGCACTGGGCTTTGGCGCCCTGCTCGGCCTCGTTGCCTACGGCACCTACGACTTCACCAACCTCTCGACGCTGCGCAACTGGCCGCTGGCCCTCAGCCTCGTCGACGTCGCCTGGGGCGTGGCGCTCACCGGCGTCACCGCATTGGGCGGTTATTGGGCCGTGCGCTGGCTGCTGCCGGGCTGATTCTTCACTGAAGGGTCGTACCAGCACGCGGTTATGGTGCCACTGAAATCACCCCACCCGCGATGGTGACAGGGCCAGACCGAGCCCGACAAGCGCGGACCAGCCCCCGCCAAGTTCTACTCGACCGTGACGATCTTGTATTTCTGACCCGCGATCAGCGTGTCGCCCGGGTAGAGGTTGTTGAGGATGTAGAACAGGTCGGTGCCGCGGCTGAGCCCGCTCATCCGCCGCGCCAGCGAGTCGGCGGTATCGACGTTGCCGGCGGTGACGGTGCGGACCACCAGCTTCTTGACCTGCGCCAGGTCCTTGGCGGTGGCGCCCCGGAAGCTCTTCAGCGTCGCGTCTGCCGCCTTGCCGAAGGCCGGGCTGTCGAACTTGGCCGCAAAGATGAAGCGGTAGACCCGCCCCTCGTGCCGCACCACCGCCACGCGGAAATTCCACTGCGGCGTTACCGCGACGCCGGTCGCCATGTCGAAGCCGTTGGCGCTCTCGCGCTTCACCGTCGTCGGCTGCAGACCGGCGATCCAGCCGGACTTGAGGTAATCCTCGAGCCCCATCGACGCCGGCACTTCGGCACTGTCGAAGCGCACCGCCTCGCCCTCCCCGGCAACGCCCACCACGGCACCCTTGGAAATCTGCAGCGTGTAGTTCTGCGGCACTTCGAAGGTGAATTTCAGCGTCGGGTTGATGTAGCGGCGGCCCACCACCGCGCCCTGTGCCGGGCTGTCGCCAAAGGCGAGCCCTTCGATGCCGGCCATGTAGCTGTCGCGCGCCGTCTCGCCCAGCCCTGGCGCGCCGAAGGAGGCGCGCGCCGTCTCGATGGCCTTCTGGATGCGATCGGGGGTGGAGGGGTGAGACGAGAGGAAATCGCCTTCCTGGTCGGCGTCGCCGGCCGAGAAATGCGCGAACCGGCCCATGGCGCCGAGGAAGCGGGCCGCCGCATGCGGATCGTAACCGGCCTTGCCCGAGGTCAGGATGCCTTCCTTGTCGGCGGCCAGTTCCTGCTGCTGGCTGAATGCCGCAAGCGACATCTTCGAGCGGTTGGACGCCTGGTCGGTGGCCGTGTCGGCGCCGAACACGCCCGACACCACCTTGTCGACGATCTCGTTGGTCCGCGCCCGGTTGGTGCGGGCCCGCGCATGTTTCAGCGTCACGTGGGCGATCTCGTGCGACAGCACGGCCGCGATCTCGGAGGTATCCGAGGCGAGCGCCAGGATGCCGCGGGTGACGTAGACGTAACCGCCCGGCAGCGCGAAGGCGTTGACTTCGGCGGTATCGAGAATCGTGACGGTGAACTTCTGGTTCGGCTGGTCGGCGGCCGCCAGCAAGCGCCCGACGATCCGCGCGATCATGATCTCGGCCTGCCGATCCGAGTAGATGCCGCCGTAAGAGGCGACGATGCGCGGATGCTCGCGCGCGCCGATGGCGTCTTCCTCCGGATCGTCCGAGGCGACGATCGGTGCGTTCTGGCCCTCGGTACGGCTGACCGTGACGCCCGGCAGGCTCGAGCAGGCGGCGAGCACTGCCAGCAGTGCCGCAGCGAGCGGGGCGCCGAGCGCCGTGATCATCGAATGCGACTTCATGGAGCGAGGAGAACCTCTATCTGCTCTGGATGGGTGACTTCGACCCGCGGGCCATCGATATCATCCACCCAGCCTCTGATCCTGACGAGGGCACCCTCGAGCTTGAGGGGGTCGAGGCCGGAGCGCGAAAACAACTGGACCGCCGGCCGCTCGAGCACGGCGGTGAAGTCCTCTTTCCACGATCGGCCGAAATTCAGGTAGATGCGTCCCTGCGCCTCATCGGCGAGAAGCACCCGACCCTCCACCAGCTCATAGTGACCCAGGCGCCCGGCCAGTTCAGCCGGCCGGTCCGCCCGTCGCACGAGATAGTATGGGTCGGTCCAGATGCCAAGCTTCATCAACCGTGCCGAGCCCTCGGCGCTGAGCAACTGTGGCAGACATGCACGGTTGTCGGGAAACGAATAGACCCGGGCCCAGCCGTCGGCGATCATTCGCTGCTGTACCCAGAGCTCGGGCGTCCCGACGACGAACACCTGCCCCAGGGTGCGCCCGTGCCGGTCGACCTGCTCGCCGCCATGCCGGACCTCGACCCGCTTGCCCAGCGTCAGCTTTTCGAGCGCCAGCCGCGCCTCCTCAGCCTTCGGCCAGGTCTCGAAATCCTCGCGCCCCAGGGGCAGCTTGGGCGCTTGTGTACCGATCAGGCGGACCACCACGCCGGTGTCCAGCACTACCGTATCGCCGTCGGTGACCGAGGTGACGGTGCCCTTGGGACCATCGACCAGGCCATCGCAGCCCAGGGCGAGAGCACTCAACGGCATGGCGACGAACACCGCAGCCGCAGCAAATCTGAGCACTTTTCGAGCAAGCAAACCTGGCCCCATCCGACACATCGCAAACTGCACGAAATTGCGGCGAAATTCTTCCTTTCTGCGGCCATAGCACGACGAGTGTTGCACCTTGGCCACTTCCCCTTAGGATCACCGCGATTCTGCTGCCGGACCGCTGACCGATGCTCGCCGAACTCCTCGTCCATGCCGCGAGCTACCGCCTGACGCCGCCGGCGTTTCGCCGGCATCTGGGCGAGGCGGTCGGCCTGTGGGCGCGCGGCCAGCGCCAGACCCGCGCCTGGGCGCCGCACCTCGCCAACTCGCGCGGCCTGATCGACACCAGTATCGATGATCTTGCCTCGCGCCGCACCGTCGTGGTGCTCGGGTCCGGTCCGCTGTTCGATCTGCCGGTGGAATCGCTCTGCCGCACCTTCCGGCGCGTCATCCTGGTCGACCGCATTCACCTCTCGACCATCGGCCGCCGCGTCGACCGCTATCGCAATGTCGAGCGCCAGTGGCGGGACCTGTCGAGCGCCGCCAATCCCGGGGCGCTCGACTTCCTCGACGCCATCGAGGACCTCGACTGGGTGATCTCGCTGAGCCTCGTCAGCCAGCTGGCGGCAGGCGCGCCCGGCGCCGAACGGCGCGAGGTCGATGGCCATCTCGACAAGCTTGCCGGCCTCGCCTGCCCGGCAACGCTGATCACCGACCTCGACTACCGCGTGTTCAATCGTCACGGCGTGGTGCTCGACAGCGCCGATTTGCTGCACGGCCGGCCGGTGCCGCGCAGCGGGTTGCGCTGGAAGTGGGAGGTGGCGCCCTTCGGCGAAGAAGGCCGCCACACCCGGCGTGTGCACTCGGTGGCAGCCTGGCCGGACTGGCGCCACGCCTGACCACCGAACTCGGAAGCGAACTGCCAGACTTTGCCTGTTCAGCTCTCTTCAGACCGGTTGCCGCTCAGGCCAGCCGTGCGTCGAGCGTCACGTTGATGGCGCCAAGCGCTCGCGATACCGGGCACTCGGCTTTCGCCTTCTCGGCCAGCTCGCCGAATTTGGCCGCGTCGATTCCGGGCACCTTGCCTTCGACCGTCAGAGCGCTGCCGGTGATGCCGGTGCCGGGGATCAGTTCGACCGCCGCGGTGACCTTGAGGTTTTCCGCCGGGGTGCCGTTCTCGGCGAGGAAATGGCTGAGCTGCATGGCGTAGCAACCCGCATGCGCCGCACCGATCAACTCTTCGGGATTGGTGCCCGACTTGCCGCTCTCGTCGACGAACCTGCCCTTGAACGTATAGGGCAAGGCGGCGAACGCGCCGCTCATCACGTCGAGCGTGCCGGCCCCCTGCTGCAATGATCCCTGCCAGTTGGCGGTGGCGGTGCGCTTCATCGGAAAACTCCATGGTTTGCTGTTGGCAATCGCCAGCCTAGCGCGGCGAGGACCAGGCTTGCCAGCGCGCCCGTGCACCGGCTGCGCTCAACGGCGGCTCGCGGCGCCGGTTCCCAGTCCCCGGGCACTTTCCCTTGCGTCCCTGCCGGCGAGGGGCTGGCAAGGGCTGGGTAACCATCCGGCTCTATCCTGTGCGGGTCGCTATCGAGAGTGCCCATGCGTAAGTCTCCCCTGCCCGCTTTGCTGACCGCCCTGCTGCTGACCTTCGTGCTCGCGGGTTGCTCCTCGCTGGGTGGCCTGACCAAGGACAAGCAACCGCTCTCCGCCCGTACGGTCAGCGTGCTTGCGGCGCTCGACACCACGCCGGCGGCGCCGATGCTGGTGCGCGTGTTCAAGGAGAGCTCGGAACTCGAGGTCTGGAAACCGGACAGCCGGGGCACCTACCGCCTGTTCAAGACCTATGCCATCTGCAAGTGGTCGGGCGAACTGGGCCCCAAGGTCAAGGAAGGCGACTATCAGTCGCCCGAGGGCTTCTATGAAGTGACGCCGGGGATGATGAACCCCAAATCCAGCTATTACCTCTCCTTCAACACCGGCTTCCCGAACCGGCTCGATCGCGCCCAGGGTCGCACCGGCACCAACCTGATGATCCATGGCGACTGCAAATCGGTCGGCTGCTACGCCATGACCGACGAGCAGATGAAGGAAATCTACGCCCTGGCGCGCGAGAGCTTTGCCGGCGGCAACCCGAGCTTCAAGCTCGAGCTCTACCCCTTCCGCATGACCGAGGCCAACATGGCCCGGCATGCCGCCAACCCCAACATGGCGTTCTGGCGTAACCTCAAGCAGGGATACGACGTGCTGGCAGAGACGCAACGCCCGGCCAGCGTCGGCACCTGCGGCGGCCGCTACGTGTTCAATGCCGGCGGCGCCAGCCTGCCCAATGATCCGCTGGGCGCCTGCCCCGCCAATCTCGAGGCCCCTACCACCGCCGACCTCTCGGTCGCGGCCGGCAACCCGGCGTTCTCGTAAACTGTCGTGGGCGGTTGGACCGCCGCCCCGATGTCCCGCGGCGCGGCGACCAGGTCACCCTTTGGTGGGTTTGCAGCGCGGCGCTCATTTGCTATGTCCCGACACAGCGACCCCGTAGCTCAGCAGGATAGAGCGCAGGATTCCTAATCCTGAGGCCGCGCGTTCGAATCGCGCCGGGGTCACCAGTTGCATGAGGCCATGCCGGACGTCTCCGGCCGTGCAAGGAGGACCCGATCATGAACCTTAGGAGCCCATCTGCGCTCGCCCGCATCGCGCTTACCGCCGTGCTCGCCGGCACCCTTGCCGCCTGCTCGATGGGCGGTGGCGGCGGGCAGCTGTCACCGGGCCTGTCGGCGCCGATGAACCAGCCGGGCGCCACGCTCAACCGCGTCGAGGCGCTGTTCCTGCTCAACGACTTCCGTCGCTCGCGCGGCGCCGCCGACGTGCGCGGCGACACCGTGCTCGACAGCACGGCCCAGTCTCTGGCTGCGGCCTACGCCAAGACCGGTGCCCAGCCGGCCCTGCCGGCCGGCGCCGTGGTGATGCGGCTCAGCGCCGGCTACACCACCTTCGCCGAGGTCTTTTCCGGCTGGCGCAACGTGCCGGCCGATGCCGCAGCGATCGCCGACCCCACCGCCAAGCGCGCCGGCCTCGGCGTCGCCTACGAGCCGAACTCGTCGCACGGCGTCTACTGGGTGCTGGTGCTTGACGACTGACGCCGAGATCATCGACTGCCGCGGGCTGAAATGCCCGCTGCCGGTGCTGAAGATGGAAAAGCGCCTGTCGCAACTGGCGGCAGGCGCTTCGTTCATCGTGCTCGCCACCGACCCGATGGCCAAGGTGGATATCCCACTCTACTGCCGACAGAACGGGCATGCCTGCGAGGTCAGCAGCGAGGCTGACGTGCTGCGCTTTGCGATTGTGAAAGCGGCTGACTGATAGAGACGGCCCCCTCCCGGCCTCCCCATAAAGGGCGAGGTGAAGAGTCGAGGCTTTGTCTTCGATCGTGCCAAATGAACCGGCGCGGCACCTCCCCCTTTATGGGGGAGGCCGGGAGGGGGCCGTCTCTATCGGGTCTCAACCGATGCCACCGCCGCCGGCGCCCAGGTCGGGCGGGGACGCGGCAGCGGCACATCGTCGATGAGAATGCCGAGGTCGGTGGCCGAGTAGACTACGCCGTCGATCTCGTCGGTCAGGTAGCTCGGATGCCCCTTGAGCCCCATCGGGAACGCCGCCTCGCGCTCGGCCACGTAGGCCTTGGCTTCCTTGCCGCAGATCTGCGCCCGCATATTGACCGGCGGCTGGTCGATATTGCTCAGCTGCACCACATTCTTGCCGGTGCCGCTCACCGCGCCGGACAAGCCGCGCAGGAACAGCTCGGCCGTCATCTCGTTGCGCTCGCGTGCCGAGGAGCCGCCCAGCACCACTGCCAGCATCGAGCGCCCGCCGCGCTCCACCGTCGCGACGATGTTGAGGCCCGAGGCGCAGACATAACCGGTCTTCATCCCGGTGGTGCCGGCGAAATGCTCGAGCAGACCGTTGTTGGATTCGAGCTTGGCCTTGCCCAGCCGCACCGCCTCGGTGCCGAACATCGGCAGGTACTCGGGAAAATCGCGCCTCAGGATCAGCGCCAGGATCGCGAGGTCACGCGCCGACGTCACCTGGCCCTCGTTGTGCAGCCCATGCGGATTGACGAAATGCGTGGCCGTCAGTCCCATGGCCGCTGCCATGCCGTTCATTTCCTCGACAAAGGCGGGCACCGAACCCGACACCGTCTCGGCGATGGCGACGGCCATGTCGTTGGCCGACTTCACCACGAGGATGTAGAGCGCATCCTTCATCGTCACCGCTGCCCCGACCTTGAGCCCGGATTTGCTCGGGGCCTGGTTCCAGGCGTTCTTGGACACTTTCACCTTGGTGTCGAGCGTGACCTTGCCGGCTTTGATCGCCGCGAACGCCACATAGGCGGTCATCAGTTTGGTGAGCGAGGCCGGGTGCCACGGCACGCCCGCATCCTCGGCGTAGAGCACCTCGAAGGTGTCGGCGTCGACCAGCAACAGCGGATTGGCCCAGGCGGGCGTGGTACCGAGGACGGTGAGGATGACCAACAGGCTGGCGCAGATGCGCCGACGAAGATGCGCGAACAAGGCGCCTCCAGATGCAGATCGTCTCGGGGTGGGCAGCGTTCTAGCAATGCGGCCCGCGTCGCTCAACCGCTGCCGAAAGCCGCTCAAACGATTTTGAAGCATGGCGGCTACCTCTAGGTTAAGTCGGGCAGATTGAGGGCGCTCGACCAACGATGGAACAGAGTCCGGCGCGGCTCCGGCAAGCCGGCCTCGAGCACCTCGAGCGCGGTGATGCCATCGATCCGGAAGCTGCGGAAATCGTGCCGCAGCGTGCACCAGGCGACCAGCGTCTGGTAGCCCTCGAAATAGCCCAGCGCCACCGGATAGACGGTTCGCTCGCTCGTGGCGCCGCTCTTGTCGCGATAGCCGAGCCAGACCTGCTTTTCCTCCCGCAGCGCCCGGCGCAGTCGCCCCAGCGGATTGGCTTGGTCGATCGTGCGCGGCGGAATGACGAACAGCCCCACCGAGACCATCTCTTGGCGTCTGGCGTTGGGCAGCACCGCCTCGATCTTGCTGGCCGCGTCGCGCGCTGTTGCCGCCATATCGCCGTCCGGTCCGTAGATCAGGCCGCGCAGCCCCAGCACCAGCGCCTCGATTTCTTCGTCGGTGAACATCAGCGGCGGCAGGAAGTGTTCGGCGCGCAGCTGAAAGCCCAGTCCGGCCTCGCCGTCGATGGCCGCGCCCATCGACTTCAGCGTTTCGATATCGCGATAGACCGAGCGCAGCGACACGCCCATCTCCTCGGCCAGCACCGCGCCGCTCACCGGCCGGCGGCGCCGCCGCAACGCCTGCATCAGCCTGAGCAACCGTTCCGAGCGTTTGGCCATTCAGCCCTCGATCGCTGCTGACAAAATCGGGCGCCGGCCGGGGCTAGCCTTGTGGCATCGACAACACGGGAGCACCGACATGACCGCCATCCTCACCATTCTCACCGAAGGCTTCGCCGACTGGGAGACCACGCTGCTCAATGCCGCGGCGCACAGTTTCTACAAGGTGGACACCAGCTACGCGACCCCTGGCGGCAAGCCGGTGACCTCGTCGGGCAACATGACGGTGACGCCGCAGCTGGCGCTCGAAGCCGTGAACGTCGCCGACTATGACGCGATCATCGTCTGCGGCGGCGCCATCTGGCAGAGCCCCGAGGCGCCGGACATGGCGCCACTGCTCAACGCGGCCAAACGCCAGGGCAAGCTGATCGGGCTGATCTGCGACGGCACCGTGGCCGGCGCCCGAGCCGGGCTGCTCGACACGATTCGCCACACCAGCAATGGCGACGGCTACCTCGACTTCACCGGCTATGCCGGCAAGGCCCACTATCGCGACACGCCCGCCGCGGTAACCGACGGCCGGGTGGTCACCGCCGGCGGCACCTCGCCGGTGAGCTTCATGGCCGCGGTGATGGACGGCCTTGGCCTCGCCGACGAGAACCTCGACTACTATGTCGGCCTGCATGCAGCGCAACATAGCAAGGCGGCTTGACCCGCTGGAGCCGGTGCGGGCTGACCCCCACCCCTGTCCCCTCCCCCTCAAACAGGGGGAGGGAGACGCTAGCCTCGATGGCGGTGTGAGGGTCTCCCTTCCCTTGTTTAGGGGGAGGGATCAAAGGTGGGGGTCAGCCCGCACCCGTCGTCGCAACAGCTCACACCGGCAACAGCAACCGATCCCGCCGCACCACCTCGGCCGACAGCCCCGCATCCGCGGCGTGCCGCGCCACCCGCACCACATAGCGCCCCGGCTCCACCAGCCAGTGCTGCGCCTCGGTGCGGTAGTAGGCGAACGCCCGTTCGTCCAGCTGCAGCGTCACGCGCTGTCGCTCTCCCTGCGCGAGGTACACCTTTTCAAACGCCTTCAGCTCCTTGGCCGGGCGCGGCACCGTCGCGTCGGGCGCCGAAACGTAGACCTGCACCACGTCCGAGCCGGCGCGGCGCCCGGTGTTCTCGAGGGTCACCGAAACGCTTACCGTGCCATCTGCTTCAAACCGGGTCGCATCCAGCGCGAGTTCCGACACCGCAAAGCTGGTGTAGCCAAGCCCGAAGCCGAACGGGAACAGCGGCGCGATGCCATGCCGATCATAGTGGCGATAGCCGATGAACACGCCTTCCTCGTAGCGGACCTTGCCGTCGAGCCCGGGATAGATCTCGCGATCCTGCGAATTGGTTGGGTTATCCGCCCATTTGACCGGAAAACTCTGCGGCAGCCGCCCGCCCGGCTCGGCCGCGCCGGTCAGCACGTCGGCAATGGCATTGCCGGCCTCCTGCCCCGGGTACCAGGCCTCGAGCACTGCCGCGACCTTGTCGAGCCACGGCATCTCCACCGGTCCGCCGGTCTGCAGCACCACCACGGTGCGCGGGTTTGCCGCCGCCACTGCGGCGATCAACTCGTCCTGCCGGCCGGGCAGCGTGATCCGGTCGAGATCGCTGCCTTCGGTGTCCCACTCGCCGTTGCGCCCGACGAACAGCAGCGCCACCTCGGCATCGCGCGCCACCGCCACCGCCTCGGCGATCGCCGCGTCGCCCAACGGCAGGCCGATGCCCGCGGCGAAGGCAGCGAGCCCCAGGGTCGCGAACGGCTTGGTGGCGAATTCGATCACCACCTCGTAGCGGCGGCCGGCTTCGAGATCGATGGTGCCGACCACCTCGTCGCAGCCCTCCTCGAAGAAGGTGCGGCCCTTCTGCCAATTGGTCCACGCATCGGCCACGAGCCTGCCGTCGACCAGCACGCGCGAGAAGCCGGCGCTGTAGATGCCGACCCGATGCTCACCGCTTGCCGCGGGCGTGAAGCTGCCGGTGAGGCGGGCAGAAAAGTGCAGCGGATCGACCTTGCCGCCGCCGACCCGGCCGATCCAGAACGCCTGCGCTTCGTCCAGCGTCTCGGTGAATACCGGCGCGCCGTCGAGCGCTTCGTTGGCGAAGTAGTCCGCCGTGAAACCGCCGCGCAGCAACGGCTCGAACCGGTGGTTGGTCGCGCCCGCCGCATAGCTCAGCCGTGTCTCGCCCAAGGCAGCAACCAGACCGTCCCAGGGCGACACCCGGTAGTGCGGGTTGAGCTGCGCCGAGCCGCCGCCCATGATCTGCGCTACCTTGGCGTTCGGCCCGATCACCGCGATCTTGCCGGCGCCGCCGAGCGGCAGCAGTTCGCCTTCGTTCTTCAACAGCACGGCGCCCTCGGCACCGGCGCGGCGGATCAGGGCGCGGTGCTCGGCGCGATCATCCGCCCGCTCCGCCCATTCGCTGTGATCGTCGAGCGCGCCGGTGCGCTCCATCAGCCGCAACACGTCGAGCACGCGCGTCCTGAGCGTCGCGCGGCTGACCTCGCCTGCCTCGACCGCGGCCACCAGCTTCGCACCGCGGTCGCGCGACGGCCCCGGCATTTCGAGATCGAGCCCGGCATTGACCGTCGGCGCTGTGGAGTGCGAGCCGAACCAGTCCGACATCACCACGCCGTCATAGTGCCACTCGCGGCGCAACACCTGGTCGAGCAGCCAGGGGTTCTCGCTGGTGAAGGTGCCGTTGAGCTTGTTGTACGAGCTCATGATGCCCCAGGTGCCGGCACGCTTGACCGCCCATTCGAACGGCACGAGATACAGTTCGCGCAGTGTCCGCTCGTCGATCTCGGAACTGATCGTGGTGCGCTCGATCTCCGATTCATTGCCGGCAAAATGCTTGATCGTCGCCGAGACGCCCTGCCCCTGCAGCCCCTCGATATAGCCGACGGCAAGGCTGGCAGTGAGGATCGGATCCTCCGAGTAGCACTCGAAGTTGCGACCATTGCTGACCGAACGATGCAGGTTCACCGTAGGCGCGAGGCTCACATGCGCGCCCTTCGACTTCACCTCCTCAGCCAGGGCCGTGCCGATCTCGGTGAGCAGCCGGACGTTCCAGCTGGCGCCCAGCGCAATCCCCACCGGGAACGCCGCCGACTTCACCCCGCCGATCAACGAACCGCCACCCCGCGCGCCGTTCGGCCCGTCGGTGACGCGGAGTTTGCCGATCCCCAGCCGTTCGATCGATGGCAGCGACCAGAAATCCTCTCCCGATAAGAGGCTCACCTGCTCCTCGAGCGTCATCCGGTCGACCAGCTCTTCGATCCGCCCCATCGTCAGTTCTCCTCGTTGAACGTTCTACGCCCTTATCGCGGAGCGCACCGGCAAGGCAACCGCCCCGCAGGCGCCGGGCACCCCTAGTCACAAGCAGTAACCGTGTCTATATTTGTGACTAATGTAACGCCTCAAGGAGGCAGACCTGTGAAACCGATCCCCGGCCGCAGTGAAACCTGCAACGCCATGGCCGACATCCTCAATCGCATCGGCGACAAGTGGAGCGTCATGATTGTCGGCTATCTCGGCAAGAAGACCATGCGCTTCAACGAACTGCGCCACACCATCGGCGGCATCTCGCAGCGCATGCTGACGCTCACGCTGCGCAACCTCGAGCGCGACGGCCTCGTCACCCGCACGGTGTACCCGGAGATTCCGCCGCGCGTCGAATATCAGCTCACCGCTTTGGGCCAGAGCCTGCAGGCGCCGATCAGTGCGCTCTGGGCGTGGGCCGAGGAGCACCAGGGCGAGGTGCAGAGCGCCCGGCTGGAATATGACGGACTGAATGCCGACGCTGCCGAGCAGCACCCGCCGGAGCGGCGCTACGCCGGCGCCGCAAGGTGACTGCAGGGGTTGCGACCCGCTCTAGCCTCGCTGACGACCTGAGCGCCATCGGCCTCGGCGATGGCGACGCCGTGCTGGTGCACGCCGCGCTGCGCCAGGTCGGCAAGCTCGTGAACGGCCCGGACGACATCATCGACGCCCTGCGTGACGTCATCGGCGAGGCCGGGACGATTATCGGCTACTGCGACTGGCAGCTCGACGACGAGCTGCGCGATGACCCGGCGATGCGGCCGCACATCGCGCCGTTCGATCCGGAGCGCTCGCGCTCGATCCGCGACAACGGCTACTGGCCGGAAGCGCTGCGGACCACGCCCGGAGCGCGGCGCAGCGCCAGCCCCGGCGCCTCGATGGCCGCGCTCGGCGGCGAGGCCGAGTGGTTCACCGCGGACCATGCGCTCGATTATGGCTACGGCCCGCAATCGCCGCTCGGCAAACTAGTGGAAGCCAAAGGCAAGGTGCTGATGCTGGGCGCTCCGCTCGACACCATGACGCTGCTGCACCATGCCGAGCACCTCGCCGATTTCCCCAACAAGCGGATCCTCCGCTACGAGGCGCCGATCCTCATCGCTGGAGAAACCGTCTGGCGCTGGTTCGAAGAGTTCGACACCTCCGATGTGCCCGATGGCCTGCCGGAGGATTACTTTGCCACCATCGTCGAGCAGTTTCTCGCCACCGGCCGCGGCAAACGGGGCAAGGTCGGCGCGGCAAACTCGGTGCTCGTCCCCGCCGACGAGATGGTGGCGTTCGGGGTCGACTGGCTCGAACGCTGGGGCAAGACGCGCTGACCGTAGTCCGAAATTCGGCAGCACCACCGCGAGCGGTGAAGCTGGGCTTTTCACCAACCACCGGCTGTCATCCCAGCGAAAGCTGGGAACCAACTCGCCGCCCGCGAAAGTGGATGCTTGGGTCCCAGCTTTCGCTGGGATGACACCGTGCGTGGGTTGATCGCAGTGGGTCAACCTCACCACCGCGACCACTTTTTCCCGTGACTTAGTTCATCTGCGGAACGCCCTACCGCTTCGCTACCCAGGCGCCGCTGTCGCCATAACGCTTGCCCGAGAACTTCTCCGCCGCCAGCAATTCGCCCAAGGTCTTCAGCTCGTCAGCCGAGAGCCTGATGCTTGCCGCGGCGACGTTCTGTTCGAGATGCGCAATGCGCCGCGCTCCTGGAATCGGCACGATGAAATCGCCCTGGTGCAGCACCCAGGCCAGCGCCAGTTGCGCCGCCGTCACGCCCTTGTCGGCCGCCATCTGTTCGAGCAGCCGCACCAGCGCGGCATTGGCCGCCATGTTCGCTTCGCTGAAGCGCGGCAGGCTGCGCCGGAAGTCACTGGCGCCCAGATCTTCCGGCTTCTGGATTGCACCGGTGAGGAAGCCGCGGCCAAGCGGGCTGAACGGCACGAAACCGATGCCGAGTTCGCGGCAGGTCTCGAGGATCTCGCCCTCCGGATCGCGCGTCCACAGCGAGTATTCGCTCTGCAGCGCTGCGATCGGGTGTACGGCGTGCGCCCGCCGCAGCGTATCGGCGCTGGTTTCCGACAGCCCGATCGCCCGCACCTTTCCCTCGCGCACCAGCTGCGCCATGCCGCCGACCGCGTCCTCGATCGGCACCTCTGGGTCGACGCGGTGGAGGTAGAACAGGTCGATCGCTTCGACGCCCAGGCGCTTGAGCGATGCCTCGGCCACTTCGCGGGCATGTTCGGGCCGCCCGTCGACGCCGGTCATGGCGCCGATATCGGTCTTGGTCGGATCGATCCTGAAGCCGAACTTGGTGGCGATCACCACCCGCTCGCGAAACGGCCGCAGCGCCTTGCCGACCAGAATCTCGTTGGCGAACGGCCCATACACCTCGGCGGTGTCGAAGAAGCTGACGCCCAGCTCGACGGCGCGATGGAGCGTGCGCACCGCATCGGCCTCGTCCTGCCCGCCATAGGCATGACTCATCGCCATGCAACCGAGCCCGACCACCGAAACGGTCAGCGGACCCAGGGTTCGCGTCGCGAGGCTAGCGGCGGGCGCCTGCCCGCCGGGCGGCTGGCGGTCGCTGGCGGCGTTCCGGGAGTGCTGCGTCATAGTCCTTCATCCTCTTCGATGTGCCGGCATAGCCGGCGATCTTGGCGTCGAGGACAAGGAGGCAATCGGCGAGCCGGGCGAGCTGAGCCCGCACCCGTTCGCGATGCTGCTCGAGCAGCGCGCGACGCCCAGCCTCGGTCGCAGGGCCGGCTTCGCGCAGCGCCGCATAGTGCAGCATCTCGCGGATCGGCATCCCGGTCGCCTTGAGGTGACCGAGAAACTCGATCCAGGTGAGGATCGACTGATCGTAGTCGCGCTGCCCCGAGCGGTCCCGATCGGCATAGGGCAACAGCCCGATCCGCTCGTAATAGCGGAGCGTGTGGGCGGAAACTCCCGAGCGCCTGACCAGCTGACCGATCTTCATCGTTGCCTTCCTTGTCCCGACGAGAACCAAGGCTAGGAGTTCGAGCGCACTCTAAGTCAAGCGGCGATTTTCGCGCGGTGCCCACCGTGGTTCCAGCTCGGAGATATGTGAGAGCACCAGAACCCGCCCACCCACCGGGTCATTCCCGCGAAAGCGGGAACCTCTGTTTTCGTGCCCGACGCACCATCGCAAACGGAGATCCCCGCTTTCGCGAGATGACCCGGTGGCAGTTCACTCGTCCGGCGAGTAACTCCGGGAAACGCCTACGCGTTGAAGCCGCTGTCGACGAGGATCGAGGTGCCGGTGATGCTGCGCCCGCCGGGGCCGGCGAGATGCACCACCGCTGCTGCGATATCCTCGGCGGCGCCGAACCGGCCGAGCGCATTGAGCCCCAATTGCGACGGCGCCATCGGTCCGTCGGCCGGGTTCATGTCGGTGTCGGTCGAGCCCGGATCGACCGTGTTGATGGTGATCCCCAGCGGCCCCAGTTCACGCGCCAGGGCGCGGGTCATGCCGCCCAGCGCCGATTTGCTCGTGACGTAGAGGCTGAGCCCCGGCCCTGCGACGCGGGTGGCCATGTTGGTGCCGATCGAAATGATCCGCCCGCCCCCACGCATGTGCTTGACCGCCGCCTGCGTCGCGAAGAACGGCGCCCGGGCATGGATCGAGAACAGCCGGTCGAAGCTCTCGACCGTGACCTCGCCGAACGGTCCGCCGGTGCCGACACCGGCATTGTTGACGAGGATGTCGAGGCGGCCGAGTTCGGCAACCGTACGGTCGACGGCGGCCATCACCGCACCGGCATCGGCCGAATCGACCTGCATGGCGACGGCGCGCCGGCCGAGCGCCACGACCTCTCGCGCGACCTCGCCGGCCTTCTCGCCGTTGCGCTCGAAGGTAAAGGCGACATCGGCGCCGGCCCGCGCCAGCGCCAGCACGGTGGCTGCGCCAATGCCGCGGCTGCCGCCGGTCACCAGGGCCACGCGGCCGGAAAGCTCAAGCTCGGTCATATCGGATCTCCATTTTTCTACCGATCGGTACACAATTGGCTATGACGGTTGCGATCAAGCGTCAAGAATTTTATACTGATCGGTAGACAATCGTCCGGAAACCCGATTTTGGCAGGCCGCCCCAGAGAGTTCGATCGAGACCTGGCGCTCGAGCAGGCGATGCGCCTGTTCTGGGAGCGCGGCTATGAGGGCACCTCGATCAACGACCTGACCGAGGCGCTCGGCGTCGGCAAGCCGAGCCTCTACGCTGCCTTCGGCTCCAAGGAACAGCTGTTCTACGAGGCGCTCGATCTCTATGTGCGCACCTACGGGCCGACCCTCGGAGACATGCCCACGGCGCGCGGCGCCATCGAGTCCCTGCTGCGTTCCAACGCCGAGACCTATGTCGATCCCAACATTCCCTCAGGCTGCATGATCGTCCTCGCCGCCGCCGTCGGGCCGCCGCAGAACGCCGAGGTGCGAGCCCACCTCGCGAGGCTGCGCAACGCGTCGACCGGCTCGTTCGCGGCGCGGATCAGGAAGGGCATCGTGGATGGCGATGTGCCTGATGGCGCCGATGCCGACGCCATGGCGCAGTTCTACACCACGGTGCTGAACGGGCTCGCATTGCAGGCCCGGGACGGCGCCGGCGGCGCCGCCCTTGAGCGAGTGATCGACGGCGCCATGGCCGCCTGGGATGTGCTGGCCGGGGCGAACAAGGCGGCAGCGCCCTAGGGGCGCGGGCTTCTCGGTGTCACCCCAGCGAATGCCCATCGGGACGCTAAGTTACGGTCTCGCCCCACCCACCGGGTCATTCCCGCGAAAGCGGGAACCTCTGTTTTCGTGCCCACCGCACGATCGCAAACGGAGGTCCCCGCTTTCGCGGGGATGACACCGAGGTTTGTAGGACTTGCAGAGCGTCGTTTCGCCTGGCCGGGCGCTCCGCAGGGCCTGAGGCAGACGCTTTACACCAGCGCCTTGATTTCCTTCTTCCGCCACCAGCCCAGGTAGTAGCTGGCCTGGAAGAGGAGCAGGGCGCTGAAGCTCATGCAGTAGCCCCACCACACCCCTTCGAGCCCGAAGAAGTGGCTGAGCGTCAGGGCCGCCGGGATTTCGACGAGGACGATCGCCGCCAGCGACAGCGCCATCGGGATCCACACATCGCCCGAGGCGCGCATCACCGCCGAGAACACCGAGCCCCAGCCGAACACCAGGCAGCTCCACAACACGATGTGCAACAGCCGCTCGGCGATCTCGACCACCGACTCGTCGGTGATGAACAGCCGCACCAGATGCTGCGAGAACAGGTAGGCGATCAGCACCAGCACGCCGGTGACGATCAGGTTCATCAGCAGCGCGGTGCGGGTCACCTTCTCGACGTCGTCGAAGCGCCGCGCCCCGATCGCCTGCGCCGCGAAGATCGAGGCGGCGATGCCGATCGACATGGCCGGGAACTGCACATAGCTCAGCACCTGGTTGACCGCGCCATAGGCCGCGGTGGCGTCCGAGCCGAAGCGGTTGACGATGCCGACGATGACGATAGCCGAGATCGACGACACCACCATGGCGACGCCGGCCGGGATGCCGAGCTTGAGGATCAGCCCGAGCAGCGGCAGATCCACCTTCAGGTGCCGGAACAGCTCCGCGTCGGGCGCCATCGGGCTCTTCTTGTAGTTGAGGTAGAAGAACAGGAAGATCAGCACCACCACGAAGCCGGCGATGAACGCCACCGCCGCCGAGAGCACCCCGATCTGCGGCAGGCCGAACCAGCCCTGGATCAGCGCCGGGGTGACGAACAGCCCCACCCCGATCGAAAAGATCAGGGTCAGCAGCGGCGTCACCGTGTCACCGACGCCGCGCAGCGTCGAGGTGATGATCAGGAACAGGAAGAACCCGGGCATGCCGATCAGGACGATCCGCCCATAGGCAGTCGCTTCGGCCACGATGTCGGCCGGCGCTCCGAGCAGCTCCATCAGGTTCTGCGCAAAAAAGCCGCCGAACACCGCTACGACGAGCCCCATCAGGAAGCCGACGGTCAGTGTCGTACCGGTCACCTGCTTGATCTTCAGCAGGTTCTTGGCGCCCCAGGCCTGCCCGATCAGGATCGCGGCGCCGGAAGCGAGGCCGATAACGAACGAGATCAGGAAGATCATGATCGGGAAGAACACCGAGACGGCGGCCAGCGCCTCCACTCCGATCATCTGCCCGATATAGATGTTGTTGATGGTGCCCGACAGCGACTGCAGGATGTTGCTGAGCATCAGCGGCACGAGGAAGACGAGGAACCGCTGCCAGAGCGGCCGAGAGAGATTGTTCATCGAGTGAACTCCGAAACCCGTAAATCATGCGACGGCGTTGGCCCCAAATGGCCGGCGGCCGGTCGATGACCGGGTCGCGAGGCGGGCCACTTCACATCTCAGCTGAAGATGCAGGCGGGTCGGAGCACGATGGGGTATGAACGCACGGGCGGTTCTCTAGCCCCGGGGAGAGCCGCCGTCAATCGCGCGACCACGCTGTCGCCTGCCCGCGTTGCCAATGAAAATCTGAAGGAATGCCAATGACCCAGCCCGTCGCCAAGCCTGTGGCCCAGCCTGTAGCCATCGTCACCGGAGCAGGCCAGGGCATCGGCGCCGCCGTCGCGCGCGAGCTTGCCGAGCGCGGCTACCGGCTGGCGCTGTTCGCCCGTTCCGAGCAGGTCGAGGCGGTCGCCGCCGAGCTTTCCGCCACCGCGGTGCGCGGCTCGCTCACCGAGCCCGCCGACCTCCAGCGCCTCGTCGACGTGACCCTCGCCACCCATGGCCGCATCGATGCAGTGGTCAACAATGCCGGGCACGTCCCGACCGGCGATATCGGCGCCATGCCCGACGAGGAATGGCAGCACGGCTTCGACATGATCGTCTTGAACCCGGTCCGCCTGATGCGGTTGGTGACGCCGCATTTCCTCGCCGCCAGGCGAGGAGCCGCGGTGAACATCTCGAGCTTTGCCGGCAAATCGCCGGACCTCTCGATGCCGATGTCGTCGGCGCTGCGTCCGGCCTTGCAGGCCTGGACCAAGCTCTATGCCGACCGCTACGGCGCCGATGGTCTCCGCATGAATGCCGTGCTGGCGGGCTTCCTCGACAATTACGATACCGTCGAAGCCCGCCGCCGGAAGATCCCGGTCGGCCGCTATGGCGAGCTCGGGGAACTTGCCAAGGTCGTCGCCTTCCTCCTCTCCGACGACGCCTCCTACGTCACCGGGCAGAGCCTGCTGGTCGATGGCGGCATGACGCGGGCAGTGTAGCGCAAGTTGCCCAGCGGATGGCGGATCTGCTCCCCTCCCCCTCGGGGGGAGGGGCTGGGGGTGGGGGCCATCGGTGATCACCGCACCACCCCCACCCTCAATGCCTCCCCTCAAGGGGGAGGGAAGCGATCGCATCCAGCTCGTGTGATGGACTTCTGGCCCCATCATTGCGGTGAATGGCGCCGATCACCAGATGTCATCGCACCATCGCCTCAACCTGATGTAGCGTCCCCACCCATGCATGCTCCCGCCCCCGGCGGACCCGCGCAGTTCTGGCTCGGCGTCCGCATGTTCCTCCCCGTTGCCGTTTCCATCGCCGCCTACGGCGTGGTGTGGGGGGTGCTCGCCGGCCAGGCCGGGCTGAGCGTCCTCGAAGTGGCACTGATGAGCGGGCTGGTCTTCGCCGGCGCCAGCCAGTTCGTGGCGCTCGACATGTGGACCCCCGGCACCCTGCCGGTGCTGTCGATCGTCATCGCGGCGGGCATCGTCAACCTGCGCATGCTGCTGATGTCGGCGACGCTGCGACCGCTGGTCGGACACCTGTCGCTGCCCAGGCAACTGGGCGCCATGTTCTTCGTCTCCGACGAGCAATGGGCGATGACCATGGCGGAGGTCAGGAAGGGGCGCGGCAGCGTGGCGTTCCTCCTCGGCACCGGCGTCCTCAGCTGGTTCACCTGGATGGGGTCGACGCTGTGCGGGCGAGTGCTTGGCGCCTTCATCGACGACCCGACGAAATACGGGCTCGATTTCGCCTTCACCGCCACCTTCCTCGCCTTGCTGCTCGGCATGTGGCGCGGCCGCGGCGACCTCGTGCCGTGGATCGTCGGGGCACTTGCCGCCATCCTTACCTCGAGGCTGATCGAGGGAAACTGGTACATCATCGTCGGGGGCCTCGTCGGCAGCTTTGCCGGCGCCTTGGCCGAAACCATCCGGGAGCGCCGCCATGTCGCTTGAGGCGCTGATCGCCATTCTCGGCATGGCCGCGGTCACCTTCGCCATTCGTGCCGGGGGCCTGCTGCTCGCCAACCGGCTGCCCACCACCGGCTTCGTTGCCAGCTGGATGAAGCATGTACCGGGCGCCGTGCTGGCCGCGCTGGTCGCCCCCGCGATACTCGCCGGCGGCGCCGCCGAGGCCATCGCCGCCGCGGCCACGGCGCTGATCTACATCGCCAGCAGGAACCTGTTTGCCGCCATGCTCGGCGGCGTGCTGGCCGTCTACCTCGCTCGCCTGGTGCTGGGCGCTTAGCGGGGCCGGCGGAACACGGCGGCCCTCTTGCCCGTTGTACGGCGAGCAAGGAGGCCGAGATGCAGACCATCATCGGACAGTTCGACAGCTACGCGCATGCCGCCGCAGCCGTACGTGCCCTCAACGAGGCCGGCATCGCCCACGCCGATATCAGCTTCGTCGCCCCGCCCGACCATCAGCCCGACGAGGTCGGCGAAGGCGCCACCACCGGGGCCGAGGTCGGCGCCGGGCTCGGTGCGGCCGGCGGCCTGTTGGCCGGTCTCGGCGTCATCTCCATCCCGGGCCTCGGCCCGGTCGTCGCAGCCGGCTGGCTGTTCGCCACCGCCATCGGCGCCTTTGCCGGCGCCGGCGTCGGCGCAGCGACCGGTGGGCTGATCGGCGCCTTCACCGGCGCCGGGGTCCCCGAAGCCGAAGCCAAGGCGCTGGCCGAGAAGGTCGAGCAGGGCGGCGCCATCGTCAGCGCCCGCGTCGACGAGGCGCATGCCGGCCCGGCGGCGGCCATCCTCAGGCACGCCGAGGGCATCGAAGCTGTGCCCCAGGGCGACGAAATCGAAGCCGAGGCACAGCGCCTCGCCGAGCCGGACCTGCCGCCGCGGCGCGACACCGACTACCCATTCGTGCCGCCGATTGTCTAGCCGCAGCGGCGGAGGGTTGCGCCTCCCCCGGCGCGATGCTACGGGCTTCGTCGCGCCCCTGTGGTGGAATTGGTAGACGCAGCGGACTCAAAATCCGCCGCCGCGAGGCATGTCGGTTCGAGTCCGACCGGGGGCACCAATCCAGTCATTTTGCCGGACGAAGCAGCTCGGCGCGCCGGAGCAGTTCGTCGGCGACCACCACGTCGCTGCCGGTGACCCCCATCGGATAACACAGCGTGATGCCGGGCCGCATCGGCGCGCTCCAGAGCGGCTCGACGCGCTCGCCATGCGACGTGCCGTGGAGGATGAACTTGCTTCCGAACGCGGTGACCTGCGCCGGGCTGTCCGTGACGATGGTAGCGGCGGCCTCGGCGACGTCGAGGTCCATTTCCCTCGCGACCGTGCTCTTGTAGCCGACGCTGTGCACATAGGCATCGGGCCGCAGCCACCCGGCCGCAATCACCGGCCGGAGGCTGCTCGTCGCGACGATCACGATCTCGGCGCCGTCCAGAGCCGCCTCGGCCGAGGTGGCCGGCGACACCGCGAGCTGCAGTTTCCGCCCCATCTCGGCGCAGAACGCCGCGGTGCGCTCAGCCGACCGGGCGAACACCGTCGCGCGGCGCAGCGGCCGGACCCGTGCCGCCGCCTCCAGATGCGCCGCGGCCTGCCGCCCTGCCCCGATAACCGCCACCTCGCCGGCGTCCGGGCGGGTCCGGGCCCTGATCGCTGCCCCGCCGATCGCCCCCATCCGCAGCACGCCCAGCGCCGAGCCGAGCACCACGCCCTTCATCCGGCCGGTCGGCATGTCCCAGACGACGACCAGTTGGTCGTCGTGATGTTTGCCATTGCGCGCGACATAGGCCCGAGTGCCGGCGACGCCATCGCTCATGCCACCGGTGGAGAACACCAGGTCGGTGGATCGGTCGAAGGGCACGAACTGTCGCGGCGGCGCGACGAATGCCTGCCGCGCCAGCCGGGCGAACAGCTGTTCGACCGCGGCGATGGCAGCCGGCATGTCGGCGAGCCGCAGCACGTCCTCGTCGCGCAGAACCCTCGGCCCGGAAATCGCTGCCCCCGACTTTGCCTCGCTCACCCTAGCGTCCGCCACGCGTCGCGAGAAGCCGCCTTGGGCAACGGGCTTGTGTTGCGCTGTAAGCTCGCCCACCTTGGCGGCGGATTTGCGTTGCGAGGGAAGCATGGCGGGAACGATCGGGCTCGGGACGGCCGGCTGGGTATTCGAGGCCTGGCGGAAGAGCTACTACCCGGACGGGCTGAAGCAGAAGGACGAGCTGGCCTACTCGAGTGCCCGGCTCGGCAATATCGAGATCAACGCCACCTTCTATTCGCATCAGAAGGCGGCGAGTTTCGAGAACTGGGCCAGCCAGACCCCGGACGATTTCGTCTTCACCGTGAAGGGCCACCAGTTGGTGACCCACATCAAGCGGCTGAAGGATGTCGAGCTGCCACTCGCCAACTTCTTCGCCTCGGGGGTCATGGCGCTGGGCAAGAAACTCGGGCCGTTCTGCTGGCAACTGCCCGGCAACAGCAAATACGATCCTGAGCGGATGGAGGCGTTTCTCTCACTGCTGCCGCAGACGCCGGACGCGCTGGTCGCGCTGGCCGGCAAGGCCGACCATGGCAAGAACCCGCCTTACCTCGACGCCGCCGGCATAACGAAAGTTCGCCACGCCATCGAAGTGCGGCACGAGAGTTTTGCCGATCCGCGCTTCATCGCACAGTTGCGGGCGCACAACGTCGCCCTCGTCGTCGCCGACACCGCCGAGTGGGCCTATATCGACCAGACCGCCGATTTCTCCTATGCCCGACTGCAGGGTGCGCCGGGCAAGGAGAGCTACTCGATTGCCGAGCGCGAGGTTCGCGCCGGCTGGCTCAAGGCGTGGGCCGAAGGCAAGCCGGTTACCGATGCGCCCTATGTCACGGCGGCCGAAGCCAGCCCACCGCCCCGCGACGTGTTCGCCTTCTTCGTCTCCACCGACAAGGAACATGCGCCCGCCAATGCTCGCGCGGTGATGGCCACGCTCGGCCTCACCGGGCCGGGCGGCGAGTGACGATCTCGTGAGCGGGCTTAAGTTGACTTGGGCCCCACGCCCGAGAATATGACGCGCATCCGTATCAAGTATGTCGCGCTTCCGAACCGGAAAAGTCTGCAACCTTTCCTGGAAGCGCTGCTAGGAGCGTCACCGTGACCACCAGCCTCGCCACCGATCGTCCTCGCCTGCTCGCAACGATTGCGTTCGTCCTCGGCCTTGCGACCATTGCCGGCGCCTGGGGCTCGCAGCTGTTCGGCGGCCTGGTGCCGTGCGAACTCTGCCTCGAGCAGCGCATGCCGTACTACTGGGGCCTGCCGCTGCTGGCGCTGGTGCTGATCCTGTGGCACCGGCTGCCGCGCGCCGTCTGGTATGTCGGCATCGCCCTGGTGCTGCTGACCTTTGTGTGGTCGACCTACCTTGCCGGCTACCACGCGGGTGTCGAATACGGCTTCTGGCCCGGCCCCACCGCCTGCACGGGCACCGGCGTCGATGTGAGTTTTTCCGACCTCACCAATATCAACGCCGCGCGCGTCGTCCCCTGCGACAAGATCCAGTTCAGCCTGTTCGGCGTGACGCTGGCCGGCGCCAATACCCTGATCTCGGCCGCGATCGTGCTGATGCTCGGCGCGGTGCTGTTGCGGGGCCGCAAGGCCTGAACGCTACCGCCCGAGAAAGGCCGTCGCCACCTCGGTGAGCAGCGGCGACTCGATCAGGCTGTAATGCGTCGTACCGGGAAGGATGGCGAGCTGGCTGGCGGGACGCTGCGAGCCGTCGAGCCCGGCATCGCGCTGGCCTCCGCCAAGAAGCTTCCAGAACGCCACCATGTGCTCGGGCCGGATGGAATCGGCGTCGGCGAAGACCAGCAGGGTCGGAGCCTTGATCGCCTTGATCAGCTCGGTCCAGTCGTGCTCGGGCTGGTTCATCTCCCCTGACTTGCGCATCACCCGTTCCCAGTCGACACCGGGATAGAGCTCCGCCAGCGGCGAGCCGGCCAGTTGCTTGCCGATAGCAGCTGCCATGCCGGGCATCTGCGCGAAGGCCTGCCGCACCTCCGGATAGTCGCCGTCGGTGCTGAAGCCCACCGCGACCGATACCAGCTTTTCGACCTGCTCCGGGTGCCGGATCGCCACCTGCAGCGCCACGGCGGCGCCCAGTGAATAGCCCATCACACGCGCCTGGCCGATGCCCAGATGTGCGAGCACCGCAGCCGCGTCGTCGGCCATCGTCTCGGCGGACCAGGGCGCGTCGCTGTCCGTACTGAGGCCATGGCCGCGCAGGTGGATGGCGATCACCCGATGTGTCCTCGCCATCGCCTCGAGCGGCGCCCCGAACGTGGTGGACGGGGTGACGCCGCCATGCAGCAGCACCAGCGGCGGCCCATCGCCGTGGATTTCGTAGTAGATCTCGGCGCCGTCGACCGGGACCTTGCCGGTGCTGCTGGGTGTGCTCATCGGATCGTCTCCTGCGGTTTGCGCAATGACAGGCGCCGCGGCGAATGCCGCCGCGGCCAAGGCAAAAGTGACGACACTGCGCCTCAGCATGAGGCGAGCCGCCGCTCGAGTTTGTCGAGCGCCTGGCTGGTGCCGGCTTGGAAGCCGCCGGTCACGGCGACGGCGAGGTCCGCGGCGCTGTCGAATTCGGCGCGCATGGTGAAGACCGTTTCCTCCCCGAGCGCCTCGAAGGTGAGGGTCGCGAGATAGGTCGGCGGGGCGTTGCGCACCGCCGTGCCGGACGGGCGAAGCGGCCGGTAGACGATCCGCTCGGGGGCGAGAATCTCGATGAACTGGTAGCGTACATGACGTTCGGCGCCGTCGGGCGCGTGCATGGTGACATGCCACTCGCCACCAGTGCGGAACTCGAGCTTGCTGATGCTGGAGGTGAAGCTCTCGGGCCCCCACCACTGGGCCAGCAGGTGAGGATCCTCGAAGGTCCGCCAGACCAGGCGGCGCGGCGCCTTGAGCCGGCGGGTGATGATCAGTTCGCGCTGTTCCAGCGGGTCCATGGCGATATCACCGGCCATCTGCACCTCAGTTCTTCCTGGCGGTGGGATCGGCCGCCTGCAGGCGTTCGAGCAACCCATCGAGCCGATTGAGGCTGGTGTCCCAGAACTTCGAGAACTCCTCGATCCAGCCGACGGCTTCGCGCAGCGGTTGCGCCTCAAGCCGGCACGGGCGCAACTGGGCGTTGCGGCCGCGGCTGATCAGGCCCGCGCCCTCAAGCACCTTGAGATGCTTGCAGACCGCCGGAATGCTCATCTCGAACGGTGCCGCCAGCTCCTTGACCGACGCCTCTCCATCCATCAGCCGCATCAGGATGGCGCGGCGAGTCGGATCGGCGATGGCAGAAAGAGTGAGGCTGAGCTGGTCGGGTTGCATACCCACTCCTAACTAACTGGTTAGCTAACTGATCGGTTAGATATGACAAGGCACAGGCCAATGTCAAGCGAACGAGCGCGTTCAGGCGAGGCGCCGTGATGCGGCTCGCCCACGCTGAACGCGACGTCGCTCATGTTGCTGCGGTTAGATAGAGGGGCCGGAAACCCGGTGGAGGCCCTACGGCTCCAGCTCGATGTCCCAGTACAGGTAGTCGAGCCAGCTCTGATGCAGGTGGTTGGGCGGGAAGGCCCGGCCGTTATTGTGCAGGTCGTGCACCGTCGGCTGGAACGGCTCCTGCATCGGGAACATCTTGATTTCCCGCGGCAGCCGGTTGGCTTTCCTGAGGTTGCACGGCGCGCAGGCCGCGACGACGTTCTCCCAGGTGGTGCGGCCACCCTTCGAGCGCGGGATCACGTGGTCGAAGGTGAGGTCGTCCCGCGCGCCGCAATACTGGCACTGGAATTTGTCGCGCAGGAACACGTTGAAACGGGTGAACGCAGGATGTCGCGCCGGCTTCACGTAGTCCTTGAGCGAGACGACGCTGGGCAGCAGCATCTCGAAGCTCGGCGACTTGATCACCCGGTCGTAATTGGACACCACATGTACGCGATCGAGGCAGATCGCCTTGATCGCGTCCTGCCAGGACCATAGCGACAAGGGGTAGTAGCTGAGTGGCCTGTAATCGGCATTCAGCACCAGAGCAGGGCTATTCTCAAGCGACACATGTACTGTCACTTGTCGCCCCCCGAACGGGAATCGCGGCCAGTCATGATCAGCAATATTCTATGCCGACTGTGACACCCCTGTGAAGCGCGATTCGATCAGTCGATTCAGGCGGTTTGCGCCAGCATGAAGGAGGTGGCGAAATCCAGCCCGTCCGGCGCGATGCCGTGCGCCGTGCCCGGCGAAATATGCAGCGAGACATCGAAGCCTGCGGCCGTCAGTTCGGTCGCCGCCTTCCGGCTGAGCCCCGGATCGACCACCTGGTCGAGGTCGCCATGGATCAGCGCCACGGGCGGCTTGTCGATGGCCGGGAAGCCGTCGGCCGGAACGAAGGCGCCTGAGAACGCCACGATCCCCTTGAGCGGCCGCGGCAGCGCCGTGCCGACATGGAGCGCCATCATCGCGCCCTGGGAGAAGCCGACGAGGAACGTATCGGCGGGCTTGATCCCGGTCTGCGACCACAGGTCGGTTAGGAACTCGATGATATCAGGGGCCGCCGTCTTCGCCCCTTCGATGCGGCCGGCGATGCGATCCACGGCCAGCGGAAACCACTCGAAGCCGAACGGATTGCTGGCACATGGCGTCGGTGCGTTGGGCGCGATGAACAGCGCATCGGGCAGCAGCGGGCCCCAGTGGTGGCCCAGCCCGATCAGGTCGCTGCCGTCGGCGCCATAGCCGTGCAGCAGGATCACCGCCTGCGTCGGAGTGCCGCCGCTTTTGGGCGGCAGCATCGGGCCGGAGAGCTTGGCCATCAGATCGACAATCCTTCCTTGTTCCGCACGGCGCGATAATAGCGCCAGAGCAGCAATGCGGCAGTGGAGCGATAGGGCGACCAGCGCCGCGCCATCTCGATCAAGTCCTTTACCGCCGGCTTGCCGTCAAGCCCGAACGCCCATTCCGCCGCCCGCTGCAGCGCCACGTCGCCGGCCGGGAAGATGTCGGGATGCGCCGCCGAAAACATCAGGTAGATTTCCGCCGTCCAGGGCCCGATGCCCTTGAGCCGGGTCAGCGCCGTAATCGCTGCATCGGCCGGCAGTTCGGCGAGATGGGCGAAGTCGACCTCGCCCCCCGCGATGGCTTCGGCCAGTCCCCGCAAGGTGCGGTACTTGCCGCCCGATTGTCCGGCGCCGCGCACTGCGGCTTCGGTGAGCTTCAGATAACCCACGGGGTCGAGCGCCCCCTCGAGCCGGGCGAAGCGACTCCAGATCGCATCGGCGCTGGCGGTCGACACCTGCTGGCCGGTAACGATCCGGGCCAGCCCTTCGAAGCCACCCGGAAAGCGGCGGATCTCGAAACTGCCGGCCCGTTCGGCAACCGGGCCGAGGCGGGGGTCGAGCGCAATCAGCGCGTCGAGCTGGCGCTGCAGCGCCTCGGCCGAATCGAGACGATCTGTCAAAGAAATGTCCTTACGTGCTAGCACTTTGTCATGCCCAGCCCCGTCCTCCGCTTTGCCCCGAGCCCCAATGGCCTGCTGCACCTGGGGCACGCCTACTCGGCGCTGTTCACTGCCGTATGGGCCGAAGCCCTGGGCGGCCGGTTTCTCCTCCGCATCGAAGACATCGACCTTACCCGAAGCAAGCCGGAATTCACTGCCGCGATCTTCGAAGACCTTGCCTGGCTCGGCCTCGCCTGGGAACAGCCGGTGCTGCAGCAATCCACCCGCTTCCCCGTCTATGCCGCGGCGGCGGGTCGGCTCAGGGCCCGCGACCTGCTCTATCCCTGCTTCTGTTCGCGTGCCGAACTGGCAGCGACCTCCGGCGGCACCGATCCCGACGGCGCGCCGCTCTACCCCGGCATCTGCCGGCATTTGTCCGAAGCCGAAATCAGGCAGCGTTTCGCCGAAGGACACCAGGCAAACTGGCGCCTCAAGACCGATGAAGCGACGGCGCTGACCGGCGTGCTGACCTACAGCGTCGCCGGCCCTACCCCTGCCGATCGACCGCAGATCCGCTATGCCCGGCCGGAGCGCTGGGGCGATGTGGTGCTGCAGCGCAAGGGCACCCCGACCAGCTATCACCTGAGCGTCGTGGTCGACGACGACGCGCAGGGCGTCACCCATGTGACCCGCGGCCGTGACATGGAGCCCGCGACCGATATCCATGTGCTGCTGCAGATGCTGCTCGGCCTCAGTTCGCCCAGCTACACCTTCCACAAACTGATCCTCGACGCGGAGGGGAAAAAGCTCAGCAAGTCGAAAGGCTCGACCTCGCTCAGGAGCCTGCGTGAGGCGGGTCGGACAGCCGCGGAGATTCGGCAGGAGCTGGGGTTTTAGCTGCTTGGCTGGTGCGAGCCGCCCCCCACCCCTGTCCCCTCCCCGCGAGGGGGGAGACCAAAACACCGACTTTAGTGGATGCGTTTCCCTCCCCCTTGCGGGGAGGGGCCAGGGGTGGGGGTCCACAGCCACCAGCCTCAGCAGTCTAAGCCGCCAGCTTCTCCTCACGGAAGAACGGCGCCACCGTCCTCGCCACGGCCTCGTCAAACGGCGTCGCAAAATCCGGGCCGAGGATCGCGTCGAGCCGCGCGTCCCTGAGCTCCATCGGGTTCTCCCACAGATAGCTCATCTTGCTCACCGCCCGCATCAGCGGGTCGACCAGCCCGACGACGTTGAACAGCACGCGCGGGAACGTCCCGACCTTGAGCTTCACTGGGGAAGCCGCGACCGCCGCGGCAGCCATCTGTTCGGGCGTCACGTAGTTGCCGGCAAAGTGGAAGTTCTCGAACGCGCCGAACTGCTGGCGGTGCCAGGCGAGCTTTTCGAATGCCCGACCGACATCCGGCAGATAAGCCCAGGAATGCCCGATGCCCGGCACGCCCATCATGGCGAACCTGCCTTTCTTCGCCTCGCGCAACATGGCGAGGTCGAACCAGTCGAAGCTGCTCTCGGGCCCGTAGAAGTCCCCGGCGCGCAGGACGATCGCCTGGATGTCGCCGCGCCTGGCCGCCGCCTCGTACAGCGCTTCGACCCGCACCCGGATTTCGCCCCGTGGCGTCTGCGGCCGCTGCTTCAGATCCGGCGTCACGAATCGGTCGCCGGCCGCGTAGTTGTAGATATTGCCGGGAAACAGCAGCGTCTTGCCGCTCGTGCCGAGCGCCTCGATCACCCGCTGGTTCTGGGCCTCCATCCGGCCCTGGTCCCACTGGTGATAGGGCAGGTTCAGCGCGTTGACCACCACTTCGGTATCGCCGATCGCCGCCCGCATCGCCTCGACGTCGTCGGCGTCACCCTTGATGAACCGCACCCCTGGGATAGGCTGCTTGTTGGACCGCCCGAACCCGGAAACCGCCCAGCCCGCCGCGACGAAGGCCTTGGCGATATGGTGGCCGACATGGCCGTTGATCCCGATGACGATGACGTTCTGCGCGCTCATTTGCTTGTTCCTTGCTGGTGACGAACAAGCTATGCGCAACGTCGGCGTTGATGAATTGGACAGAATCGTACACTTGCCATACAGAATTGAATGGCAAGGGAGCTTGAAAGCATGCCTGATCCCGACTGGTCGCTCTGGCGCAGTTTCGGCGCCGTCGTCGAGCACGGCTCGCTCTCGGCGGCCGCGCGCGCACTTGGCCTGAGCCAGCCGACCCTGGGTCGCCATGTCGAAGCGCTCGAGCAGGCATTGGGGATGAGCCTGTTCGAGCGGACCCTCAACGGCTTCCACGCCACCGACACGGCGCTGAAGCTCTATGAGCCGGTGCTCGCCGCACAGCAGGCCTTGGCCGAGGCGACGTTGATCGCCGAGGGCGCGAGTGCCGCGCTCACCGGTTCGGTCCGCATCACCTCGAGCACGGTGATGTGCCATTATGTGCTGCCGCCGTTCCTCAACGACCTGCGTCAGACCTTCCCGCAGGTGGCGATCGAGCTGGTGCCGTCGGATTCGGCCGAGAACCTCCTGCTGCGCGAGGCCGACATCGCGGTCCGCATGTTTCGTCCCACCCAGCTCGAGCTGATCACCAGAAAGCTCGGGGAAAGCCCGATCGTTACCTGTGCCCACGAGAGCTACCTCGCCCGACGCGGTCGGCCGGAGCACCCCGAACAACTTCTCGAGCACGACCTGATCGGCCTCGACCGCTCGGACCTGCTGATCGGCGCCGCCCGGCGCATGGGGTTCGTGCTCAGGCGCAGCGATTTCATCGTCCGCACCGACAGCCAGACCAATGCCTGGGAGCTGATCAAGGCCGGGCTCGGCGTCGGTTTCGCCCAGCATCTTTTGGTGGCCGACACGCGCGGCATGGTGCCGCTATTGCCCGATTTCCGCCCCCCGCCGCTGGAAGTGTGGTTGACCACGCACCGCGAACTGTTCACCAGCCGTCGCATTCGTGCCATCTATGACCGACTGGGCGAGGGCCTCAGCCGCTTCCTCGCGAGGACATTATGAACATCACCGGCATAATCACCATCGTCGCGCTCGGCGCGGTCGCCATCATCCTGTTCATGGGCTTGTGGAACATGTTTCGCGGCGGCGACCACAATCTCAGCCAGAAACTGATGCGCGCCCGCGTCATCGCCCAGGCCGTGGCCATCGTGGTGATCCTCGCCGCCTTGTTCTTCTTCGGTCGCGGCAGCTGATCGAAAGCGCTTCGTGCGCCGACACCGGTGAGCTAGTTTCGACGCCACTGACTCGCGGCGGAACCACATGGTCAAGCTCAACAAGATCTACACCCGCACCGGCGACGACGGCACCACCGGCCTGGTGCGCGGGCCGCGGCGCTCCAAGGCCGACCTGCGTGTCGAGTGTTTCGGCACCGTCGACGAGGCCAACAGCTTCATCGGCATGGCGCGACTCCACACGGCTTCGATGCCCAAACTCGACCGCCTGCTGGCGCGGGTGCAGAACGACCTGTTCGACCTGGGCTCCGACCTCGCGACCCCGGGCGCCGACCCGGCGGGGGCGCCGGCGTCCCTGCGCATCACCCCGGCCCAGGCCGAGTGGCTCGAGCAGCAGATCGACAACTACAACGAGGGCCTGGCGCCGCTCCAGAGCTTCGTCCTTCCCGGCGGAACGCCGCTGGCGGTAGCGCTGCATCTGGCCCGCACCGTTACCCGGCGGGCCGAACGGCTGGTGGTCGAACTGATCGCCGCCGAACCCGACGTCAACAATGCGGTGCTGGTCTATCTCAACCGCCTGTCGGACCTGATGTTCGTCATGGCGCGCGTCGCCAACGCCAATGGCGAGAGCGACGTGCTGTGGACGCCTGGGAAGTTCGGTCACGACCAAGGGCAACAGCGCGGCTGATGTTCATCCCGCTGCACGACCGCAACCCGGTCCGCCATATCAGGTTCCCCTATGTCACCTATGGGATCATCGGGCTGAACGTCCTGGTGTTCCTGATCCAGCTTGCCCATGGCAACGGCATGGCCTTCGACGAGTTCGCGCTCTCCTACGCCGCCGTGCCGGCCTATTTCCTGCAGCCGGGCGCACCCGACCGCCTCGCCTTCCTACCCGACGGGCTGACGCTCATCACCTACGCGTTCTTTCACGCCGACTGGCTGCACCTGGGCAGCAACATGCTGTTCCTGTGGGTGTTCGGCGACAATATCGAGGATGGGCTGGGGCACGTGAAGTTCGCCGCCTTCTATCTCGCCTGCGCCGCGCTGTCGGGACTGGTCTACATCCTCTTCGCCATGGGGACCTATACCTGGTTGATCGGCGCCTCGGGCGCGGTGGCCGGAGTGATGGGCGCCTATATCGTCCTCTACCCGCACGCGCGGGTCTATGTGCTGCTCGGCCTCACCATTCCGATCCCGTTGCCGCTGCCGGCTTTGTGGATGCTGGGCGCCTGGGCCGCGGTGCAGCTGTTCTACCTCGTTTTCGGGGATGCCAGCCCGGTCGCCTGGTCGGCCCATGTCGGTGGGCTGATCGCCGGCGCGGCGCTCTGCGTGCCGCTCAAACGCCGCGACGTGGCGCTGTTCGGCGGACGCTGAGTTACGCGGCCGTTAGGTTGCTGTTTACCGTTCGGCCCAAGCCTCCGTTTACGTCCCGGTAATAAAATGCCGGGGATGGACATGGATCTCACATCGCAGCTGCTTGCCGCGCGGTCGCAGGGGACGCAGCAATCGATCGCCATCGCCGTGCTGAAGAAGTCGCACGAGATGGAGATGTCGTTGATCCAGATGGTCGACGGCGTGGCGCGCGCCGCACCACCGCCCGGCCAGGGGACCAGGGTCGACAAGCTCGCTTGACCCGCCGGAGGGGTGTGATGAACCTCGACACGTCGATCTACCGCATGGCGTTCCGCGAGGCCGACACGCTCGGCGTCGCCCAGGTGCTGGTGGCCAAGAAGCGTACCGATCTCGAACACCAGTTGCTGCTCAAGCAGGTCAATGAAGGCTCGGCCACGAACGGCGCCGACCTCGAGCGCGCGCTGGGCGACATGCAGCGACGCTCCGACGAGTTCGTCGGCCGCATCATCGACCGCACCGTCTGAACGGCCGTTCAGCTCCCGCTCTGCCAAGGCCCCGTCTCTGAACCCCGTCTGAACAGATGGGGCGAACCGGCTCCCGATTCTGCAAACTCCCTGCTTGCGAGGAACGGCCCCACAAGGCCAGAAGCGGCCGCTTTCAGCGGGGGGACGCTGCAAAGGAGATTGGCCCAATGGGAAAGATCGGCAAGACGGGCTACGAAAAGATGGTGTCGGGCGAGCTCTATGAAGGGCCGGACTGGGATCTGATCGAGATGCAGGTCGAAGCCAGGAAGAAACTCGAGCGGCTCAACGCCGTGCCCAGCTGGGACATCGCCAACCGCACCGCGATGTTCCGCGACCAACTGGGCAGCTTTGGCGACAGCTTCGTGTTGAGCCCCATCACCTGGGAATATGGCAAGCACATCCATATCGGCGAGGGCGTGTTCATCAACTTCGAATGCGTGTTCCTCGACGGCGCGGACGTCCGCATCGGCGACGGCACCGCCATTGCCCCGCGCGTCATGTTTCTGACCGCCGGCCACCCGGTCGATCCGCGCGAGCGGGAGCGCCGCGATCCGGAAACCGGCAAGCTGATCGGCGCCCAGTGCATCAACAAGCCGATCAGCATCGGCAGGCAGTGCTGGATCGGCGCCGGCAGCATCATCGTCGGCGGCGTCAGCATCGGCGACGGTACCACCATCGGCGCCGGCAGCGTGGTAACCCGCGACATTCCCGCCGGCGTGCTGGCGGCAGGCAACCCCTGCCGGGTAATCCGCAGGGCGGACGCCAAACCGATCCGTGAGGTTGCGAACGCGGCTTAGCAAAAGGCCCCCTCACCCGCCGCTACGCGGCGACCTCTCCCCCAAAGGGAGAGGTGCGCTGGGGCACTGCACTCGCCTCACCACCACCTCTCCCTTGGGGGAGAGGTCGGCCCGCAGGGCCGGGTGGGGGGGCCTTGTCCGCCCTACCGCACCAGAAACGCCTCAACCTCGGCCCGCGACGGCGCGCCCAATCGTCCGCCGAACCGTGTGCACTTGATCGCCGCGGCCGCCGAGGCAAAGGCGATGATGTTGCGCATCGGCCAGCCTTCCAGCAGCCCGACCGCGAAGCCGGCATGGAACACGTCGCCCGCGGCCAGCGTGTCGATCGCCTCGATCCTGGGCGCCGGCGAGTGGCGAATGCCGTCGCCTTCCGTCCACCAGCAGCCTTCTCCCCCGGCAGTGACCGCGACGAAACCGCCATGGCTGAGAGCCAGCCAGCCTGCCGCCTGCTCCGCCGTTTCCGCTCCGGTCACCAGCCTCGCCGCACTCTCGGACGCCACCACATGGCTCGCCAGCGGCAGCAGCCCGTCGAGCACTTCGCGCGCTGCCATATCGGCATCGAGGATGGCCGGGATTTGCGCAGCCTTTGCTGCAGCCAGTGCCAGCGCTGCCGCCCCCGGCCAGCGCACGTCGGCCATCACCGCGTCGATGCCATCGAGGTCGGGAGCTCTATCGGGCGACGCCATCAACGTCGGATCGTAGCGCGGCACGATCATCGTACTGCCGGTGCGATCCATGAAGATCGACGAGAAGCCGGAGCGCGAGCCGGCAACCCGGCGCACCCGCGAGCAATCGACGCCCTCGCCGGAAATCTGCTGCACCAGCCGGTCGCCGGTGGCGTCGTCACCGGCCGAAGCCCAGAGCGCCGCCTTGCCGCCGAGCCGCACGATGCTGGCCGCCTGCGCCGCCGCCATGCCTTCGGCGACCTCCACCGCATCGAGCGGAATGACCTTGCCCGGTCCCTCCGGCAGGCGCTCCAGCCGGAAGATGGTGTCCATGGTCAGGGCGCCGACGCAGAGGATGCGGGCCATGGCTCAGGTGCCGATCAGCGTGTCGATGACATTGTGGCCGTCGGGCGAGTCCCATTCGGCCGGGCCCTGCAGCACCGCCAGTTCGCACCCCCTCTCGTCGAGCAGCACCGTCGCCGGCAGCCCGACCGCCACGGCCTGCTGCTGCAGCCGCTTGAACGCATCGAAGGTGGAGTCGGCATAGAGCGGCAGGTTCTTCAGCCCCTCGTCGGCGAGGAACTTCTTCGCCTTTTCGAGCCCGCTCTCGCCCACGTCGAGGTTGATCGGCAGCACCATGAACTGGTCCGAATTATACTTGCTGGCGATGGCGTCGAGCGCCGGCATCTCTTCGCGGCAGGGTACGCACCAGCTGGCCCAGAAGTTCACCAGCAGCTTCTTGCCGGCAAAGCTGGCGATGGTGGTCGGAGTGCCCGCGGCATCCTTGAACGACATGTCGGCATAGCCGCGCCCTTCACCCGTGCCGGTGAGCGCCGCCAGCATGCCGACGGCCGCCGCATCGATCTTCTGGCCCTTGACCACCTGCGGGTCGCATTGCCGCGCCTGCGCGGGCATGAAGTTGCCAATGACGAGGGTAAGGACTAGTGCTACCGCCGCACTGATCAGGGCGATGAGCAGCACCCGCCTGGGGCGCAGTCTCCGGGTCGGTGCGGGGCTTTGGTCGGTCATAGTTCTACCGTTGGAGTTGAGATGAGCAATCGCATGTGGGGCGGCCGTTTTGCGACCGGGCCCGACGCCATCATGGAAGAGATCAACGCCTCCATCGGCTTCGATCAGCGGCTCTACAAGCAGGACATCGCCGGCTCTATCGCACACGCCACCATGCTGGCGGAAGTGGGCATCCTGACCCAGGCGGATCGCGACGCGATCATCACCGGCCTAAAGGCCGTGCTCGACGAGATCGAGACAAACAAATTCACGTTCTCGCGTTCGCTCGAGGACATTCACATGAATGTCGAGAGCCGGCTGAAGGAAGTGATCGGCGATGCCGCGGGGCGGCTCCATACCGCGCGTTCGCGCAACGACCAGGTGGCGACCGACTTTCGCCTCTATGTCCGCGATGCCATCGACACGCTCCTGGCGCAGGTGAAAACCCTGCAGCTGGCGTTGGTGAAGCGGGCCGAAGAGGAAGTCGCGACCATCATGCCCGGCTTCACCCACCTGCAGAACGCCCAGCCGGTGACCTTCGGGCATCACCTGCTCGCCTATGTCGAAATGCTCGGGCGTGACCATGGCCGCTTCGAGGATGCCCGCAAGCGCCTCAACGAAAGCCCGCTCGGCTCGGCCGCGCTGGCGGGCACGCCCTACCCGATCGATCGCGACATGACGGCGAGGGCGCTCGGCTTCGATCGCCCCACCGCCAATTCGCTCGACGCCGTTTCCGACCGAGACTTCATCCTCGAGACGCTCTCGGCCGCCAGCCTGTGCGCCATGCACCTTTCCCGCTTCGCCGAAGAACTGGTGATCTGGTCGTCGGCGCAGTTCGGCTTCGTCAAACTCAGCGACAAGTTCACCACCGGCTCGTCGATCATGCCGCAGAAGCGCAACCCGGATGCCGCCGAGCTGATCCGCGCCAAGGTCGGGCGCATCATGGGCGCGCTGACCTCGTTGCTGATCGTCATGAAGGGCCTGCCGCTCGCCTATTCCAAGGATATGCAGGAAGACAAGGAAGTCGCATTCGACGCGCTGGATTCGCTCAGCCTGTCGCTCGCCGCGATGACCGGCATGGTGGAGGACTTGAAGGCCAACCGCGACAAGATGCGCGCCTCGGCCAATGCCGGCTTCTCCACCGCCACCGACATCGCCGACTGGCTGGTGAAGCAGGCCAATATCCCATTCCGCGAGGCCCACCATATCACCGGGCAGATCGTCGCTTTGGCCGAGCAGAAGGGCATGACCCTCGACGGCCTCACCATCGAGGACTTCAAGTTCATCGACCACCGCATCGACAGCCGCATCCACAAGGTGCTGAGCGTCGAGAGTTCGGTCGCCGCCCGCAAGAGCTATGGCGGCACGGCTCCCGAGAACGTCGCCCTGCAGGCCGCCCGCTGGAAGGAAATCCTCACCGGCGTGAAGTCCGAACCGGTCAGCGTGAAGAAATCGGGGGGTCACGGCGACGGCGGAGTAGAGTAGGCTACGGCCATGCCGCTCAAGCCTCGTGCCCTCCATCTCACCACTGAGCACATCGCGCGGATCCCCGTGATCGAGGACCCGGGTCAACCGAATTACCCCGGGATCCGCCCGGCGACCGAAGCCGACTACGAGGCCGAGGTGGCGCGCATCATCGACACTGCGCCCGCTGGCGAGTTCTGGATCTTCGCGCTGAGCTCGCTGATCTGGAACCCGGCAACCGAGTTCGACCAGCAGCGCATCGCGGTCGCGAGCGGCTGGCACCGCAGCTTTTGCCTGTTCGACCAACGCTGGCGCGGTAATCCCAAACAGCCAGGACTGATGATGTGCCTCGATCGCGGCGGCAGCTGCCGCAGCGTCGCCTTCCGCATCCCTGCCGGGACCATCAAGGCCAACATGGACAAGCTGGTCCGTCGCGAAATGAGCATGGTGCCCAACGCCTTCCCGGGCCGCTGGATCAAGGTCGCAACCGCCGAGGGACCGCTCACTGCCCTGGCGTTTGCGATCGACCGCAAGAGCACGCGTTACGTCGGCGGCCTTACCTTGGCGGAGCGCGCCGACCGGCTGGCGCAGGCGCATGGCTGGAAAGGTTCGATGGCCGAATACGTGCTGTCGACCGTCACCAAGCTCGAGGAGTATGGCATCCACGACCGCAATCTCTGGGCGATCCAGCGAATGGTTGCGGAACGGATCGAGCATCACTGGCCGGCTCAGGCCTAGCCATAGGCACCGGGTCATTCCCGCAGCGACAGCGACCTGCATCCATCACGCTCCCCAATCGCCCCCATCAATAACTCCAGCTTCCGCTCTCAGGCGTTTTCGCCTAGAGCTTCCGCCCGGATTTCGTGGGGACGCAGGACCTTGGTGCATCACTTCCAGTATCGCGACGATCGGCTGTTCGCCGAGGAGGTCGACCTGACCGCGCTCGCCGGCAAGGTGGGAACGCCCTTCTACGTCTATTCGGCGGCGACGCTTCGCCGCCACGTGCAGGTGCTGCGCGATGCTTTCAAGGGCATCGACACGCTGGTCGCCTATGCCATGAAAGCCAACTCCAATCAGGCGGTGATCAAGCTGATCGCCAAGGAGGGCGCCGGCGCCGACGTGGTTTCGGGCGGCGAGCTCGAGCGCGCCATTGCCGCCGGGGTGCCAGCCAACCGCATCGTCTTTTCGGGCGTCGGCAAGACCTTCGCCGAGATGCGCCGGGCGCTCGAGATCGGCATCAAGTGCTTCAACCTCGAAAGCGAGCCGGAGCTCGAGCGGCTGAGCGATGTCGCGGTGTCGATGGGGATGACCGCGCCGGTCTCGGTGCGCATCAACCCCGATGTCGATGCCGGCACCCACAAGAAGATCTCGACCGGCAAGGCCGAGAACAAGTTCGGCATCCCATTCGCCCGGGCCCGTGAGGTCTATGCCCGCATCGCGGCGCTGCCCGGGGTGCGCGCCGTCGGCGTCGATATGCATATCGGCAGCCAGATCACCGACATGACCCCGTTCGACAATGCCTTCGCGCTGCTTGCCGAACTGGTACGCGACCTGAAGGCCGCCGGGCACGACATCCGCCATGCCGATGTCGGCGGCGGCCTCGGCATTCCCTATCACCACGACGAGGATGCCCCGCCGGCCCCGCCCGCTTATGCCGAGATCGTCAGGAAGCATATCGGCCCGCTCGGCGTGTCGCTGGTGCTGGAGCCCGGCCGGCTGATCGTCGGCAATGCCGGTATCCTCGTCACCAAGGTCGAATACGTGAAGGAGGGCGGCAAGACCTTCGTCATCGTCGACGCGGCGATGAACGACCTGATCCGCCCTACCCTCTACGAGGCGCATCACGATATCCAGCCGGTGGTGCACTCCAACCTCGCGCAGATCACCGCCGACGTGGTCGGCCCGGTCTGCGAGACCGGCGACTTCATCGCCCAGGATCGAAAGATGGCGGGCGTCAAGGAAGGTGACCTGCTCGCCGTGATGTCGGCCGGCGCCTATGGCGCGGTGATGGCCTCGACCTACAACTCCCGCCCGCTGGTGCCCGAAGTGCTGGTCGATGGCGACAAGTGGCACATCATCCGCCCGCGCAAATCGATCGCCGAACTGATCGCGCTCGACAGCGTGCCGGACTGGGTGTGAGTGCCGGCGCGTCTCGCTTGGGGTGAACAGGTTTATCCACCCACTCGGTGTCATCCCAGCGAAAGCTGGGACCCAACTCGCAGCCCGTGCCGGCGGATAGATGGATCCCAGCTTTCGCTGGGATGACACCCGGTGGGGAGGTAAGGCCGGGGGCCCAATAGCTAAACCAGCCAGCTTGCCAACACCGGCGCCAGCACCGAGGTCAGCACCGCGTTCAACCCCATCGCGATACCGGCAAATGTCCCCGCCACCGGATCGACTGCGAAGGCTCGCGCCGTGCCGATGCCGTGCGAGGCGAGCCCGACCGAGAAACCGCGCGCCGCGTAGTCGGTGATCTTCAATGCGTTCATCATCGGCGTCACCAGCACGGCGCCCGTAACCCCGGTCAACACCACCAGCACGGCGGTCAGCGACGGCGAGCCGCCGATCTGCTCGGCGATGCCCATGGCGACACCCGCCGTCACTGATTTCGGCACCATGGCGAGCAACACATCAGGCGGCAGCCCGAACAGCCGGCCCAACAGCACCACCGAGACGATCGCCGTCACCGATCCGGCGAGCAGCGCCCCGAGCAGCGGCAACAGGTTCTCCATGACGATCCTGCGGTTGGTGACCAGCGGCACCGCGATGGCGACGATCGCCGGCCCGAGCAGGAAATGCACGAACTGCGCGCCCTCGAAATAGCGGGCGTACGGCGTGCCGGTGGCGAGCAGCACCGCCCCGACGGCAACGATCGACAGCAGCACCGGATTGACCAGCGGGTTGCGGCCCGATTTCAGCGCCAGCCAGTCCGCCCCGACCCAGACGCACAACGTCACCGTCAGCCACAGCAGCGGCGTCGAGCTGAGATAGACCCAGAGCGCGAACGGATCGTTCATGGCCGCTTCCCCGTCCAGTGCTTGACGAGGAGGAACGCTCCGACCGTCGCCAGCATGGTGAGCACCGCGGAGATGATCAGCGTCAGCATGATCCCCACGCCATAGTCGCCGAGCAGCCCCAGCTGCTGCACCACCCCGACCCCGGTCGGCACGAACAGCAGGCCCAATCCGCCGACGAGGAAGGTCGTCACCTTGTCGAGCAGCGTCCCTTTGAGATCCGGTCGCCGCTGCACCCAGGCCAGCAACACCATGGCGAGGAGGATCAGCCCGACCACCGGACCAGGCATGGGCAGCGCCAGCGAGCGCGCCAGGATTTCACCGGCCAGCTGGCAAACCAGCAGCAATGCGAGAATGGCTATCATGGTGGAACTATCGGAGCGCTTGCGGGCCCGCGCAAGCTGCTGACAGGCCCTGTCAGTACGCCCCGGCTAGTTTATGGCTATGCCAAGGAGGCGCCGATGACCAAGACCCTGACCGATCGCCAGCTCAACCGCGCCACCCTTGCTCGCCAGCTGCTGCTCGAGCGCACCGACATGTCGATCGCCGATACCATCGCCTGGCTGGTCGGCATGCAGGCGCAGCAGACCCACGATCCCTATATCGGGCTGTGGTCCCGGCTGAACGGCTTCACCCACGAGGGCCTGACCGCACTGATCGTCGAGCGCGCGCTGGCCCGCGCCACCACCATGCGCGGCACGCTCCATCTGCACACTGCCGACGACCTGATCGGCATCCGCGCCCTGGTGCAGCCATTCCTCCGTTCGGTGTGGCAGAGCAATTTCAGGAAACGCTTCGGCGACAATGACGAGGCGCAGGTGCTCGCGCTGGCGCGAGAACTGCTCGATGCCGAGCCGATGACGGCCGGCCAGCTCGGCAAGCGCCTTGCCGAACGCTTCCCCACTGCCGAACCATTGGCGATGACCATGCTGCTGCAAACCTCCGATGCGCTGATCCAGATCCCGCCCACCCGCATCTGGGGCTCCGGCCATGCCCCGCTGCTGACCCGCATCGACAACTGGCTGCCTGCGCCCTATGAGCGCCCCATCGCCCGCCAAACCCTGGTGCGCCGTTACTTAGCGGCCTATGGGCCGGCCAGCGTCGCCGACATGCAGAGCTGGTCGCGTCTCACCAAGTTGAGCGAAGTGTTCGAAGCCCTGCGCCCCGAGCTCGTCACCTTCACCGCCCCCGATGGCCGCGAGCTGTTCGACCTGCCCGAGGCGCCGCGTCCGGACGGAGACACCCCTGCGCCTGTCCGCTTCATGCCGTTGTTCGAAAATGCCTTCCTCGGCTACGACAACCGCCGCCGCGTGCTCGCCGAAGCCGACGAAACGCGGGGCGACTTCCTGCACGACGCAAAGCCCTCGGTACTGGTCGACGGCATCATCTCCGCCGCCTGGGCGATCGAGCGCAAGAAGGGCGCGGCGGTGCTGACCGTCACGCCCTACCACAAGCTCAGGATGAAGGATGTCGCCGAAATCGAGCGCGAGGGATCGGCGTTCCTGCGCTTCATGGAGGAGAAGGCAGAGACCTTCGATGTGCGGGTGCTGGCGGTGCCAGCTTGAGGCCTCGCATCGGTGGTTCGGCTCAAGCGCCCCTCTCCCCTGAGGGGAGAGGATAGTGAAGCTAGGGCCGATAGGTCCGTAGCGGAACTAGGGTGAGGGGTTCAGCTTCTCAGCGAGCGCGTATTGCACCGCCTCACCCCTCATCCGGCGCTTCGCGCCACCTTCTCCCCTGAGGGGAGAAGCGACCGGGGACCATCATGGTGTTTGGGGCGGGGTCACCCCAATCCGGCCATTCACCCCATCATGGCCTGACGTGCCAATGAGATAATCTCCGGCGGCCGGCCGGCAAGGGCATCATCGACCTTTTCCAGCACCTGCGCCAGGGTGAAGGGCTTGGGGATCACGTCGTAGATCAGCTGGTCGAGCCCATGCGCGCGCTCGCGCTGGTCGGCAAAGCCGGTCATCAGCATGATGGTGACCTCGGGCCAGGCCGAGGCGACATTGAGCGCCAGGGCGATGCCGTCCATGACCGGCATCTTGATGTCGGAGAGCAACAGGTCGAAGCGGCCCTGCTCATCCTGCATCACCTCGGCGGCGAGCCCGCCATCCTCGGCCTCCACCACATCGTGGCCCATATGTGCGAGCGCCCGCGACACGAACGCGCGCACCCCATCATCGTCTTCAGCAAGCAGAATTCTGGCCATCAGCGGGTCGTCTCTTGAGATGTTTGCTTGGTCGCTGCGGCTGTGGCCACGGCGACGTTCTGGCGGCCCGGCGCAAAGCCGAGACGCAGCTGCGTCGCGCCCTTGGGCGGCGACGCGAGTTCGGCGGAGAACGCCACGGCTTCCCCCGGCTCGACATCGGGGGCCGGCGGCATGACGCTCCACTGGTAGAGCGAGGCGCCCTTGGCATCGAGCAGGCTCACCACGACGGGCGGCACCACGACGCGACGCGCTTCCACCCCACGGATGGTCGCGGTCACGCTGATCACTTCATTCTCGCCGCGGCGGCTCATCAGGGTCGAGACCTCGGAGAATTCCAGCCCGACGACATTCACGTTGAGGCCGATGGCCGAGTAGACGCCGGCCATTGCGGGTGCGAGCTTGACGATCTCGGTGCGCAACAACAGCCCGCCGGCTACCACTGCCAGCAGCAGCAGCACGGCGGCGATGCGGATCATTCGAAACAGACGTGCTGCCGGCAGGCCGTGCGCTACGGCGCGCTGGCGCTTCTCGAGCTTGCCGGTGGCCGCCCGCTCAGCCGCACTCGGCGCCGGCGGCGGCGGTGCGACCGGCTTGGGGGCGATGGCGGCCTTGATCTCGGCGATCGAGCGCACCACTTCGGGCGGCGGCGCCCCGTCCGGCATCACGCCGCGCAGCGAGGCCGGAATCTCGGCACCACCGGTGCGGTTCTCCATCGCCTTGAATTCGCGATCCAGCGCTTCCTCTTCGAGCGGCGTGAACAGCCGGTCTTCGTGCAGCGGCAGGAGCTTGGCTTCGGCCAGCCAGGCCTTGCCGCAATGCGCGCAACTGACCTTGCGGCCCGTCGGCCCGAGCGTTTCCGGCGGCACCTGATAGCGCGTGCCGCAATGCGGGCAGGCAATGACGACCGTTGCGGGTTGGGGCGAATGCATGGGTGGAGGCTAGCCGCTGGGGGGTTAAGTTTCCTCAAACCCCGATGCTCCAAACTGCCGCGGCCCTCGGCTTATCCGACCAAGATTTGGGCTGAATTATGGGTGAGAACCCCGCCCCGGCGGGATGCCGCTGTTATGATGCCTCACAACTGATTCGGAGCGGATGGCCCGGTGATCGAGTTCTCCAATGTCGGCCTGCGCTATGGGCAGGGGCCCGAGATCCTCCGCGATCTCAATTTCCGCATCGAACCCGGCACCTTCCATTTCCTCACCGGCCCCTCCGGATCGGGCAAGACTTCGCTGCTGAAGCTGCTGCTGCTGTCGCTGCGACCGACCCGCGGCCGCGTCACCCTGTTCGGCAAGGATACCTCCTCGCTCGACCAGGATGCGCTGTTGCAGATGCGCCGCCATATCGGCATCGTGTTCCAGGAATTCCGCCTGCTCGACCACCTCACCACCTTCGAGAACGTGGCGCTGCCGCTGCGCGTGCTGGGCGAACCCGAGGCGAGCTACCGCGCCAACGTCACCGAACTGCTCGAATGGGTCGGCCTCGGCCAGCGCCTCGATGCGCTGCCGGCCGTGCTGTCAGGCGGCGAGAAGCAGCGCGCCGCGATCGCCCGCGCCGTGATCGGACGCCCTGACATCCTGCTCGCCGACGAGCCTACCGGCAATGTCGATCCCGAGCTGTCGTTGCGGCTGGTGCGGCTGTTCGCCGAACTCAACAAGATGGGTACCACCATCATTCTCGCGACGCACGAGCTGCCGTTGCTCGACGCCTTCCCCTTTCCGCGCATGATCCTCAACGAGGGGGAGATCGTCTTTGCCGATTGAGCTGAAGCTTCCCCGCTTCGCCGGGATCGAGAACCGCGAGCGCGCTGCCGCCATCGTGCCGGAGCGCTCGGTGGCCGGTCGCACCCTGGTGCTCCTGATCGCCATCATGACCTTCCTCTCCGGCGTGACGCTGGGCGGCGTGGTGCTGGTGCAGAAATCCGCCATCGCCTGGTCCTCCGATGTCGGCCGCGAGATGACCATCCAGATTCGCCCGGTCGAAGGCGAGGTGATGGACTCGAACCTGCGCACCGCGGTGGCGCTCGCCGAGGCGACGCCCGGCGTCGCCGCCGCGCGCGCCCTCAGCCTCGAGGAAAGCCAGAAGCTGCTCGAACCCTGGCTGGGCGCCGGGCTCGACCTCACCGCCATCGACATCCCGAGGCTGGTGGTCGTGCAACTCGCCGATCCAGCCGAGGCGGACGTCGCAAAGCTGCAGCGCGACCTCGCCGCGGTGAAGGGCGCCAGCCTCGACACCCATGCGGCCTGGCGACAGCAGCTCAACGTCATGGCCGGCACCATCGTCGCCTCGGGCCTGCTGGTCCTCGCGCTGATCGTGGTGGCGACGGTGCTCGCCATCGTCTTCGCCACCCGCGGCACCATGGCGTCGAACCGCGAGATCGTCGACGTGCTGCACTTCATCGGCGCTTCGAACAACTTCATCGCCGGCGAGTTCCAGGGGCGCTTTCTCACCATCGGCTTCCGTGGCGGCATCTTCGGCGGACTCGCGGCGCTCTTGTTCTTCCTGCTCGTCGGCCTCGCCGCCGGCTCCATGGTGCCGCAGGAGGCCGGCCAGCAACTGGGCATCCTGTTCGGTCGCTTCGCGCTCGGCATCGACGGCATGTTCGGCATTCTCGCCGTGGTGCCGGTGATCGCCGCGCTGACCGCCATCACCTCGCGCATGACGGTCCGCCGCTTCCTGCAACGGACCTCCTGACCGGCGTTTGCCGCCCACCCCCACCCTTGATCCCTCCCCACAAGGGGGAGGCAGACGCTGGAACCGAGAGCGTGCAGCTATCGCCTCCCTCCCCTCAGGGCGCTACCGCGTCCCCTTGTGGGAGGGACCTGAGGGTGGGGGTGGCCACGCACCGATTTCTCGCTTGTTCGCCTGCGCCGCAGCAGGCACCCTCCGGCGCAAATTGGGAGGATCAACTTTGTTCGGCCAAGCGCTTCGCTCGCTGCTGTTCTATGCGGTGTTCTACCTCCAGACCGTGGTGCTGGCGATCGTCGTCGGCATCAGCACGATCTGGGGGCGCACGCGGTTCGGCTGGGCCCTGGCGCGCTACTGGATTCACTCCCACATCCTGGCGCTGCGACTTATCGCCGGCATCAGGACCGATGTTACCGGCCTCGAGAACATCCCCGATGGCCCCTGCATCATTGCGTCCAAGCACATGAGCGACTGGGATATCTTCGCGCTCCTGCCCGGCGCCGGGCGCCCGGCCTTCATCGCCAAGAAGGAGCTGATGGACATCCCGTTCTTCGGCCAGGCGGCGATGGCGTTCGACACCATCCGGGTCGATCGCTCGAAAGGCGGCGACGCCATCCCCCTGATGCTGGCCGACGCCCGCCGCTCCCTCGCCAATGGCGCCCGGATCATCATTTTCCCCGAAGGCACCCGCAAGGCACCGCTCGACCCCTACGACTATCGCTACGGCGTGGTCCGGCTCTACGAAGGCCTGAACATCCCGGTGGTGCCGGTGGCGCTCAATTCGGGCCTGTTCTGGGGTCGCAACAGCCTGTTACTCTGGCCCGGCACCGCCCGGGCCCGCTTCCTTCCCGCCATCCCGCCGGGCCTGCCGGTGGAGGAGTTTCGCGGGCGCCTGATCGGCGCCATCGAAGGCGAAACCAACCGGCTGATCCTCGCGGCCTATGACGAAGGTCTCCGTCGGCCGATCACGCCCGAGCTGCGGGAGCGCCTCGAAAAGCTGAAGCAAGGGATAGCGCCCGGCCCGGCAAAAACCACTACATCTTGACGAACCTTGCGGCTCAGCCCATAGGTGTAGAGGTCATGCAGGGCGGTGCTTGACATTTAGCTCAAATTTGTTCTATTTTCGTTCTCTTTCGCCGGGTACCGAAGGAGCCGGGGGCATGGTGCCGACACTCGATCGTACGCTGCTGCAGAACGCCACCGCGCATCCGGTGAACTGGCGCGGTCGCTCCGGCCGTTTCTATGCGCTCGAGCCGCTCCGTCTCGACGATTTCTGCTTCAAGGCCGACGAACTCTACCTGATCGCGCTCGGCCCGCACGTCATGTGGGCAGGCGGCGCCGCCGACCTCGTCGAAGATCCCGTCAGCCGCGCCCGCTTCCGCCTCGCCATGGACTGCGCCGACCGGGTGTTCCACGTCGAAACCAGCGCCGACGCCATCGAACGCCTCACCGTGGTGTGGGATCTTGAGGGCGCCGAACCGATCATCGGGCTGAGCGCGGCGTAGTGAGCGACTGATAGAGACGGCCCCCTCCCATCCTCCCCCATAACGGGGCAGGTGCCCCGCTGGTGCGCTTGGCACGATAGAGGACAGAGCCTCGACTCTTCACCTCCCCCTTTATGGGGGAGGCCGGGAGGGGGCCGTCTGCTTCAGTCGGGCTGCCCTAAGCCCCCGCCACCACCGGCACATCGGTGCCGTTCAGCGCCGTCACCACCTCGTCGAGATACCTGTCGACGATCCCCAGCTCGTGGAGCTTCCGCGCCGTTTCCAGTACATATTCCGGATTGGCTCCGGACTCACCCACCCCGGCCCGCACGATCCGTACCTGTTCGGCGATGGCGAGCTTTCCTGCATATTGCAGATGGCGGGTATCGGCGAGGAAGGCGAGCGACGGCACCAGGCCGCCATCGGCGAGCTCGATCAGCCGCGTGGCCTCGCGATAGACGCCACGATCCATCTCGCGCTCGCTGAGATAGGCATGCACCCCTTCCCACTCCGCCTCGGCCACCTCGAACGCCATGCCGCGGCACGACCCGCCGGGCATCAGCCCGAACACCAGCCCCGGCTGCGCCTCGGTGCCGCGATGTCGGTAGGAATAGACGCAGAGCCGGCGGTGTACACCGCGCAGCAGCGCCGGCTGCTGCCGCAGAAAGCTGAAGCCCGGCCGCCAGATCAGCGAGCCGTAGCCGAATACCCAATGCGTTGAATTCTGCTGCACGAAACGTCTGCCCGCCTTGCCGCGGTCACGTTCCTACCGATACGGTCCGCGCCGCGCAATCGGCGCGCCGGAATGGGAGACCTGACGTTGCGGAAGTTCATGTGGCTCGCCATCGCGGTGGTTGTCGTGGTCGGGCTGTGGACCGCCGGCTGGCTGTGGGCCGCCGGCGAGGCGACGCGGCAGGTCAAGCTCCTCGCCCAGGCCGACGGCGAAACTGCGCCGAAGCTGACCTGCGGCACCTTCGAGGTCTCCGGCTTCCCGTTCCGCTTCGATCTCGAATGCCTCGACGCCACCCTCGTCGATCAGGATCTCACCGCCACCTTCGCCGGCCTCAAGGGCTCGGTACTGGTCTATGCGCCGTCGCACCTGATCTTTTCCGCCAAGGCGCCGTTCACCCTCGCCGATGCCTTTTCCGGCAGCCAGCGCCGGCTGGATTTCGGCGCCATGGAAGGCAGCCTGCGGTTGACCTCGACCGACCTGCTGCGCGGCTTCAGTGGCGAGGGCTGGCGCATCGCCCGCTTCTCGCTGGTCGCCGACGACCTGGTGCTCACCGACACCATCGCCGGCGAAGTGGTCGAGGCGCGCAGCAAGCACCTTGAAGCGCATCTGCTCGACGTTCCCGAACTGCACGACAAGACCGCCGGCACCGCGGCATTGCGCGGCTACCTTTCGACCACGGCGCTCGACCTGCCGGGCCTTGAGGTGGCAGCCGCCGACACCAGCGCCGAAGTCGAACTCACCGCGGTCCCCGACGACCTCAGGGCCTTCGGCGAGCCCGATGCGCTGCGGCGCTGGCAGGCAGCCGGGGGCACGCTGAGCCTCAGCAAGCTTGCCGGCAGCCAGGCCAACCCGGACGAGCGGTTCGAGATCACTGGACAACTGAAGCTCAATGGCGGCGGCTATCCGGAGGGCGAGATCAACTACACTACCAAGGGTGTGCTCGATCGCTTCGCCCAGTTCCTGCCGGCCATGCAGCTCGCCATGCTGCGCGGCGCCCCCAATGCCGACGGCAGCTTCCACAACAGCCTCAGCATCGTCGACGGCCAGGTGAAACTGCTCGCCGTGCCGTTCGCACAACTGTTGCCGCTGTTCTGACTTCACCTCTCCCTTGGGGGAGAGGTCGACGCGCAGCGTCGGGTGAGGGGGCCTTGACGCAAGCACAGAGTCTGCGGCAAGGCCCCCTCACCCTGCCCCTCTCCCCGAAGGGAGAGGGGACGACGACGGCAAACCCTGTTCTAAGCGTCCTCGCCGCCGCCATGCTCGCGCACCATCGCCGGCGACACGTCGGTGGGCTGCACCACGGTCGCATCCGGCGTGCCGTGCGGGCGACCGAAATCGGGGGCGGCGGTTTCCTGGCCGGCGGTGATGATCGAGCGGCGAATGGCGCGGGTGCGGGTGAACAGCGCCTGCATGCCCTCGCCGTCGCCGACCCGCACCATGCGCTGCAGGCTCGACAGATCCTCGAGGAAGCGTCCGAGCATTTCCAGCACCGCCTCGCGGTTGGTGAGGAACACGTCGCGCCACATCACCGGATCGCTGGCGGCGATGCGCGTGAAGTCACGGAACCCCGAGGCGGAAAACTTGATCACCTCCGACTGGGTCGCCGCTTCGAGATCGGCAACCGTGCCGACGATGTTGTAGGCGATGAGGTGCGGCACATGGCTGGTGATCGCCAGCACCAGGTCGTGGTGCGCCGCGTCCATCACTTCGACATTCGAGCCGAGTGCGCCCCAGAACGACACCAGCCGGTCGACCGCCACGGCATCGACCTCCGGCCTCGGCGTCAGCACGCACCAGCGCCCGACGAACAGGTCCGGGAAGCCGGCCGACGGACCGGAATGCTCGGTGCCGGCAATCGGATGGCCGGGAATGAAATGCACGCCCGGCGGCAGCAGCGGCTCCAGCGCCTTCATCACCTGTCCCTTCACCGAGCCGACATCGGAAAGGATGGTCCCGGGCGCCAGCTGTGCGCCGATCTGCTTCATCACGTCGGCATAGACGCCGACCGGGGTGCAGAGGATCACGAGGTCGGCGCCCTCAACCGCCTCGGCGGCATCGAGCGTGTAGATATCGCCCAGCCCGAGCGCCCGTGCCTCCTCGAGCGTCGACGACTTGCGGGTGGTGATGGCGATGGTCTTGGCGAGGCCCTTGAGCTTGACCGCCCGGGCGATGGACGAACCGATCAGGCCGATGCCGATGAGGGTGAGTTTTTCGAACATCAGTTGCTTGCCCCCGGCGCCCCGAACGCCTTCAGAATTTCGACCACTGCCCGCATGTGCTCCTCGAGTCCGATCGAGATGCGCAGGCCCTCGGGTATGCCATAGCCATGCATTTCGCGCACCAGCAGGCCCTTGTCGCGCAATGCCGCGAACGCCGCCTTCGACGTTGCCGCATCCTCGAACAGCGCCAGGATGAAGTTACCCTGGCTCGGCGGCACCCGGATGGCGTTCGAGGCCAACGCCTCGGTGAGCCAGCTGCGCCAGCGCGCATTGTGCTCTCTGAGCCTGGCGGTGAATTCGATGTCTCGCGCCGCCGCCGCGGCGGCCGCCTGCCCCGACAGCGACACGTTGAACGGCCCGCGAATGCGGTTGACCGCATCGACCACGTGGTCGGGGCCGTACATCCAGCCCACCCGCTCGCCGGCGATGCCCATTTTCGAGAAGGTGCGCACCATCACCACGTTGTCCGAGGCGTTCACCAGGTCGATTCCCACCGAATAGTCCTCGGCCGTGACGTATTCGGCATAGGCGCTGTCGAGCACGAACAGGATGTCGGGCCGCAGCCCGCGTTGCAGCCGTTCGACCTCCGCTGCCGGCAGGTACGTGCCGGTCGGGTTGTTCGGGTTGGCGAGGAACAGCATGCGGGTGCGCGGCGTCACTGCGGCGAGCAGCGCATCCACGTCGGCCCGGTAGTCCTTCTCGGGCACCATGATGATTTCGGCCGAGGCGCCGCGGGTGATGATCGGATAGACGTTGAAGCCGTACTGGCTCATCACCGCCTCGTCGCCCTCGCCCAGGTAGACCTGTGCCAGGAGGTGAAGGATATCGTCCGAACCGAAGCCGCAGACGATCCGCTCCGGCGCGAGACCATGCACCTCGCCCAGTGCCGTGCGCAGTTCCCTTGAGCTGCCCTCGGGATAGATCTCGATGCGCCCAGCCGCTTCGCGCACTGCCGCGATCGCCTTGGGGCTGGCCCCCAGCGGCGACTCGTTGGCCGAGAGCTTCACCAGCTTGACCCCATGCGGCGTGTCGGAGCGGCCCGGAACATAGGGCGCGATCTTCAGGATGCCGGGCTGGGGAACGGGGCGTTTGGGCGTGTCGATCATGTCTCAGAGGCCGGGTCGAAAAATCGGCCGGACCATAGGGGATGGCGCCCGGGCTTGCAAAGGAATCCGGGCCCGGTCGGCCCGCGCATCTGCTATGATGCGGCCGCGGCGTAGCTGTCGAGACGGAGGAGGATCCGATGACGGCAATGAACGTAGTGCATATGCGCGTGAAGGCAGGCCGCGAGGACGAGTTCATGGCGGTCCATCGCGCCTTCCAGTCCGCTCAGAGCCCGGGCTCGCGCAACTTCTGGGTCGTGAAGACCGGCGAGCGCGATTACATCGTGGTCGGGGAGTGGGACGAGATGGCGGACCTGGTGCGCGCCCGCCCGGCGATGATCGCCAACCTCGACAAGCTGCGCCCGCTGCTCGAAGATCTCGGCGGCGGCCGCGGCGTCACCGAGCCCTGGTCGGGCGAAGTGATGCTGCATCAGCGTGCGGAAACGAACGTCGACAGCGCGCTGTAGTCCGCACCAGCGGACTGCTCCGATGGCATCGCCGGGCAGTGTGAGAGCTGGCCCCACCGATCGACTGGCGCGGGGCCGTGGCACCGGTCCGCTTCGCAGGGATGGGACGACGGCGGCACTTTGCCCTATTGCTGACGCGGCAGCTTCATTGCCGCCTGGGGAGCTAGCGCCGGCACCTTGATCAGCCGCTCGGCCTTCTTGCGCCGCGGCACCGCCGGGAACAGTTCCTTGCGGGCCAGCACGCAATGGACGCCCGCAAAGGTCGGCCCGAACATCCGGCCGGCCCGTTCGAAGAAGCGCGTCGATTTCAGCACCAGCGAATGCTGCGAGGGCGGCACGTAGAGTGCATCGCGCCATTGTTCGGGCACGAAGCTATGGTCGCGCAGCAGCCGCTCCAGCTGCCCGCGTGAGAACGGGTGGCCATCGCCGAACGGCGTGGTGTCGATCGACGACCAGGTACCGCGGCGCTTGGGCACCACCACGATCAGCCGCGCGTTGGGCGCCGACACCCGCCACAGCTCGCGCATCAGTTCCTCGGTGTCGCTGACATGCTCGAAGGCGTGCACCGCGATGATCAGGTCGACCGCCGCATCGGTGAGCGGCAGCTCCAGCGGATCGCAGAGCACGGTATGCGACGGCCCTTCGCGCGGCCAGGCGGAGGCGCCCTGCCGCGCCGGCATGGCCGCAATCACCCGCTCGGCCTTTTCCAGCGTGAACCGCATGTAAGGTGTGGCAAAGCCCAGCCCCAGCACCCGCAGCCCGCGCACATTGCCGGAAAAGCGCAGCACCTCCTCGCGCAGCAGGGCGCGGGCGATCTTTCCCAGGGGCGACTTGTAAAAGCCGATCAGTCGCTCGACATGCGAGGTCATGGCGTTGTCCGAAAACCTTATCTAGTTTCTGTCATGCTTCGCCGCCGCCTGCCACCCGCGCGGCGCGCGCCCGACCCCGGAGACTCCTCGACGTGCCCCTTTTGATCGACACTTTCCTCTGCCGTTCCGACAATTTCGGCTACCTCGTCCACGATGTCGCCAGCGGTCGCACCGCCGCCATCGACGCACCGGATGCCAAGGCGATCAAGGAGGCCTTGCAGCGGCGCGGCTGGAAGCTCACCGACCTGTTCATCACTCATCACCATACCGACCACGTCGAAGGCATTCCGGCGCTCAAGCGTGAATATGGGGTGCGCGTTGTCGGTCCCAAGGCCGAAGCCAACAAGATCCTCGGACTCGAGGTGCTGGTCTCGGCCAGCGACACCGTATCGCTGGGAGAAACCGACTTCATCGTCATCGAGACCCCGGGCCACACGCTGGGCCACATCGTCTACTACGACCCCACGGGGCGCCACCTGTTTTCCGCCGATGCCCTGTTCTCGCTCGGCGTCGGCCGCATGTTCGAGGGCAAGCCCGGTCCGATGTGGGAAGGGTTGGAAGAGCTGCGCGCCCTGCCCGACGACACGCTAGTCTATCCCGGTCACGAATATACCGCTTCGAATGCCGCCTTCGCCCTCAGCGTCGACCCCAAGAACCCGGCGCTCAACATTCGGGCCGCGGAGGTGAAGCGCATGGTCGAAGCCGGCAAATACACCATCCCGGTGACGCTCGGGCTCGAAAAGGCCAGCAACCCCTTCCTCCGCGCCGACCAGCCGGCGCTGGCCAAGGCCATGGGGCTGGCCACCGATACGGAACCCGCCAAGGTGTTCGCCGCGTTACGCAAGGCAAAGGACGAATTCAAAGGGTAGCCGATGCCGGCCAAGCTGGCTTTCAAGCCGGTGACCAAAGCCACCGCCGGGGATTTCGAGACGCTGTTCGGCGGCCCCGGCGGACCAAGGCCCTCCTGGTGCATGACCTGGGGGCAAGGACAACAAGGGGCCGGCCCGTCGCCGGCAGATCCTGGGCCGCATCGAGGACGGCGTGCCGGTGGGGCTCATCGGCTATGCTGCAGGCGAGCCCGTCGCCTGGGTGTCGGTTGCTCCACGCGACACCTTCCGCAATCTTGGCGGGCCGGCCGATATGCCCGAGCGGCAGGTCTTCTCGCTCACCTGCATGTATGTCCGCCGGCAATTGCGTGGCCAGGGGCTCGGGCGCCAGCTGATCGCCGCCGCCATTGCCCATGCGACGACGCGCGGGGCCGATATCATCGAAGCCTACCCCGTCGCCCCGTCCTCGCCGAGCTACCGTTTCATGGAGTTTGTCCCGGCCTTCGAGGGTTTTGGCTTTGTCGAGGTGGGGAAAGCCGATACCCGCCGGCACGTGATGCGGTTAACCCTTTCTTGATGTAGCGGGGGAAACCGTCTGCAAAACATTGCAACCTCTGCCGGCCGTGGCGACGTTATCCCATGGCCCGGGACAAGCCGCCGCAAGGCAGGTGCCGGATCCACAACAGGTCCGAGGCAATGGACGACAGCGGGACGACAAAGCAGGTCTTCACCCTGCCGGTGGCGGAACAGCCGCCGCGTGAGCGGCTGGTGCTCGCCCATCCCTCCGCCCATGCCGATTTTCTGAGCCAGCTGATCGCCGCCCGTCAGGCCCTGCCGACGCAGCGCGAACGCCGCCGCGCCCCGGTGCACCAGGCGGTGGATGCCTATGCCAATGGCAGCAAGATCACCGTACGGCGCATGCCGGCCGGCTACCGCAAGACGATTGTTACCTGAGACGTTCGCGGGTGCCTGCGGTGTGTCCAGGTAAGTGGCCAAGGCTCTAGGCCTTAGTAGAATTCGCCCACCGCGATCACCCCACCCACGATGTGGGCAGGCTTATCCGAGCCCAATCAGCCTCGTCGGTGCTGTTCAGGAGACTTGAATGCCTGGCCCGCTCAGCCACCCATGGTGACGTCGCGGCCGGCGCCGGTGATCGAGACGGTGAACCCCGCCACCACGTCGACGATCGCCATCATCATCAGGATGAAGAACACCGAGCTGGCGGCCGCCCCGACCAGCAGGAACTCGACGAGGAAGATCACGAACACCACCACCGAGAGCATGTGCTCGATCACCGAGTTGCGCCCGGTATTGGTGGATTTCAGCACCTCGAAGAACAGGCAGACCAGCCCCACCACGAGCATCAGATCGCCGGCGGTCAGCGACCATTGCACGCCCGAGACCATCGGAATGGTGAGGAGCTGCTGGCTCCAGCCGGCCGGATTGCCGCCCATGAACAGGAAGGCAAAGAAGTTGTAGGCGATCAGCGGGATCAGCAGCAGCGGCGGGATGAACGCGCCGTTGCGCGAGGAGCGGCCACCGGGCGGAATAAAGACCGTATTGTCAGACATGGCGCGTTCCCTGATCGCTAAGTGCGGCGCACAATGCCAAAGCCGGAGCGGCCCCGCCAGCCCAGGCGCGCGCTTTCACACTGCTACGCCGAACCAGCGCCACGGCGACCGGCTCACAGCTTCAGCGGACCGACCATCTGCTCGGGCTTCACTTCGGCGTCGAACTCCTCACCGGTGAGCAGGCCCAGCTCGATCGCGCTTTCGCGCAGCGTCGAGCGCTTCTTGTGGGCGTGCTTGGCGATCTTGGCGGCGTTGTCGTAGCCGATCTTGCGGTTGAGCGCGGTCACCAGCATCAGCGACTGGTCGACCAGTTGCTTGATCCGGTCGCGATCCGGCTCGATCCCCACGGCGCAGTGGTCGTTGAAGCTCTTGGCCGCATCGGCCAACAGGCGCACCGACTGCAGGAAGTTGTAGGCGATCACCGGCTTGAACACGTTGAGCTCGAAATTGCCCTGGCTCGCCGCGATGCCGATCGCCGCATCGTTGCCCATCACCTGCACCGCCACCATGGTGGTCGCCTCGGCCTGCGTCGGGTTGACCTTGCCCGGCATGATCGAGGAGCCCGGCTCGTTTTCCGGAATGGTGATCTCGCCCAGACCCGAGCGGGGGCCGGAGGCCAGCCAGCGCACGTCGTTGGCGATCTTCATCAACGCCGCGGCCAGTTGCTTCAGCGCACCGGACGAACCGACGAACGCATCGTGCCCGGCCATCACGGCGAACTTGTTGGGCGCGGTGACGAAGGGCTGCCCGGTCAGCTTGGCGATCTCGGCGGCGACCGTCTCGCCATATTTCGGGTGGGCATTGAGGCCGGTGCCGACGGCAGTACCGCCCAGCGCCAGCTCATAGAGCTGCGGCAGCGTCGCGCGGATCGCCTTCATCGCCAGGTCGAGCTGCGCCACCCAGCCGGAAATCTCCTGCCCGAGCGTCAAGGGCGTCGCGTCCTGCAGATGCGTGCGGCCGATCTTCACCACACCCATGAACTCGGTCGCCTTGGCGTCGAGCGTGTTCCTGAGCAGCATCACCCGGTCGACCAGGTAGTTCTCGATCGCCTCGACCGCCGCGATATGCATGGCCGTCGGATAGGTGTCGTTCGACGATTGGCTCATGTTGACGTGATCGTTGGGGTGCACGGGCTTTTTCGAACCCATCACCCCGCCGGCCATCTCGATGGCGCGGTTCGAGATCACCTCGTTGACGTTCATGTTCGACTGGGTGCCCGAACCGGTCTGCCAGACCACCAGCGGAAAATGCTCGGCGAGCTTGCCGGCAATCACTTCGTCGGCCGCCGCGACCACCAGGTCGCGCGTCGCCTGATCCATCAGCCCCAGCTTGTGGTTGGCCAGCGCCGCCGCCTTCTTGAGGATGCCGAAAGCCCGGATGATTTCGGTCGGCATCTTCTCGCCGCCAATGTCGAAATTGGCCAGCGAGCGGGCGGTCTGCGCCCCGTAGTACTTTTCCGACGGCACATTGATCGTGCCCATGGAATCCGATTCGACGCGCGTGCCCATAGCCGAAACCCCTGGAGAACAAATGGAAACGGCCGGCTCCCAGGTCTGGGAGCCGGCCGCATGAAAATCTATCGCCTGGTGCGCAAGAGAGCGCCAGCCCGAAGGCTTACGAGCTCTTGGGCTGCAGAATCTGCCGGCCGCGATACATGCCGGTCTTCAGATCGACATGGTGCGGACGACGCAGCTCGCCCGAGTCCTTGTCTTCGACATAGGCCGGGACGGCCAGCGCATCGGCGGAGCGGCGGAAACCGCGCTTCATCGGCGAGGTCTTGCGCTTTGGCACTGCCATGGTTGTTACTCCTGGTTCAATAGCGTTTCGCCGAAGACGTTCCGGCGTCTAACAGACAGGGTCTGTCGGGAATTGGGGGCGTCTATAGAGCACAATCGCGCCGATGGGAAGGGGCGAAATTGGCTCTTCTCGCGGTTTGCGGCGGAGTTCCTGCACCAGCGCAAATCCGCTACAAGCGCTCGACCTCGCCGGACGCCCGAACCGTGACCTACTCCTTTACCGAAGATCTCGCCAGCACCGCCGCCGACATCGAGCAGGCGCTCGCTGCCCTGCTCGCCGCCCCCCGGCTGTCCGGGCCGGGAATCCCGCCCGATCGCCTGGTCGCCGCCATGCGGCATGGCAGCCTCAACGGCGGCAAACGCCTTCGTCCGCTCTTGGTCCGCCAGGCCGCCGGGGTCTTCGGCCTGGCGCCGGCCGCGACGGTCACCGCCGGCCTCGCGGTCGAGATGATCCACTGCTATTCGCTGGTGCATGACGACCTGCCGGCGATGGACGACGACGACCTGCGCCGCGGCCAACCCACCGTGCACAAGGCCTATGACGACGCAACCGCCATCCTCGCCGGCGATGCGCTGCTGACCCATGCCTTCGGCTTGTTGGCCGACGAGACCGCCCATCGCGACCCCGCCATCCGCGTTCGCCTTGTCACCGAGCTGGCGGCCGGCGCCGGCGCCGGCGGCATGGTCGGCGGGCAGATGCGTGACATCGAGGGCGAGACCAGCTTCCTCACCGAGCGCGCCATTGCCCAGATGCAGGCGATGAAGACCGGCGCGCTGATCCGCGCGGCCGTGCGGATGGGCGCTATCCTGGGCGGGGCGTCCGATGCCGACCTGGCCCATCTCACCACCTATGCCGAGGCCGCCGGCCGCGCCTTTCAGCTGGCCGACGACATCCTCGACGTCACCGCCTCGGCTGAAGCGCTCGGCAAAGCCACCGGCAAGGATGCCGACGCCGGCAAGCAGACCATCGTCGCCCGCATCGGCGTCGAAGCGGCACAACGCCAGCTTGCCGAAGTGATCCACGACGCGCTGAGCGCCCTGCTACCCTTCGACCAGCGTGCCGACGGGTTGCGGGCGACCGCCCGGTTCTTCGCCGAGCGCGAGAGCTAGTCAGCTGATCACTGCCGGCGCCGGTGGCTGTGGACCCCCACCCTTGATCCCTCCCCGCCAGGGGGAGGGAGATGCGGACTGCGATGCTGGTGTGAGGGTCTCCCTCCCCCTTGCGGGGAGGGGACAGGGGTGGGAGTCGGCCCGCGCCGGCGCCAGAGTTGTCCCCAAAGCCGGCCCGGCCCTACTGCTGCCTGAGATTCCCCGTCAGCCACAGCACGACGAGCAGCACCACCAGCACTCCGAGCCAGAGCCAGCGCCGGCGCGCCGCTTCACCGGTGAACAGCCAGTCGCGCCACCGGCTCATTCGGCGGCGGTCTTCTCGGCGGTGCCGAAGCGCTTCTCGATATAGTCGGCAACCATGCCCTTGAACTGCTCGGCGACGTCGGCGCCGCGCAGCGTCGCGACCTTCTGGCCGTCGACGAATACCGGCGCCGCCGGGGTTTCGCCGGTGCCGGGGAGAGAGATGCCGATATTGGCGTGCTTGCTCTCCCCCGGGCCGTTGACGATGCAGCCCATCACCGCGACCGACAGGGTCTCGACACCCGGATAGCGTTCCTTCCATTCCGGCATGGAGGCGCTGAGATGATCCTGGATTTCCTTGGCCAGCACCTGGAAGGTCTGGCTGGTGGTGCGACCGCAGCCGGGGCAGGCCGCCACCACCGGCAGGAACTGCCTGAAGCCCATGGTCTGCAGCAACTCCTGCGCCACCCGCACTTCCTGCGTGCGGTCGCCGCCCGGCTCGGGCGTCAACGACACCCGGATGGTGTCGCCGATTCCCTGCTGCAGCAGGATCCCCATCGCCGCCGACGAGGCGACGATGCCCTTCGAGCCCATGCCGGCTTCGGTCAGTCCCAGGTGCAGCGCGTAGTCGCAGCGCGCCGCCAGATCCTGGTACACGGCGATCAGGTGCTGGACGTCCGACACCTTGGTCGAAAGAATGATCTTGTCGCGCCCGAGCCCGAGGTCTTCGGCGCGCTGCGCCGAGAGCAGCGCCGACTGGATGATCGCCTCGCGCTGCACCGCCGCCGCGGAAACCGGCGCCGCCGAAGCCGAATTCTCATCCATCAGCCGGGTCAGCAGCTCCTCGTCGAGCGACCCCCAGTTCACCCCGATACGCACCGGCTTGTCATACTTCATCGCCAGCTCGATCAGCGTTGCGAACTGCGTATCGCGTTTCGCCTTGAAGCCGACATTGCCCGGATTGATGCGGTATTTCGCCAGCGCTTCGGCGGCAGCCGGATGATCGGTCAGGAGCTTGTGGCCGATATAGTGGAAGTCTCCCACGATCGGCACATTGATGCCGCGCGCCGCTAGCCGGTCACGGATGTGCGGCACCGCGGCGGCCGCCTCGTCGCGGTCGACGGTGATGCGGACGATCTCCGAGCCGGCGCGCCACAGCTGCGCGACCTGGCGCACCGTCGCCTCGATATCGGCGGTGTCGGTATTGGTCATCGACTGCACGACGATCGGCGCGCCGCCGCCCACCATGACGCCACCGACATTGACACCGACCGACTGCCGGCGGGGAGAAATACTCATCGAAGAACCTCTTGCCGCCCCAGCAAATAGGCCTTTGAGGTTGGGGGCGCAATGTTACGATTGCGTGACCGATTGCAGCGAGCCGCTCCATGACTTTCCAGGCTTATCTCGACAACATCGAAAAGCAGACCGGCGTCACCCCGGACGAGTGGATCCGTCTCGCCACCGCGAAGGGGTTCACCAAGCCCGGCACCAGGGCCACGCAGATCACCGACTGGCTGAAGGCCGACTACCAGCTCGGCCATGGCCATGCCATGGCGATCGTCAAACTGCTGCGAGATCGCGCCGGGTTGAAATAATAGCCCGCCGGCTTGCAGCGCCGATCCGGCGCCCGGAGGCCGATTTGACTTCCGCGGTGCTTTGGCCATGATGGTGGCCATGAACAGGTTCTTCGCAACAGCCCGCCCAATCGAAAGTCGCCTCAGCCGGGCAGGCTGATTGCCTGATGTTGCCACCTGCCGAGCGGCAAGGGCGACATCAGGATCGTTCATCACCCCCAACACGACGACTGCCGATTGCGGTGCCCCCAGGCCCCGGCGATCGCCTATGCGCATGAGGCGACGACCATGACGTTCAAGTATTCCGTGACCCTGCCGATCAGCGGCGGCGACAAGCTTCGCCGCTTTCGCGACTGGGTCGAGCAGCATCTGCCCGACCTCAGCTACAGCCTGCCGCAGCAGACCCCCGTCAAGACCGAGACGATGACCATCCGGCTGTTGTCCGTCGATGATCGGGCGCGCCTGCTCAACGCCTGGGCCATCGCACAACCGGCGACCCCGGAGGGGCCGTGAATGTCGGCGCTCCGCTATTGCCGATCCTGCAACGGCGCCCGCCCGCGCGCCGCCCTCAAATGTCCCTGGTGCCACGCGAGGCCATCGCCGGCGCCGCGGACGCCGCCCGCCTCGTTGTTCGACCTGAAGGCGCCGGGAGCTCCGGAGGTACTGTCATGACGACCATTTCCCTGATGGACTGGGTCCAGTCGCCCGAGATCGTGGTGGGCAAATCCGAGCATCACCGACTGACCGTGGTGGCGCTTACCCACGTGGGTGAACGCGGCCATGCCGACCTGCTGCTCTACGAACTCGACCGGGCCAGGGTCATCCCGGACAGCATGCTGCCCGCGGACGTCGTCCGCATCGGCAGCATCGTGCGCTACGCGCCGGTTCCGGGCGTCGAACGTATCGCCAAGCTGGTCATCCCGGACGACGCTAACGGATCGGCAGGCTACAGCCTTGCCGTCACCTCCGAGCACGGCGCCGCGCTGCTCGGGACCCGATCGGGCCAGCGGATGTCGTGGCTGGATCGAAATGGCGAGATGCAGCAGTTGCGCATCATTGCGGTGGTCAACGATACCCCCGATGACGATCCCGGGCCGCTGGCGGCATGAGCAGAAGGTGCAGGGCCGGAACAATCCGAGCCCTGCCCTCGCTGCCATCTGCGTCTATCCAGGTGACGGCCTGCGACCGACTGCAGCACCTCTTGAAGCCGCCGCCGGCCGCGACCATCTCTTGGCCATGAACAGGTTCTCGCTCCTCACCCGCTTTCTCACCTTCCGCAAGGAACTCGCAACGCTGTGGCAGGCCTTCGTCTCCCCCGAGACGTCGGTCCACCTGAAGGCGCTGATGCTGCTGGTGCCGGCTTACCTCCTGAGCCCGATCGACCTGATCCCGGACGTGATCCCGGTTCTCGGCTGGGTCGACGATTTCATCATCGTGCCGTTGCTGGTCAGTTGGATCGTTCGCATGCTGCCGCACAAGGCGCCGGTCTACCAGCGCACCGCCGATGGCGCCAAGGTGATCGACGGCACCTACCGCCGGCGTTGACCACTGCCGGTTTCTGACAGCCGGCCGAGCGATGGTCTCCGACACCAACGGAGACCAATCATGACGAAATACTGGATTGCAGTCGCTTCTGCCGAGCATGCCCGCCGCGGGCGGGCCGGCTTCATGCAGGTCAACCACGGCAAGAAGGCCCCGCTGCAGCGCATCCGCGCCGGCGACGGTGTGGCATACTATTCCCCGGCCGAAACCATCGGCGGCAAGGATCGCCTGCAGAGTTTCACCACCATCGGCCGGGTCCGCGACGACGCGCTGTACCAGGGCGTGATGGGTGGCGATTTCACGCCGTGGCGGCGAAACGTCGACTACCTCGCAGCCAACGAAGCGCCGATCGCGCCTTTGCTCGACCAACTCGAATTCACGCGCGGCAGAGCGAACTGGGGCTACCAGATGCGCTTCGGTCTGTTCGAGATCAGCGAGACGGACTTCCGCACCATCGCCGCGGCAATGAACGCGGAAGTCTGAGCCTTACTCGAACCGAACCAGCAGGTCCTTGGCGTCGATCTGGTCGCCCGGCTTCACCGTGACTTCGGCGACGATGCCGTCGGCCTCGGCATGGATGGCGGTTTCCATCTTCATCGCCTCGATCGACAGCAGCACGTCGCCGGCCACCACCTTGTCGCCGACCTTGATGCCGAGCGACGAGATCACGCCGGGCATCGGCGCGCCGATCTGCTTGGCATCGCCCAAAGCCGCCTTGGCGCGAACCTTCACTTCGCCGACCTTCAGCCGGTCCGGCACGGTGATGGTGCGCGGCTGGCCGTTGAGGTCGAAGAAGACCCGTACTTCGCCCTTTTCGTTGGTCTCGGTGCGGCCCTGGTAAGTCAGCACCAGCGTCTTGCCCTTCTCGAGGTCGAGGAACACTTCCTCGCCCTCCTTGAGACCGTAGAAATAGATCGGCGTCGGCAGCACCTCGGTGGGGCCGTACTTGTCCTGCGTCTTGACGAAGTCCGAGTAGACCTTGGGGTACATCAGGTACGAGGCGAGCCGCTTGTCGTCGACCTCGCCGCCGATCTCCTTGGCCACCTTCTTGCGTTCGGCTTCGAGGTCGATCGGCTTGAGGTAGGACCCGGGCCGCTCGGTCAGCGGCGTTCGGCCTTTCAGCACCTTCTTCTGCAATGCCTTGGGGAAGCCGCCCGGCGGCTGGCCCAGGTCGCCGGCAAAGAACCCGACCACCGAATCCGGGAAGGCGATGTCGCGCGAGGGATCCTCGACATCGGCGCGGGTCAGCCCGGCCGACACCATGGCGAGCGCCATGTCGCCCACCACCTTGGACGACGGCGTCACCTTCACGATGTCGCCGAACATCTGGTTCACGTCGGCATAGGTCTGCGCCACCTGATGCCAGCGGCTTTCGAGACCGAGCGAGCGGGCCTGTTCCTTGAGATTGGTAAACTGCCCGCCCGGCATTTCGTGCAGGTAGACTTCCGAGGCGCCGCCTTTCAGGTCGCTCTCGAAGGCGCGATACTGGTTGCGCACCGCTTCCCAGTAGAACGAAATCTCGCGGATCACCTTCTGATCGAGCTCCGGCGCGCGGGGCCCATCGTTCAGCGCCGCGACCAGCGAACCGAGCGTCGGCTGCGAGGTTGTGCCCGAAAGCGCGTCCATCGCCGCATCGACCGCGTCGACCCCCGCTTCGACCGCCGCCATGATCGTCGCAGCTGCCGCGCCCGAGGTATCGTGGGTGTGGAGGTGGATCGGCAGGCCGATTTCCTGTTTCAGCGTCTCGATCAGTTTTTTGGCTGCGGCGGGCTTCAGCAGCCCCGCCATGTCCTTGAGCCCCAGCACATGCGCACCGGCGGCCTCGAGCTCCTTGGCCAGCCCGACATAGTATTTGAGGTCGTACTTGGCCCGCTCCGGGTCGAGCAGGTCGCCGGTGTAGCAGATGGCGCCTTCGGCTACCTTGTCGGCCTCGATCACCGCGTCGATCGAGACGCGCATGTTCTCCACCCAGTTGAGGCAGTCGAACACGCGGAAGATATCGACCCCGCCTTTGGCCGCCTGCGCCACGAAGAACTTCACCACATTGTCGGGGTAGTTGGTGTAGCCGACGCCGTTCGAGCCGCGCAGCAGCATCTGCGTCAGGATGTTCGGCGCGCCTTCGCGCACCGCGGCCAGCCGCTCCCACGGGTCCTCGTTGAGGAAGCGCATCGACACGTCGAACGTCGCGCCGCCCCAGCACTCGAGCGAGAACAGGTTGGGCAGCCCGCGGCTATAGGCCCGGGCAATACGGGTGATGTCGAACGAGCGCATGCGGGTCGCCAGCAGCGACTGGTGCGCGTCGCGCATCGTCGTGTCGGTGAACAGCACCTGGCTCTGCGCCTTCATCCAGCGCGCCAGCCCCTTGGGCCCGTCGCGATCGAGGATCTGCTTGCTACCCTCGACGACGATCAGCGGTTCGTATTCGGGCACCACCGGCGCCGCCGCATCGGCGGGCGGGCGCGGCCGGTCCCGCACCTCCGGGTGCCCGTTGACGGTGACGTCGGCGATATAGGTCAGAAGCTTGGTGGCCCGGTCCTGCCGCTGCTTGAAATCGAACAGCGCCGGCGTCGTGTCGATGAAGCGCGTGGTGTAGCGGTTCTCGATGAAATCGGGATGGGTGATAATGTTCTCGAGGAACGCCAGGTTGGTGGCGACGCCACGGATGCGGAACTCGCGCAGCGCCCGGTGCATGCGGGCGATCGCCTCGTCGGCGGTCGGCGCCCAGCAGGTGATCTTTTCGAGCAGCGGATCGTAGAAGCGGGTCACCACCGCCCCGGCATAGGCGGTACCCCCATCAAGGCGCACGCCGAACCCGGTCGCCTCTCGGTAAGCGGTGATCCGGCCATAGTCGGGAATGAAATTCTGCTCGGGATCCTCGGTGGTTACCCGGCACTGGATGGCGTTGCCGTTGAGGTGGATGTCCTCCTGCTTCGGCACGCCCGATTCCGGCGTCCCGATCACCGCGCCTTCTAGCAGCCGGATCTGCGCCTTCACGATGTCGATGCCGGTGACCACTTCGGTCACCGTGTGCTCGACCTGGATGCGCGGATTCACTTCGATGAAGTAGAACTTGTTCGTGTCGGCATCGAGCAGGAACTCGACCGTGCCGGCGCCGCGATAATTGGCGGCATTGCCGAGCCGGATGGCCGAGGCAGTCAGCTCGTCGCGCACCGCCTGCGGCAGATACGGCGCCGGCGCCCGCTCCACCACCTTCTGGTTGCGCCGCTGCACCGAACAGTCGCGCTCGAACAGGTGCACCAGGTTGCCGTGATCGTCGCCGACCAGTTGCACCTCGACATGGCGGGCCCGCTCGATCAGCTTTTCGAGATACATCTCGTCCTTGCCGAACGCGGCCTTGGCCTCGCGCTTGCCCTCGGAGACCTCGTGCACGAGGTTCTTCTCGTCCATGATCCGGCGCATGCCGCGGCCGCCGCCGCCCCAGCTCGCCTTCAGCATCAGCGGATAGCCGATCTCGGCGGCCATGCGCTTGACCGCATCCATGTCGTCGGGTAGCGCCTCGGTCGCCGGCACGACCGGCACCCCGGAGGCGATCGCCATGTTGCGGGCCGCCACCTTGTTGCCGAGATCGCGCATCGTCTGCGCCCGCGGCCCGATGAAGATGATCCCCGCGTCTTCGCAGGCATCGGCGAACTCGGGGCTTTCCGAGAGCAGGCCATAGCCCGGATGGATGGCGTCGGCGCCCGAGATGCGGGCAATGCGTATATACTCGTCGATCTGCAGGTAGGCTTCGACCGGGCCTTTGCCCTTGCCGATCAGGTAGGCCTCATCGGCCTTGAACCGGTGCAGCGCCAGCTTGTCCTCTTCGGCATAGCAGGCGACCGTCTTGATGTTCAGTTCATTGGCGGCGCGAAACACCCGGATGGCGATTTCGCTGCGGTTGGCGACAAGGATTTTCTTGATCGGCATCGATTTAACCCGAGCAGGAGGGGGCGAGGCACACGCGTGTGCCGGCAAGGGATGTCCAGGACATGGCCCGAGGGGCCGCTGCCCCTATTTCTGGCTCAGATGTCCCGCGAGGTGGGACATGTCGTAACCCGCATTCGCCGCCGCCGAGATGATCTCGGAGGCGGGTGCTTTGCCGGCCTGGCTCAACGCCCACAGGGTCGTCGAGCGCGTGCCGGAACGGCAGTAGCAGAACACGGGCCCGGTGCTCCCCTCGAGCACCTGTTTGGTCTCTTCGACCATCTGGGCGCTGACGCCCTCGCGGCCGAGCGGAATGTAGTGATAGGCGAGGCCGGCGTCGTGCGCCGCTTGCTCGATCGTCGCGCTGGAAGGCTGGTCCGGGGATTCCCCGTCCGGCCGGTTATTGATGATGGCGACGAAACCCTGGGCCTTGATGGCGGCCACATCCTCGGGGCTGATCTGCGGGGACACGCTCACGTGGTCGTTGATCCGCTTCACGTCCAAATCACATACTCCGATAGATATGGCAGGGTCTTCCCGGACGCCTTTATAGACATCGGCGCATCCGTGAGGCAAGGCACCGCGGCGCTCGTCCTAAGTCTCACGACTTTGGGTTAGGTGCCGTGGAACGGCTTGCGCATGTAAACCGCCTTGCCGTTCATGAAGTCCTCGATGCGGTCCACCACGAAACCAAGCCGCGAGTAGAGCGCAATATTGCTCTCGAACACGCCGTTGGTGACGAGCCGCAGTTCGGGAAAGCCGGTCGAGATCGCCCGGGCCTCGGTGAAGCCCAGCAGCATTCGCCCGATGCCCCGCCCCTGCGCCGCCGGCGCCACCGCGACATTGTCGATCCACAGGTGATCGGGGCGCGGCACGGTTTCGATCAGCCCGAGAATGCTGCCGCCTTCCACCGCAAGGTCGAAGCGGTGTTCCAGCACTGCCTTGTCGTAGTCGACCCGCATCGGCATCGGCTCGCGCCCCAGCAGCGGCACCCACTTGGCATAGGCCGCCATCACGACGGCAGCGATCGCGCCCGACTCGTGCGGTTCGGCCAGGCGGATCTCGATGGAATTGTCGGCGCTCATGGCTTAAGGCCTACGCCCTCAGGCCGCCGAAGCAAAGCCCGGCGATCGCAGCGGCTCCGGCCGCGCCAGCAGGTAGCCCTGCAGCGCCGTCACCCCGGCCCGCTGCAGGAACTGCAGCTGTTCGTCGGTCTCCACGCCTTCGGCGATCACCTCGACCTCGAGCGAACGGGCGATCTCGGCGATCGAGGCGACGATCAGCCCGTCGATCCGGCTTTGCGGCAGGTTGGCCACATAGGAGCGGTCGATCTTGATGATGTCGAACGGGAAGCCGCGCAGGTACTCGAGGCTGGCAAAGCCGGTGCCGAAATCATCGATCGCCACCCGCACCCCGAGGGCCCGCAGCGCCTCGATGTTGGTGAGCTCGACGGTGCCGGTCCTGAGCGGCAGCGACTCGGTGATCTCGATGACGATTTCGTTCCCCCTGGTCGCGCTCTCGAAAAGGATATCACTGAAGCGTTCGGCGAAATCGGGCCGGCTCAGTTGCACGACCGAAACGTTGATGCCGACCGTGGGGGTGCCCAATTTCGCGCGGTCGGCGCAGGCGCGCCGCAGTACCCAGTCGCCCAGCTTGTCGATCAGGTCGGATTGCTCGGCAATTGGAATGAAATCGCAGGGCGGCACTCGTCCGCGCACCGGGTGCTGCCAGCGGACCAGGGCTTCATGGCTGAGCGGAGTTGAGCCGTCGACGGCAAAAATCGGCTGGTAGTAAAGCTCCAGCTCATTGAGCAGGATCGCCGCCCTGAGGTCGCGCTCGACGAAGCGCTTGTGCCGCTCGTCGGCCAGCAGCTCGCTTTCGAACGCCACGGTCGAGGCACGCCCCTGCTTCTTGCCCTTGTAGAGCGCCAGGTCGGCCTTCGAGATCAGTTCGTCGGCCTCGGCGGCATCGTGCGGCCACAGCGCCACCCCGATGGTGGCCGACAGCCGGATCGGCCGGCCTTCGATGCTGATCGGCTGCCCGAGGGTCGCCAGCACGCGGTCGCCCAGCCGGACCAGGGCGGGCTTGCTGTCCTGCCCCACCAGCACGATGCCGAACTCGTCGCCGCCCAGCCGCCCGACCAGCGCGTCGGGCAGCAGCGCCTTCAGCGTCTTCACCAGATGCACCAGCGCCGCATCGCCTGCCGCGTGACCATGCGAGTCGTTGAGCACCTTGAGGTTGTCCATGTCGATCTGCAGGTAGGCCACCGGACGATCATCGGCCCTGAGGCTCTCGGTGAGCGCGCTGAAGAAATACGAACGGGTATGCGCCCCGGTCAGCGCGTCGCGATAAGCGAGATCCAGCAACTGCCGCTGTTCCTCGGCGGCGCGCTTCAGTTCCTGCTTCAGCCGGACATAGCCCCAGCGCAGCAACAACAGCAGGCTGGCGCCGGCCAGCACCCGCACCACCACCATTTCGATGGCCCTGGGGTCGGTGAAATAGCCCAGCAGCGCGATGGCGCCGGTGATCACCACCAGCGCCGCTACGCCGGCGAACACCAGCCTGTAGGTGCCGATGATGTCCTGCAGCGAGGCTTGACGTTGCAACGGGTTGGCCTCCTGGCGCCGGTGTCGTGCGCGGCGCGCCCGATCGCGCGGCAGCCTCCTCCCAGAAGCTTTCGGAAGCCCTAACGGGGATGGATTATGACAGCGAATACAAGCTCGTAGGTGTCATCCAGAACCGTGCGGCGCGCACCCTACGGCCGCGTCATGACAGGGCTGCAACGGCGGGGTGGACGGCCCGATCATGGCTAACGCGGAGTTACTGCGGCGCGGGCTCCGCCGGTTGCGCCGGCAGCCCGACCCATGGCCGCCACACTTCGCCGCGTTCGGCTATGAAGCGGTCGGCGACGCTCTCCACCGTCTCCCCCGCTTCGCCCAGTTGCTGCAGCATCCTGTCCATCTCGGCGAACGGCATACGCGCCCGGCCGAAATAGGCTGCGACCTGCGGCGCGTCGAGATACACCCATTCGGCCAGCGCCACCACCACCGGATCCGGCGCGAAACCGGTCGGCGTCGGGGTGGCGCAGGCAGTGCGGCCCATGCAGAGGAAGGCGTCTCGATCATAGGGCGCCAGCGTCACCGGCTTGAAGGCGAACTGCGCCAGCACCGCGTTGGGTTGCCAGTAGTAGAACAGGATCGGCTGCTTGCGTCCCACCGCTTCGGCGATCAGCGTATCGAGTTCGAAGCGGTTGGCTGGCTCGACGATGTCGAAGCTCTGGTCCAGCCCATAAGCCTTGAGCATGTTGCGGTTCACCACCGCGCAGCCCCAATCGACCGGGCAGGAGATGAACCGGCCACGGCCGTTGCCGTCGCCGAATGCCGCGGCATGCGCCTTGAGTCCGTCGATGCTGGTCACCTCCGGCCACTGCGCGGCGGCGTAGTCGGGTACGAACCAGCCTTCGAAGGTGGTATCGGCATAGGGCGTGCCGGCCTGCCGCACCTTCTGGCCCTTCATGGCAGCGTTCCAGATGTCGGCGATGCGGCCGATCCACAGTTCCGGCGCTACCGCCGGCTGCCCTGTCGCCCCCATCGAGGAGCCGGTCGCTGCCAGGTCGCCCTCCTGCACCGCGACATTGCAGTAATAGTTTGCCGTCAGCAGCCGCGAGTGCACTTCGGCGAGCAGCGCCGCCGATGGCCAGCTCATGCGGGCGATGCTCAGTTGCTGCGTGCCGCAGGGCGGCGGTGGCGGCGCTTCGCCGATCGTCGCATCGGCCGCCGCCCCCGCGACCGGCGGGTCTAGGGTCTGCACCGACTCCTGCGCCGTGGCGCTGCCGAACGCCAGGAGCAGCGCGAAGGTAACGAGGCAGTGGCGGAACTTTGTCATCGGACCGGGCGCAGCGACGGAGTGGACGCCGAACTTATAGAGCCAGATCGGCAAAAGTCGCAGACTTTTCCACCTCGATCGCACGCCCAAACAAGGACTTGGCAACCCGCCGCCGCGCAATGGCGCATGCGGGCGAAACCGGCGCAGCCAAACGCCCGGCGCCCTTTTACCACTTGATCAAAAGCGGATGACTCGCCTTCGCAATTTATGCAATATCGCGCGCAGTGGGGCATGGGTTGTGCCCCCATTGATTGTTGCTCCGATGGAGACGGCGGTAAACAACGCCGCGTGGCGGGGCAACGTTACAGAGGGACATCATGAACAAATCCAGTATCCTTGGCCTCGCCGTTGCCGCGACCGTGCTCGGTCTCGCAGTTCCGGCGCTCGCCGAAGACGTCAAGATCGGCATTCTGGGCGATCTGACCGGGCCGATCGAAAGCCTGGCTCCCCCGATCGTCGCCGGCGCCCAGCTCGCCTTCGACCAGGTCAATGCCCAGGGCGGAATCCTCGGCGGCGGCAAGATCGTCTCCGTCACCGGCGACTCTGCCTGCGATCCGTCGGTTGCCGGCCCGGCCGCCGACAAGCTGGTCAACACCGACCAGGTGACCGCCATCGTCGGCGCCTTCTGCACGGGCGCCACCATCGGCGCCGCCACTGCCGCCGGCATCCCGGGCGGCGTCGTGATGATTTCGCCGTCGGCTTCGGCGCCGGCGCTCACCACGCTCGAAGACAACGACCTGGTCTACCGCACCACGCCGTCGGACGCCTTCCAGGGCGTGAAGATGGCTGACCTCTTGATCCAGAAGGGGATCAAGGACGTTGCCGTCACCTACGTGAACAACGACTACGGCAAGGGTCTCGCCGACGTGTTCGTGGCGACCTTCACCGCCGCCGGCGGCACCGTGTCGGCCAACGTCGCTCATGAAGACGGCAAGGCGGACTATCGCGCCGAGCTGGGGCAGCTCTCCTCGGGCGGCTCGCAGAACCTGGTTATCCTCGCCTACGCTTCGGGCTCGGGCAAGACTGTGCTGCAGCAGGCGATCGAAGGCGGCGAGTTCACCGCGTTCGTCGGCGGCGACGGCATGATCGGCGACGACCTGGTGACCGGCCTCGATCCGGCTGCCGTCAACGGCAAGATCATCGCCACCCGCGCCGGCGCCTATACCGGCGAGTCGGCCGGCATCTACAAGAAGCTGGCGACCGATGCCGGTCAGGATCCGGCGGCGACCTATGCCCCGCAGGCCTATGACGCGGCGTTCCTGCTCGCTCTCGCGATCGAGAAGAACGGCTCGGCCAAGCGCGAAGGCCTCGCCGCCGCGCTGCGCGAAGTCGCTTCCGCTCCGGGCGAGAAGATCCTTCCCGGCGAATGGGCCAAGGCGCTCGAGCTGATCAAGGCCGGCACCGACATCGACTATGACGGCGCCGGTGGTCCGGCCGATTTCGACAAGGCCGGCGACGTCGACGGCATCATCGTCGAGGTCGACGTTGAGGACGGCAAGTTCGTCGAAGTGGGCCCGGTGAAGTAAGCCGCCGCTCATCTCCTCGTTCGAAGGCCCGGGATCGATGCCGGGCCTTTTTCTTTGCGCCGCAACCTTGACAGAAGAACATCAGTCTCTTAATTGCAGACCATTGTTCTCTTATTGAGGTGCAGCCATGAGCTGGTCGACCAAGGATATTCCTGAGCAAACGGGCAAGCTCGCCCTCGTCACCGGCGCCACCGGCGGGCTCGGTTACGAAACCGCGCTGGAGCTGGCGCGCGCCGGCGCCGAGGTGGTGTTGACCGGCCGCAACGCTGACAAGGGCGCGTCCGCCCTCGCCCGCATCCGCGCCGAGGTGCCACGCGCCCGCGTTTCCTATGAGAACCTCGATCTCTCCGCCCTCGCCAACGTAACCGCCTTCGTCGAGCGCTTCGCCGCCACGCGCGATCGGCTCGATATCCTCGTCAACAATGCCGGCGTCATGGCCCCGCCGCAGCGCGAGTTGACCGCCGATGGCCTCGAGCTGCAGTTCGCCACCAACTACCTGTCGCATTTCGCCCTGACCGGTCTGCTGTTGCCGCTGCTGGTGGCGGCGGCAGCGCCCCGGGTCGTCTCGCTCGCCAGCGTGGCAGCCCGGGGCGGCCGGATCGATTTCGCTAACCTCCAGTCCGAGCGTGACTACAAGCCAATGGTTGCCTACAGCCAGACCAAGCTGGCTTGCCTGATGTTCGGCTTCGAGCTGCAGCGGCGCAGCAACGCCAATGGCTGGGGGATCGCGAGCATGGTTGCGCATCCCGGGGTGGCGCGCACCGAACTCATCGTCAACGGCATGGGAGACGCGAGCCCCGCCGGCTTTGCCCGCCGCTACCTCTCCATGCTGTTCCAGCCGGTGCCGCAGGGCGCGCTGCCGACGCTGATGGCGGCCACCGACATTCATGCCCGGCCTGGCGGCTATTATGGACCGCAGGGGCTGTTCGAGGTTCGGGGCCATCCGGGCGAAGCTTCGGTCCCTACCCAGGCGACCGACCTCGAGGTTGCCCGCAGGCTGTGGCAGGTCTCCGAGCAGCTGACCGGCATCCGCTTTGCTGATCGCGCCAGCGTTGCGGCTTGACAGTGGCCACGGCGGGCCGCACCACAGCAGCCGATGACCACGACGACCTTCCAGCGGGCCCGCAAGCCCGAGGAAATCAGTGCGCGCCGCGAGACCCTGCTCGCGGCGGCAGCTGAGCTGTTCGACGCCGAGGGCCCGCTCGGCACCGGCCTCAACGCCATTGCCGCCCGCGCCGGCTTCACCAAGTCCAATGTCTACCGCTACTTCGAGAGCCGCGAGGAGGTATTGCTCAGTCTGTTCCTCGCCGAGATGGAACGGCTCGTACCGGCGCTCGCCGCCGCCGTCGCGGCCACGCCGGCTGGCGATCTCGACGCGCTGGCCCGCAACCTCACCGAAGAGTTCATCTCCCGGCCCCGGTTTGCGCACCTCGCGTCGATCCTCTCCAGCACGCTCGAGGCCAACGTCTCCGAGGACACCATCGTCATGGTGAAGCGCACCATGGGCGGCATGACGGCCGAAATGGCAGCGGCGCTCCGTACTCGATTGCCGCAAGCCTCGACCGAGGATGCGGTATGGGCCCTCAGCATGGTCGGAGCGCTGGTCACCGGGCTGTGGCCCGGCGCCCACCCGGCGCCAGCTGCCGAGCGGGTGCTGTCGCGGCCGGAGTTCGCCGCGCACCGCCCCAATCTCGAACGCGACCTGCCCCGCGCCGTCCGGGCGATCCTCGCGAGTATTGCTTAGCGCATAGCACGGTGCCGCCGGTGGCTGTGGACCCCCACCCTTGATCCCTCCCCGCAAGGGGGAGGGAGACGCAGACTGCGAAGCCGGTGTTTTCGTCGCCCTCCCCCTTGCGGGGAGGGGACAGGGGTGGGGGTCAGCCCGCGCCGGCGTCAGGGATCATCCACCAAGCCGCGTCGCCCCGATCCGCTTGTCGCCGACGCTGACCGTCACCTCGAAATGCTCGGCCTGGATCACGTCGAGCACTTTGCTCGGCCGATAGGCGCAGATATTGCTGCCGCCCCGATGCCGCACGCTGTCGTACAGCACCCCGTCCTCGCCGGCGGCCCGCAACGCCTCGCCGAACGCCTGCCCCGCGGCATAGCTGTCGGCGGCGTGCAGCTCCGGTTCGCTCCCGCGAATGTCGCGATAGCTGCCCTCGAGCCGCGCGGTGTAGCTGCGGAAGGTACGCTGGGTCGTGTCGAGGCCGCGGGCCAGCGCTTCGCGCCTGAGATGGTGTCCGACTTCGGCGAGGGCGGTGGTGAGCGTCGCCGCCGCGTACCAGGCGCCGAGCTCCGGCCCGTTGAAGCGCGATCCACTCGGCGCGGCATGCAGAAACGCTGCCATCACGATGCTGGAGTTTGCCCGGCCGAACACCCACTCGCTCTGCGGCAGTCGCGCCAGCCGTTGCCGTACCAGCCGATCATTGGTCCAGCCGGCGAGTTCCATCACCGCCTCGGCATCGGCGGCAGTGGCCACGGTGTCGAACAGCCCGATCGGCGGAAAACGCGACGGGATCAGCCGGTGGCTCGGCTGTGGGGCGGGCGCCTGCATCAGCGGATGACGATGTCGCTGTCTTCGTACGGGGTGAACGCCGCATCGAGCGCATTGGGTGGCATGTAGAGCCCGCCGCGTGCCGCATCGAGGAAGCGCCGCACCGCCAGCAACCCATCCTGGGTGCCCGAGGTGATGAGCGTCAACGGCGGTTGCCCGCCGAACAGCGGCGCCATGTGCGGCCCCTTGAGCCAGCGCACCCCCTCCGCCGGGTCGGCGAACAGGACGCCGAGCGCCTGGTGGATGCCGAACACCGCCGAAATGCGCAGCAGCGCATCGAGATCGAGGGTGAACGGCTGCTGCTCGCGCGCCAGCTTCGCCCAATGGTGGTAGGTCGAGCGCTGCGGATAGCCCAGCACCAGCCGGCGCTGCTCCTCATTGAGGCCCCAAAGCTCGGCAATGTTGAGAAACGTGCGCAGCGCCGGCCCGCTCAACCGGCGCCGGTTGGGCCCCGAGAAGCGGCTGAAATCGACGATGTCGTCAGCGCCGCCGGCCGGAGCGAACTCCCTGTGAGGCTTTTCACGGAAACCGAATTGCATGACGCGCTCCTTGTCTGGATTTAGACATAGTCCAAATCCAGACTTCATACAAGAGGACGTCCAGTTCTGGACTACGCTTCGCGCTTCACCACTTCCGGGATCAGCCCCCGCGGCGCGTAACGGAGCGCGATGGTGATCACCACGCCGAGCACGAACACCCGCATCTGGCTGGCGCGCGACTGGATTTCGGGGATGGCTCCCCAGCCCATGTCGGTCGACCAGTTCGAGATGTTGTTGAACAGCCACTGCGACAGCGGGTCGGAAATCATCCAGGTGATGTAGATCAGCAGCGCGCCGAACACCGCACCCCAGTTGTTGCCCGCCCCGCCGACGATCACCATCACCCAGATCAGGAAGGTGTGGTTGATCGGCTGATAGGCGCCCGGATCGTAGATCTGCTGGAAGCTCACCAGCATGGCGCCGCCGATCCCCATCAGCACCGAGCCGAGCACGAAGATCTCGAGCTGCCGGCGCGTGACGTTCTTGCCCATCGAACCGGCGGCGATGTGGTTGTCGCGAATGGCGCGCATCATCCGGCCCCACGGGCCGCCATAGGCGCGCTGCACCAGGAGGAACGCCACGGCGAGGATGACGATGACCAGTCCGAGAAACCCCAGCCGCGCATAGACGAACGAGTCGGCAATCGACACCCCCTGCCCCTGCAGATCCTGCGGGATCGGCGTCGGCCACGGGATCGGTGAGACGGTCAACGTTCCGCGCGTCAGCCAGTCCATGTTCTTGAGCAGCGCCCGGATGATCTCCGAGATGCCGATGGTGGCGATGGCGAGGTAGTCGGTCCTCAGCCCCAGACAGATCTTGCCCACCACATAGGCGACGCCGGCCGCCAGCACGCCGCCGAACAGCCAGCCGAGCACCGGGTGCAGCCCCAGGCCGCCGATCCAGCCGCCGCCGGCCGTCTCGATATAGGCCGCGGCCGGGTCGATCTGGCTGCGATAGACGATATAGGCGACGACCCAGGCGATAATGGTGACGAAGGTCTTCCAGCCTCCCCTGATGCCGATGCGGTCGGCACGGCGCGCTGCCCAGACCAGCAGGAACCCGGCGAGGAACGCCATCAGCGCCTTGCCCAGCATCAGTGGCCCTTCTGAGCCCCAGAACTGCGCATTGATCGGATACGAGATGAAGGTGACCGCCGCGCCGCCCAGCATCAGCATGCCCATGATGCCGAAATTGAACAGCCCGCCATAGCCCCACTGGATGTTGAGGCCGAGCGCGATCAGCGCATAGGCAAAGCTCTGGACCAGGAGCAGCGAGATATTGGCGGCGCCCAGTAACAGCCCGATGATCGTGAACAGCACGAACAGGCCGGCGAACATCACCAGGGAGCGACGCGCGATCATGTCGAGGCTCCCTTGAAGATACCGGTAGGACGCCACAGCAGCACCACCACGAGGATGACGAACGCCACGGTCAGCTTGTATTCGGTGGGCACGATTGCCAGCGTCCCCGGCAGTTCGAACGGCAACGCACCGGCCAACGGCCTCAGCAGCACCGACCAGTTGAAGATCGCCAGCGTCTCGGCAAAACCGATCAGGAAGCCGCCGGCGATGGCGCCGTAGGATTGTCCCAGCCCGCCCACGATCGCCGCCGCGAAGATCGGCAGCACGATGTTGAACGCCAGGTCCGGCTTCAGGTTGACGTCGAGCGCCAGCATGGTGCCGGCCATCGCCGCGAGCGAGCCGGCAATGATCCAGGTCACCCGCACCACCAGCTTGGTGTTGATGCCCGAGACCTGCGCCAGGTCGGCATTGTCGGCCATGGCCCGCATCGCCTTGCCCAGCCGCGAGCGGGTGAGGAAGAAATGCAGCGCCAGCACCGCCACCGCGGTGCAGAGCACCATCAGCAGTTGCGGCTGAGTGAAGTTGATGGTGCGCGTCACCCCTTCGAGCGGCACCGGAATGCGGACCAGCTGCTTCTGTTCGGTCTCGAAGAACGAATAGGTGCCCGAGCCGAAGAACAGCCGGATCGCCCCCTGGATGATCAGCGTCACCCCGATCGAGGCGATCAGCATGGTCACCGGCCGCGCCCCGCGTTTCCTCAGCGGCGCATAAAAGCCCTTGTCGAGCCCCAGCGCGATGACCGCCGCAAGGATCATCGCCACCGGCAGCACCAAAAAGCCGGTCGGCACGATCGGCGTGGTGATGCCGAGCGCCGTCGCCGCCATGGCGAGGAGAAAGGCGATGAACGCCCCCATCGTCATCATGTCGCCATGGGCGAAATGCGCGAACCTGAGGATGCCGAAGATCAGCGTCACGCCGATGGCGCCGACCGCATAGATCGAGCCCAGCACCACGCCGGCGACGACCACATTGTTGAAAAAGAAGATCAGTTCGTTCATGCCGTCAGCCTCCCAAGAAGCTCTTGGCGACTTCGGGATCGGCAATGAGCTCCTGGCCCGTGCCGGTGAAACGGTTCCTGCCGGTAGCGAGGACGAACCCGCGTGAGGCGAAGGCGAGGGCCTGCCGGGCGTTCTGCTCCACCATCAGGATTGCGACGCCAGCCTTGTTGACCTTGACGATCTGCTCGAAGATTTCGATCACGTAGCGCGGCGAGAGCCCCGCCGACGGTTCGTCGAGCAACAGCAGCTTGGGCTGGCTCATCAGCGCCCGGCCCATCGCCACCATCTGCCGCTGCCCGCCCGACAGCTCCCCCGCCGGTTGCCGGCGCTTTTCGCGCAGCACTGGGAACATCTCGTAGACCCACTCCATCGTCGGCCTGAAATCGTCGCTGCGGGTGAACGCCCCCATTTCGAGGTTTTCCTCGACGCTCATCGAGGTGAAGACGTTCTTTTCCTGCGGCACGAAGCTCAGCCCCCTGGGCACCAGCCGATCGGGCAGCGAGTTCTGAATCTCGTCGCCGGCAAAGCTGATCGAGCCCTCGGTGACTTTCAGCAGCCCGAAGATCGCCTTCAGCGTCGTCGATTTGCCCGCCCCGTTGGGGCCGACGATCACCCCGATATCGGACTGTTCGATCGAGAGATTGACGCCGTTGAGGATCGGCGCGCCGCCGTACCCGCCGACGACGTCCTTGATGTCGAGCAGCGCCATTACGCAGCCTCCACCGGAGAGCCGAAATAGGCCTCGATGATCTCGGGATTGGCGCGGATCTCCTCCATCGGCCCCTCGGCGATCTTCTCGCCCTGCGCCATCACGATTACCGGATCGCACAGTCGCCCGATCAGGTCCATGTCGTGTTCGATGACGAAAAAGGTGTAGCCCAGCTCCTGGTTCATCCGCTCGATATTGGCGGCCAGGTCCTGCAGCAGCGTGCGGTTGACGCCGGCCGCCACTTCGTCGAGCAGCACCACCTTGGCGTCGACCATCATGGTGCGGCCGAGCTCCAGCAGCTTCTTCTGCCCGCCCGAGAGGTTCCCGGCGAGCTCGTGCTTGACGTGTCCGAGCTTGAGGAAATCGATGACGTCGAGCGCCTTCTGGCGCACATGGCGCTCGGCGTCCTTGACCACGCCGGGCGTCAGCCAGGTACGGATCAGGCTCTCGCCCGGCTGTCCGGAGGGAACCACCATCAGGTTCTCCAGCGCCGTCATGTTGGAGAATTCATGCGCGATCTGGAAGGTGCGCAGCATGCCCCGATGAAACAGCTGATGCGGTTTCAGCCCGGTAACGTCCTGGCCATCAAAGATAATCTGTCCGCTATCGGGCACGATATTGCCGGCGACCAGGTTGAACAGCGTCGATTTACCGGCGCCGTTCGGCCCGATCAGCCCGGTGATCGAGCCGCGCTCGACCCGGAGCGAACAATCGTTGACTGCGCGCAAGCCGCCAAAGCGCTTGCTGACGTTCTTGACGTCGATGACTGCGTCGAAGGACACCCCGCCCCCGTCCTGATGAAATCGTTCTTCTTCGCGGCTTGTGCCGGTTTTGCGGTCATCTGCGCATATGCACAAACACCGGTCAACCAAGCACCGCGTTTCGATTGGGGGCGGCTCTTAAAGGGTTGTGGAGACTTTGACCAGATGGTCAAAGCGCTGCAAGCACCGCATCGGCGGTTCTGTGGTTCGGCGCCAACAGGATGTTGTAGAGCGTTGCGAGCCGCGTCAGCGACTTGATGTCGACGTCGTGCGGCATGGCGGTGAGCGGATCCTGAAAGAAGATCAGCGCATCGAGCCGCCCCTCGGCGATCATCGCGCCCAGTTGCGCGTCGCCGCCCAGCGGCCCGCTGAGCAGGCGCGTCACCGGCAAACCGGTGCCCTCGGTGACCCGCCCGCCGCTGGTGCCGGTGCCCCACAGCTCGTGCCCGGCGAGCTTGTCGCGGTTGAGCCTGGCCCAGGCGACCAGTTCATCCTTCTTGTCGTCGTGCGCCACGAGCCCGATACGCGCCATGGAAATCTCCGAGCCAATCGTCCCGGGTTTTCTGCACGGCTCACGCCTTGAGCGCAATGGCCTCGGCGAGGAGGATGGCGATCTCGTCCTCGGGAATCTCGGTGCCCGGCTCGAAGCGGATGAAGCGCACCTGCTTGCCGTCACCCTCGAGCAAAGGCGAGCTCAACAGCCGCCCCTGCTCGAACACCAGCGACACGTGGTCCTCCATCGGAAAGATGGCGCAGACGAACCCCGCGCTGGGATGGCGATAGTTCACCGAGCCCCAGCCCAGCCGCGCCTTGGCGTCGAGGTCCGGCCGCACCGACAGCAGGGTCAGGGCCAGCTTCTGCGCCAGCTCCGCGACCGGCTGCGGAAAGGAGCGGACGATTTGCAGGAGGTCGGCGACCATTTCAGTCGACCGAGAGTCGGATTGTGCCATGGCTCATCTCGAGGCCCATTGGATCGATCATGGTCATGGCCTCGCTCTGGGCCATCTCTTCCATCATTTTCCCGCTCGCCGCCAGTGCCGCTTCATGCGTCTGCCAGAACACGATGTCGACGAAGCTGCCGTCATCGCGTTCGGCGAGGTGACGCGACACAAATCCCGGCTGTCGCTGCAGCCAGTCGTTGATCGCCGCATTGGCGTCGATGAATTGCTGCCCGCTGCCGCGGGCGAGGCGGAAGGTGACGAGCTCGAGTGTCTGGGTCATCAAGAAACCCTCTCCGTTGTAACGCGGCAGAGGGTGTCGCATGGGTCGCCTGACACCGAGTGTCAGGGTTACCGCTGGCGGCTCACAATGTGAGCCGCTCAGCATCGGTCGGGTGGAATTGGGCGGATCAGAACTCCGCCCAGTCCCTGTCGATCGCCGCGTTGCCCTGGCTCAGATAGGAGCTGGCGGCCTGCTTCACGCGCTCCTGCAACCCCCTGATGCCACGAGCCGGCGGCGGCGTGACCTCGACGGCCCGGGTCGGCGCGCCGCCCGAGATGGTGAAGATATCGACGATCCGGTCGAGTTCGTTCACCTGTCCGTCGGTCTGCTCGATCGCAGCGTTGGTCTGTTCGACCAGCGCCGCGTTGTGCTGGGTCATCTCGTCGAGCTGACGCACCGCGGTGTTGACCTCTTCGATCCCCGAGGCCTGCTCGCGGCTGTCGCGCGCGATGCCGTCCATCAGCAGGTTGCTCGAACGCGCCGCTTCCAGCATGGCGGCCAGCCGCCCCGCCGCGTCCGCCACCAGCTTCGAGCCCGTCTTCACCTCGGTGCCCGATTGCTCGATCAGCGCTTTCACTTCGCTCGACGCACTCGCCGCCGACTGCGCCAGCCGCCGCACTTCCACCGCGACCACCGCAAAGCCCTTGCCGGCGTCGCCGGCGCGTGCAGCTTCCACCGAGGCGTTGAGCGCGAGGAGGTTGGTCTGGAAGGCGATATCGTCGATCAGCCCGATGATGTTGGAGATCTTGGCCGAGGACTGGGTGATCCGCTCCATCGCCGCATTGGCCTCGCCCATCACCTGGCCGCCCTCTTCGGCGGTGCGGGTGACGGTGCTGGCGACTTCGCTGGCCTCGCGCGCCCGTTCGGCATTCTGCAGCACGGTCACCGCCAGCTGCTCCATCGCCGCCGAGGTCTCCTCGATGGTCGCCGCCTGCTTGGTGGTGCGCTCGGAAAGGTCGTTGGCGCCCGACAGGATCTCGCCTGTCGCCGTCTTCAACGAGCGCGAGGTCGCCTTGAGCTGGCCAACGATATGGCTCAGCTTGTCGCCCACTGCATTGGTGTCGTCGCGCAGCCGGGCGAAGGCGCCTTCATACTCGCCTTCCATGCGCTTGGTGAGGTTGGTATCGGCCAGCGCCGCCAGCACTTCGCCGGTTTCGCCCAGCCCGCGGTCGACGGTCGCCACCAGGTTGTTGATCGAACCGGCAATGGCATTGAGCTCGGCATCGGGGAACTCGGTCTCCACCCGGCGGGAGAAGTCGCCGGCAACCGCCGCATCGACCACCTGGCCGAATGCCTTCTGCAGCTCGGCCATCATCGCTGTGCGGGCCTCCTGGTCGCGGATGATCCGCGCCGCTTCCGCTTCGGTCATTTCGGCAACCTTGAGGCCGTTATCGCGGAACACCTCCACTGCCTTGGCCATGTCGCCGATCTCGTCGCGGCGGGCGTGATAGGGCACCTCGACCTGGTAGTCGCCATCGACGAGCTTGCGCATCACGCCGGTCATCCGGCTCACCGGCTTGGCGATCGAACTGCCGAGCAGGAAGAAGGCCACGAGGCCCAGCGCAAAGACCACCAACCCACCGGCGATCAGCGTGTTGCGCTCGTTGACGGCGGCAGCGAGCAACGTCGCCTCAGGCACCGCGACCATCACCGTCCACTCGATGCCGAACTGCGGCAAGGGCAGGTTGGTGGCGGTGAGCCGCCACTGCTGGCCTTCGACCGGCACGCTGGCGTGGTAGTCGCCGGCCTTGGCGCCGCCCACCGCGGCGAGCCCGGCGGCGTCATTGGCAGGCTGGCCGATCAGCGCCGGATCCGGCGGCACCACCCAGTTGCCTTCGGCATTGATGATCCCGACCCAGCCGGTCCCGAGCGGACGATCCTGGCCGATCAGCTGCGCGAACACGCCGCCATTGTAGTCGACACCGACCAGGCCCACCGCCTTGCCCGCCTGGTCGCGAACCACCGAGGTGCTCGAGGTGTAGAGCATCTTGTCATAGAGGTAGGGGCCGACCAGAGACGGCGAGCCCTTGGCGAGCGGATCGAGGAACCAGTTCTGGAAGCCGCTCTCCATCGACAGGTCGAGCGCTCCCCAGCTGATCGCGCCGGTCTTCACGTCGCGAGTGATGCTCGGGCCGAAGAAGTTGGCCGGCAGCGCGAACTGCGATGCCATCAGCTCCGGATTGCTCGCCGTCGGTGCGTCGGCGGTGAGCAGCGACCAGATGCCGACGGCGTTGGGCACGATACCGATCTGGCGTTCGAACATGTCCTTGTAGGTGGCCGCCGTGACCCCCGGCGCCGACATCACCGAGGTCATCGTCTGGGCAATCGAGTCGGCGACCGCCGAGTGCTCCTTGAGCACCACTTCGATCCGCGCTGCCTCGGTCTGGGCGAGGCTGCTCAGCAGCTCGTCGGCAGTGGCTACGGCGCGCTCGCTGGCCGAGTTGACGACATAGAACAAGGCGCCGGCGATCGCCGCGGTGAAGACCGCTGCCGCGGCAAGGACGATTTTGCCCCGAAGCCTGAGCGTCGGAAGCCTGGGAGTAGATTTGGCCGGCATGGAGAGGTCGTTATCCTTCTGGAGTGTCGACAGGCTGAAATGCGTTCTGCGTCCATCCACGACCTGATCATGACGGCGTTAACATCGCGTCAAGTCGTGGCGTAGCCGACAGTCGAGCAGGAGAGGCAGCCGACGGCGGCCTCTCCTGCTCGCCAGGCAGGCCGCTCTAGAACTCGGCCCAATCCTTGTCGATCGCCGCGCTGCCCTGGCTGAGATACGACCTGGCGGCGTTGCGCACCTGCTCCTGCAGGGCGCGCACGCTCTTCGTCGGCGCCTCGGTGGCCCGCAGCGGCGGCGCCGCCGCCTCGGTGCGGAACACCTCGACGATATGGTCGAGCTCGGTGGCCTGCGCCTCGGTCTGCTCGATCGCTGCATTGGTCTGTTCCACCAGCGCCGCGTTGTGCTGGGTCATCTCGTCCATGGTGCGCACCGCGGCGTTCACCTCCTCGATCGCCGACGCCTGTTCCTGGCTGGCCCGGGCGATCGAATCCATCAGCTCGTTCGACGAGCGCGCCGCCACCAGCATGGCCTCGAGCTTGGCTGCGGCTTCCGCCACCAGCTTCGAGCCGCCCTTCACCTCGCTGCCCGATTGCTCGATCAGCGCCTTCACCTCGCTGGAGGCCCCGGCCGCCGACTGCGCCAGTCGCCGCACTTCCACCGCCACGACCGCAAAGCCCTTCCCGGCATCGCCGGCGCGGGCCGCTTCCACCGACGCGTTCAGCGCCAGGAGGTTGGTCTGGAACGCAATGTCGTCGATCATCCCGATGATGTTGGAGATCTTGCCCGACGAGTGGGTGATCCGCTCCATCGCTGCGGTCGCCTGCTGCATCACCTGCCCGCCTTCCTCGGCGGTGCGGGTCACCGTCGCCGCGACGTTCGAGGCATCCTTGGCGCGCTCGGCATTGGCCAGTACCGTGCCGGACAATTGCTCCATCGCCGCCGAAGTCTCCTCGATCGTCGCCGCCTGCTTGGTAGTGCGTTCGCTGAGATCGTTGGCGCCCGACAGAATCTCGCCCGTCGCCGTCTTCAGCGACCGCGAAGTGCCCTTGAGCTGTCCGACGATCTCGACCAACCGCTCGGCCACCGCATTGGTGTCGTCCTTGAGCCGTGCGAACGCACCGCCATACTGGCCGCCGACGCGCTGCGTCAGATCGGTCTGCGCCAGCGCGGACAGCACGGCGCCGGTTTCGCCCAATCCGCGATCCACGGTTTCGACCAGTTGGTTGACCCCGCGGGCCAGCGCGTTCAGCTCCGGATCCGGAAACTGCGCGCCGACGCGCCGCGAGAAGTCGCCCGCAATCGCCGCATCGACAACCGCGCCGAACGCCTGCTGCAGCTCCTGCATCATCTCGGTGCGCTCGACCCGGCGCTGCGTCGCAGCCAGCCGCTCGTCTTCAGTCATCTCGTTGACCTTGAGGGCGTTCTCCTTGAACACCTGCACGGCCTTGGCCATGTCGCCGATCTCGTCCTTGCGGCCGGCGCCCTGCACCTCGGTGTCGAGTTTTCCCTCCGCCAGCGCCGCCATCGTCTCGGTCAACCGGCCAATCGGCCGCGAGATGCTGCGCGAGAACAGCAGGCCCGCGACGGCCGCCAGCGCCAGCAGCCCGATGCCGATCAGCAGCATGGTATTGCGCAACTGCGCCACCGGGGCGAACGCTTCGTCCTCGCTCATCGTGGTGACCATGGCCCAGGTCGTCCCGTTGAACGTCACCGGCATCGCGTTGGCGATCATCCGAAGGCCGCGATAATCCGTGGTGACGCCTGTGCCGGTGTTTCGGGCCAGCGCCGCGTCGACCACCGGGTTGTCGTAGGCGGTGGTCAGCGTATCGTCGCCATCCGAGAAGACCGAATCCGAGCGCAGCAGCTTGTCCGCCCCGACATAGAAGCTCTCGCCGGTCTGGCCGAGCTGGCTGTTGTCCTGCAGCATCTGGTTGATCGGGGCGACCGGCATCTGGATCGCCATCACCCCCATCAGCTTGCCGCGCACATCGAGCATCGGAGTGGCGATGAAGCTCGCCGGCGCGCCGGCAATGGTGTAGACCGCGGCATCCTCATAGGCCACTTGTCCGCGCTCGGTCAGCGCCACCGCCTTGCGGAACACCCGGCCCAGCCCGCTGTCGGCGAGATCGCTGCCTTCGGCGAAGTTGGCGGCGAAATCGTCGTTCTTCATCACCGAATAGACCAGGTTGCCGGCCGGATCGAGGATGTAGAGGTCGCGGTAGCCGCGCATCTCCAGTTGCCGCCGGAACGTCGCCTGCACCTTGTCATGCGTGGTGTCGTAGTTGGTACGACCCCGGTCGTTGATGTCGAGCAACTGCCGCTCGCCGGCCGGGTGCGGGTTGTTGGTGATGAACGCCTCGCGCAGCACCACCACCGGGTCAGCCGGCGGCGTCGCCTTGGCGAAGTTCCGCCACGCAATGGCGAAATCCCGCGCCGCATTCACCGCGCTGTCGGTGGCCGCGCTGTTCACCAGGTCGGCTTCGATGGTCTTGAGATAGGTGGTGAACTTGTCGGCATGGGCGGATGCGACGGTCTGCATCTGCCTGGCGCTCATCTCGGCAACGATCGCCGAACCGACGAAATAGCTTCCGAGGCCTACGCCCAGGCTGACCACCAGCGCCGAGCCCACCATCGCCAATGGCAGTTTCTGCGCAATCCTGAATTTCGGAAGCCAACCCATGCCCAACTTTCCCCCTCGACAATCGACCTCGTCATGGGGGAGCAGCAATTCTGCCGCAGCGAGACGGAAGCATCCTGCTTCCGCTGTTCACGCCAACCTCATCCCCCGAGGCCCGTGTACAACGGCAGGAAGACTAGGGACGTCGCCTTAATTTAGGATTACGGGCTGATGCTTAGTTCGGCCAGTATTTTCGGCCGACCGTCAGCAGCCGGCCGCCCGGCGTACCAGCGCTGCGACAGGTCCTTGCCCGGCGAAGGACTGCCCGTCGGAACGGCCACTCGCGGCAAAATGACAAGGCCGCCCGAAGGCGGCCTGGCGCAGAAGACCGGCAAAGACGGGCTTAGGACAACACCCCGATCACCGCCTCGATCCGCTTCTTCATGGTCGAGGCGTCGAACGGCTTGATGATGTAGTTGTTGACGCCCGAGGAGATCGCTTCCTTCACCTGCTCCTTGTCGGAGCGGCCGGTGGCCATGATGAACGGCATGGCCTGCGTCTTGGGGTGCTTGCGGATGACGCGCAGCAGCGTCAGCCCGTCGATATCGTCCATGTTCCAGTCGGAGATGATCAGGTCGACACTGCTCTTTTCGAGCTTGCCGAGCGCATCGCGTCCCGACTTGGCTTCGACGATGTTGGTGAATCCCAGCTGGGTAAGGATGTATTTGCAGATGCCCCGCATCGACTGCTGGTCATCGACAATCATCACACTGACTGCACTTGCCTTCGGCATCGTTACGCTGCGCCTTCTAGCTGCCCGAAATACGCCCGGGTCGCGTATCGAAAAACCCTAGGGACATTCCGTTACCAAACCTTCAATCCGCTCCCGCGTTATGCTGCGGATTTGAGCCGGGTGAGCGCCGCCGCCAGCCGCGCCGCGATGGCTTCGACCGGCGCCTGCTCGATCACCGCGCCCTCTTCGAACGCCACCCGCGGCATGCCGTAGACCAGCGCCGAGGCTTGGCTCTGGCCCACGGTGTAGGCGCCTGCCTCCCGCATCAGCTTCAGTCCGCGCGCCCCGTCGCGGCCCATGCCGGTAAGGATGGCCCCGACCGCCATCGACCCCACGGTCTTGGCCACCGACTCGAACAGCACGTCGACGCTCGGCCGGTGCCCGGACGTCAGCTCGTCCTGCGTCACCCGGCATTTGAGCTGACCGGAACTGCGCTCGACGCGCAGATGGAAATCGCCGCGCGCCACATAGGCGTGGCCGGCGAGCAGCGGCATGCGATCCTCGGCCTCCACCACAGTGAGCTCGGTCAGCTCGTCGAGCCGACCGGCAAAGCGACCGGTGAAGCCCGCCGGCATGTGCTGCGCGACGACGATCGGCGGACAGTCGGGCGGCATCTGGCTCAGCACCACGCGGATCGCCTCGACTCCCCCCGTCGAAGCGCCGATGGCGATCAGCGCGCCGCTCGGCGCCGCCGCGGTGCGCACCGGCACATTGGCCGTCGGCGCCTTCATGGCGCGCCCTTTCACGTCGGAGTTGGCCGCCGCCCGCACCTTCTGCCGCAGGTTTTCGCCGAACGCCTCGAGCCCGCCCGACAGCGTCGCGTTGGGCTTGGCGACGAAATCCACGGCGCCCAGTTCCAGCGCCAGCAGCGTCTCGCTCGCGCCCTTGGTGGTCAGCGTCGAGACCATCACCACCGGCAGCGGATGGAGCCGCATCAGCTTGTCGAGAAACTGCAGCCCGTTCATGTTGGGCATCTCGATATCGAGGGTCAGCACATCGGGATTGAGCTCCTTGACCTTGGAGCGCGCTTCGATCGGATCCTCGGCGGTGCCGACGACGATGATGTCGCCGTCCTTGCCCAGCGTGCGGCTCAGCACCTCGCGAATGAGTGCGGAATCATCGACGACCAGCACCTTGATGCTCATGCTGCGTCCCTTGTTTTGTGCTGTGCGCGCGCCTGATAGATGGTCTTGCCGACCAGCCGGAAGCTGGCGCCCCCGGCGCCGAGATTTTCCGAGTGCCCGATATAGAGGAAGCCATCCGGCACGAGGATCGCCCCCAGCCGCGCGAACAGCTCGCCTTGCGTCTGCTTGTCGAAGTAGATGGCGACGTTGCGGCAGAACACCGCGTCGAACGGCCCCTTCATCGGCCAGGGGTTGTTCATCAGATTGAGCGGCTTGAAGGCGACGAGTTCGCGCGCCGCCATCGGGATCTGCACCTGCCCCGCCCCGGCGCGCTCGAACAGCGACGCCCGCTGGCGCGACAGCCCGTTGAGCTCGACCTCGGGATAGACGCCGCCTGCCGCCTTGGCCACCACGCTGGTGTCGATATCGGTGGCCAGGATACGGAAATCCCAGCGCTTCAGTTCCGGGAAGGCCGAGAGCAGGCTCAGCGCGATGGTATAGGGCTCCTGCCCTGTCGAGCAGCCGGCGGACCAGATGCGCAACTTCGGCCGCCCATTCGCCCCCATCCGCGGCCGCTGCGCCATCAGCTGACGCACATAGTTCTCGAGATGCTCGAAGTGGTGGTCCTCGCGCCAGAACCGGGTAAGGTTGGTGGTCAGCGCGTTGATGAAGTCCTGCGCATCGACCGGCGTGCCCTGGCGCTCAAGATAATCGAGATAGGCGTCGAACGAGCTCAGCCGCAGCGCGCGAACGAGCTTGCCCAACCGCGACACCACCAGGGTGCGCTTGGCCTCCGACAACGAAATTCCGGCCTGTTGATAGACGCGCGCCTTGACCCGATTGAACTCGCGGTCACTGAGGGCAAATTCGCCCTGATCCATATCGCCCCCTGCTGGGCCCCTTCTAGGCCCGCTTGCGCGCCGGCAGTTGCAGGGCTTTCGCCGCTTCCGAACCGACGGCAGCCACGCTGCCGTCCAGCCGGGCGATGGCGCCGCTGCCCTCATCCAGTGCACCGGCGATCATGTCCGTCTCATTGCTTAGATTCTCTAAATGTCCGCCGAGGCCGGAGAGAATCTTTTTGAGCGATGCCGCTTCCTCGATCGAAGCGCTGGCCTCGCGTCGCGAGGTGCCGACCAGCGCCTTGATCTCGCGTGCCGCCTTCTGCGTCGCCTGCGCCAGGGTGCGCACTTCGGCCGCCACCACCGCGAAGCCGGCGCCCTTCTCGCCGGCGCGCGCCGCCTCCACCGCGGCGTTGAGCGCCAACAGGTTCGTGCGGAAGCTCACATCCTCGATGCTCGACACCATGCGGTCGATCTCCGCCGCGGTGCTTTGCACTCCGCCGACCGAAGCGCTGGTGCGCTGCACCGCGAGCGCCGCGTCGGCCGCCAGCGCCACCGCCTGCCGCTCCAGGATCCGCACCGCCTGCGCCTTGGCGCGACCTTTCTCGATAGCGCTCGAGGCAACCGTGAGTCCGGCCCGGCTCTGGTCTGCGAGTTCGGCAAGGCTGGTGACACTCGCCCGGTAGCGGTCGATGGCGCGGAGGATCGCCTCCATCTTGGCTTCGAGATGCGCCCGCGCCATGAGCGCTTCCTCGCGTTCGATCAGGATGGCTTTGAGATCCTGTTCGAACTGCCTCAGTTCGGGCGCCAGCGCCCCGGCGCCCATCAGCAGCAGTGCGTCCACCGGTTCGCCGCGCAACAGCTGGCCGATTGCCTTCACCGATCTGTCGAACTGCTCGAGCGCACCGCCCAGCGCCTTCAGCGCCGGCGAATGCTGCATGCCCCAGTCGTCGAAGCGGAAGCCGGTGCGGCCGTTGGCGAGCGCGGTGACGAAGGCGTCGAGATCGTCGTCGGCGATGTGATAGCCCGCCGGGGTGAACTCGATGATCGAACGCCCGCCGCCCAGCTCGCGCCGTTCAGCCACATAGCGGCGGTCGCCGACGGTAACGATGCTCTCCTCGGCCATGTCGTCGAGCAGCACCCTGCCGCCCAGCACGTCGGAAATCAGCCCACCTTCCTCGGCCTTCGGCTCGGCCAGCACGAGACCGTTGCTGACCCCGAGGATCTCGCCATCGCCATCGACCAGCGCGGCCGGCTGCCTGAGGCTGCCGAATGCCGCCTTGAAATTGTAGGCCCGGTCGAGCCGGCTGCAGAGGCTCTGCACAATGGCTTCGAGACTGCTGGCCTCACCGGCCCGCACGCCCACCGCCTCGGCGATCGTGCTCAGCCGGCTCGAGAAGGCCCGGTCGGCGCGCCGTGCAACCATGATCGACCCAGTCGCCGCGGCGACTGCGGCGAGCAGCGCCACCAGCGCGCTCCACAGTCCCACCCCGAGCAGCAGCACACCACCACCCGCAAGCAGCAGCGCGGCAAGCCAGCATAGATTAGCGATGAGCGCCATGCGCAAGCGCCGCACGAATCACCGAGCCCCGTCAGGCCTCCCCAGGCCTTCACGGACGACCCTAGCGTGGGAATGGTTAATCAAATCTATACTTGGGCTGTCGGGCGTAACGACTTGGTAATGATGCGCGCTGGGCACGGGCCTTCGGCTCCCCTCCCCCTTGAGGGGAGGGGTGGGGGTGGTGAGGGACGCTCGGTGCTGACTGCACCACCGCCTCCCTCAATCCCTCCCCTCAAGGGGGAGGGAGGCGGCGTGGAAACTCCGGTGAAACCGGCGAGTCTCAGAACAGTTCGACGTCGTCGACCACCGGCTTGCTCAGCACGCTGCGGCGGCTCGCCGCCACGGCCAGTTCCTCTCTCGCGATCGAGGCGTTGGCGGCATTGTCGAGCCGCTTGACGAAGGCCCGGCCGGAATAGGGCTTGAACATCACCCGGCGGGCATAGGTGCCGCCGAGATCTTCCTTGCTCATCTGGTAGCCCTCGTCGGCGAGGAACTCGCGTACGAACTCGATGTTCTTGAGTCCGATATCGTCGAGCGCGCCGTTGATCTTGCCGCCGCCGAACACCTTGATCTCGAGGTTGGCCTTGCGGCCGGTGCCGCGGCTCAGCACCTTGTTGATCAATTGTTCCATGGCGAACGCCCCGTAGCGCGCCGAGGCGCCGTAGCGATCTGCCGCCGAGGCCGACTGCTCGGCCAACAGGAAGTGGTTCATGCCGCCGACATTGGCGACCCGGTCTCGTATGCAGGCCGAGATGCAGCTGCCGAGCACGGTCGAAAAAGTCAGGTCCACTTCGTTCGACACCAGGCAATCACCCTGGTGAACGGTCGTCACCACACCACGATCGAACTCGGGCGGCAGTGAACTCGACATGACCATGGTAACCGTTGGACCCGATAGGCTTCCATGTCATCGTTACCGGCAATTCCTTAGTGAAGCGCTAACCAAGAGCCTCGGGTCCGGCTGACGGCCCTCCGTTCGCAAGGAGCCATTCAGGATTCCGCGCTAGTGTGCGACGGCATTACGGGGGTTTCGTCTACATGTCTCTGCAAAGGCTCGCCCGCGAGCTCGATGAAACGGCGCGCCAGACCGCCGGCATGGTCGAAGGCGTGACGCAGGCCCTCGAACTGCTCGCCGACACCTCCCTCGCTGCCGACGAGGCCCGTCGCCAGGCCGCCCGCATCATCGTCAACGCCCTGCAGGGCCAGGACCGGATCGAGCAACGCTGCCAGAACATGGCGCTCGCCGTCCGCCAGTTCGCCCTCCTGCCACCCGACGCCCCCCGGCCGTTTACGACGAGATCTGGTCGAGCCTGGTGCTCGACGAGTTACGCGTCCCCGCCTTGTCGGGCAGCGCGAGTTTTGGCGTGCATGGCGAAGCCGAGCTGTTCTGAGGACGGCGCCTGGGCTGACTGATGGAGACGGCCCCCTCCCGGCCTCCCCCATAAAGGGGGAGGTGAAGAGTGAGGCTTTGTCTTCGATTGTGCCAAACCCACCGGCGGGGCACCTCCCCCTTCATGGGGGAGTATGGGAGGGGGCCGTCTTTGTCGGCAAGCGCTCAAACCACCTTGGCGCGCAGCTTGTAGCGCGGCTGGTCCCACGCTCCGGTCCGCATCACCTCGCCGAGGATTTCGGCAGCCCGTTTCACCTCGGCATAGCTCAGGTAGAGCGGCGTCAGGCCGAAGCGCAGGATGTCGGGCTCGCGAAAATCCCCGATCACGCCGCGTTCGATCAGCGCCTGCATCACCGCATAGGCCTGCGGGTGCCGCAGCGACACCTGGGTGCCGCGCCGCGCCGCATCGGTGGGGGTCGCGAGGCTCAGCTCCGGCGCCAAGCGCGCCACCTCGCCGGTGAACAGCTCGAACAGCTGGTCCGCCTTCGCCCTCAGCGCAGCGAGATCGACTCCGTCGAACACCTCGAGCGCCGCGTCCAAGGCCGACATCGACAGCACCGGCGGCGTCCCCACCCGCATCGCCCCGATGCCCGCTGCCGGGCGATAGGCATCGGCAAAGCTGAACGGCGCCGCGTGCCCCAGCCAGCCGCTGAGCGGTTGGCGCAGCCCGTCCAGATGCCGCGGCGCGGCGTAGACGAAGGCCGGCGCGCCAGGCCCGCCATTGAGATATTTGTAGCCGCAGCCCACCGCGAAATCGGCATCGGCGCCACCGAGATCGACCGGAAACGCTCCGGCCGAGTGGCAGAGGTCCCAGATCGTCAGGGCGCCGGCAGCGTGCGCCGCGGCGGTCAGCCCTGCCATGTCGAGCCGCGCCCCCGTGCGGTAGTTCACCTCGGTCAGGAGCAGCACCGCGACGTCATCGCCGAGCGCCGCCTCGATCTCTCCGGCTTGGACCAGCCGCAGCTCGTGCCCCTGCCCCATCAGCTCGGCGACACCCACCGCGATATAGGCGTCCGTGGGGAAATTCCCCTGCTCCGAGACGATCACCGTGCGGCCCGGCCAAAGCCGCAGCGCCGCCACCAGCACCTTGAAAAGGTTGACCGAAGTGGAGTCCGCCACCATCACCGTGCCGGGTGCCGCGCCGACCAACCGCGCGATCCGCTCCCCCACCCGCCCCGGCAGGTCGATCCAGTCATGCGTGTTCCAGCTGCGGATCAGCCCCTCGCCCCACTGCGTGGCGACCACCTCGGCCATCCGCCCCTTCACCGCGCGCGGCAGCGCCCCGAGCGAGTTGCCGTCGAGATAGATGACGCCATCGGGCAGGTCGAAGAGGGTCCGGGTGCGGGCGAAGGGATCGGCGGCGTCGAGGGCGGTGATGTCGGTCATGGGGTCTTCTACAGCATCCGAAGCAGCCTGTTGTCCACCGGCCGTCCCCCAGCGTCCCCTCTCCCTTGGGGGAGAGGGTCAGGGTGAGGGGGCCTTGCCGCAAACACGGAGCGCGTCGCCAGGCCCCCTCACCCGGCCCTCCGGGCCGACCTCTCCCCCAAGGGAGAGGTGAAGAGCCTACGCCACAACCTCATCGGCATGCCGGTGGATCGCGCCCATCACCTTGCGGCTCATCGCCTCATAACTGCGGTCATTGTCGAAACCGTCGACCAGGCGGAATTCGTGCATCATCAGGATGCGGTCGGCCAAAGCCACCATTTCCGGCAGTTCCGACGAGATCAGCAGGATGGCGAGGCCATCGTCGGCCAGCTTGCCGATCAGCTCGTGGATATAGGCCTTGGTCTTGATGTCGATGCCGACCGTCGGCTCGTCGATGATCAGGAGATCCACCTTGGCCGCGAGCCATTTGGCCAGCGATACCTTCTGCTGGTTGCCGCCCGACAGGTTCCCCACCGCCTGTTCGAGGCTGGGCGTGCGGATCTCGAGCTGCCGCGCAAAGGGCTCGGCCGCCTTCCGCTCCCCGGCCGCGGTCTGGAAGCCGAGGAACTTCGCCAGCCGGTCCCAGATGGTCATCGCCACGTTGAAGCGGATCGGGTGCAGCAGCACCACGCCCTCATACTTGCGGTCCTCGCTGAGATAGCCGATGCGGTAACGCTTCAGCGCTTCCTCCACGGAGCGGATCGCTGCCGGCTTGCCGTCGATCGACAGCGTCCCGCCGGTCAGTTTGTCCTTACCCACCAGCGCCCGCGCCAGCTCTGTCCGCCCCGCGCCGACCAGCCCGTAGAGTCCGAGGATTTCCCCGCGCCGTACCGTGAAGGAGATGTCCCGGTGCCCCGCTGCCGTTGCGATCGCCTGGGCCTCGAGCTTGATCGCCCCGGTGGCGGGCTTGGGCGGCCGCACCACCGCGCTGCGCTCGGCCCGTCCGATCATCGCCTCGATCAGCCGGCCGCGCGTCATGTTGGCCATCGGCTCGCCCACCAGCGTCGTTTCGCCATCGCGCAGCACCGTCACCCGATCCGAAATCGCCAGCACTTCCTCGAGCTTGTGCGAGACGAAGAGGATTGCCGCGCCCTGCGCCTGCAGGCGCTTCACCAGTGCGAACAGCGCCTCCGCCTCTTCGCCGGTCAGCGAGGCGGTGGGTTCGTCGAGCAGCAGCACCTTGGCTTCGTGGCTCAGCGCCTTGGCGATCTCCACCATCTGCATCTGCGCCACGCTCAGGTGCCGCACCTCGGTCCGGGTGTCGACGGTGAGCCCGATCATCTCGAGGTACTTCTTCGCCTCGGCATTGGCCGTGGCATAATCCACCAGTCCGGCCCGTCGCGGCAGGTTTTCCAGCAGGATATTCTCGGCCACCGAGAAGCGCGGGATCAGGTTGCGCTCCTGATGCACCGCCGAGATGCCCAGCCGGATCGCATCGCGCGGGCTCGAGAGCGAAATCTCCTGCCCATCGAGCAGCAGCCGCCCCGCATCGGGGCGATGCACCCCGGTGATGATCTTGATCAGCGTCGACTTGCCGGCGCCGTTCTCGCCCATCAACGCATGCACCTCGCCCGGTTTGAGCTCCAGCGATGCGTCCTTCAATGCCCGGACGCCGGGGAAGGACTTGCTCGCCTTGTCGACCGTCAGCGCCATCAGCTCTCTCCCACCCGGATGGCTCGGTAGCGGTTGAACCACACCGCGGCGAGGATCAGTGCACCGAGCAGGAACTGCACCCAGTAGGGGTCGACCTTGACCAGCACCATGGCGTTCTGGATCAGCCCGATCAGCATCACCGCGAGGAGCGTGCCGACGATCGAGATGGCCCCCCCGGCGAGACTCGCCCCGCCGATGATCGGCGCGGCGAACGAGATCAGCAGCCAGTCCGAGCCGATGGTGGGCTGCGCCGAGCCGAGCTGCGCCACCGCGAGAATGCCCGCCACCGCGGCCAGAAGCCCCGACAGCACGTGCGCCGAGATGATCGCCCGGGGTACCGAGACACCGCTCAGTTGCGCCGCCGGGGCGTTGCCGCCCACCGCCAGCATGTGCCGCCCCGGCACCGCCCGCGCAAAGAACAGCGCCAGCACCCCCGTGACGATCAGTGGCACGATCAGCAACAGCGGGAACAGCCCCAGCCGTCCGTTGCCGAACGCCACGAAATCGGCCGGCAGGTTGTAGAACGGCACAGCCTTGGTGATCCCGAGGTTGATGCCGGCAAAAGCCGAGGCCGTCGCCAGCGTCACGATGAACCCATTGATGCCGGTCCTGACCGTCAGCCAGCCATTGACGAAGCCGGCTGCACCACCCGCGGCGACGCCAATCATGATGGCGGGCAATGTCGGGATGCCAAGCGCGTCCATCAGCCCGCCGGTGACCACCGCCACGAGACCACCCAGCGCCCCGACCGAGAGGTTCATCTGCCCGACGCCGAGCATCACCATCTGCGCATAGGCGACCAGCAGCGACACGCAGATCGAACGCAGCAGCACGAACAGGTTGAACTCGGAAAGGAACGCCGGCGCGCTCAGCGCCAGGGCAATGCCGCCGACGATGATGCCGACGAGGATTCCCGACCATTGCAGGCGGAAGAACGCACCCATCACGCTCGCCTCGCCTGCTCGCGCGCCACATAGGCGGCACGCCCGCGCTCGATCAGGATCGCCGCGAGCAGGAACGCTCCGAGGAACAGCGGCAGCCAGAAGTTGCCGATCTCCAGCACCAGCAGGCCCGAGCGGATGGTCGAAACCAGCAGGGCCCCGAGGACCGTTCCCACCACCGAAACGATGCCGCCCGATAGCGCCGTGCCGCCGATCACCGGCGCGAGGAAGCTCGGCAGCAGCCAGTCGTCGCCCGCCACCGCCGGCATCGCCGCCGCCAGCCGGGCGGTCAGCATCAGCGCCGCGGCAGCCGCCAGGACGCCTGACAGCGCATGGACGAAGACGATGGTGCGGTCGACCGGAATGCCGCTCATCTCGGCCGCCCGCGCATTGGCGCCTACCGCGAGGATCTGTCGTCCCAGCGTCGAGTGCTTGAACAGCAGGTAGAGCCCGAGCCCGATCAGCAGCGCCACCACCGCGAGGCTGGGGATCGCCGGCAGGCTGCCGATCGCCGGGCCCACCGCGCTCTTGCCGAACGCACCGAATTCCGGCGGCAGGCCGTTCAGCGGCACCGCCTTGGTGAGGATCAGCATGCCGCCGGAGAAGAGGCTCGCGCTCGCCAGCGTCACCACGAAGCTGTTGACCCCGGTCTTGACGATGGCAAAGCCATTGAGCCAGCCGAGCAGCGCCCCCAGCGCCAGCGTACCGGCAATCGCCACCGGGATCGGCAGGCCCAGCACCTGCATCAGGTAGCCCGAGAACATCACCGCGCAGACCCCGATCGCCCCAACCGAAAGGTTCATCCCGCCGGTCGCCAGCACCACCATCTGGGCGAAACCGACCACGATATCGACCGCTACCGAGCGCAGCAGCGAGTTGAGGTTGAACTTCGACAGGAACCCGGGCGAGAGGTTGGCGAACACCGCCCACAGCACCACGAGGATCAGGAACAGCCCGACCTGTGTCGAGCCGCGCAGCAGGAATGAGGTGAGCGAACGGCGAGGGGCCGGGTCCATGGTCGAGGCTGAACTCGGTCGAGGCTCGGCGTCAAGCGCAGAGGTCATTGCGGGGTCTCTGGTGCGAAACAGTTGACAGACGGCCCCCTCCCATCCTCCCCCATGAAGGGGGAGGTGCCGCATCGAGTGCTTGGCACGATCTCGACCAAGCACCGGCCCTTCTTCACCTCCCCCTTCATGGGGGAGGCCGGGAGGGGGCCGTCTCTATCAGTCAGGTCTCAGATCACGGGCAGCTCAGGAACTTGTCCTTGAAGCTCGCCTGCAACTCGCCGGTCAGCTTCTTGAGGTCATCCTTGTAGCTCTCGAGGTTGGCCGCGTTGATCAGCAGCGTGCCCGAGTCGATGAACTTCGCCGTCTGCGGCGTGGTGATGAACGGCGCATCCGCCTTCACCGTGCAGCCCTCGGCGAGGAGGTCGACCGCATAGGCCCCGATATAGCCTTGGCCATAGGGGTTCTGCGCCATGGTGCCGGAAACGAAGCCGTCCTTGATGCCGTCGAGCACGATCTTGTCGTCGTCGATGCCGATCAGCTTGATCTTTTTGTCGCCGAGGTTCTTCAGCGCCGTCGCGGCGACAACCGAAGAAATGTAGCCAGTGGCAATCATGCCGCCGATCTGATCCTTCTGCGCGGCGAGCAGCGCGTTGATCTTCTGGTCGCCCTGCTCCTGGTTGTCGGTATCCCCCAGCGTCTGCAGCAGCGTCACCGCGCCATTGGTCTCGGCCACTGCCTTTTCCACCGCCTGGACGCGCAGCGTGGTGTTGGGGTCGACAAGAAGCCCGGCCAGATGCACCACCGCGCCCTTGCCGCCCATCGCCTCGATCAGCGCCTTGGTGCCCAGATACGCCGAGGCGTAGACGTCGGTCGCCATGCAGAACGCAGTATCGGTGGGGTCCTGCGCGCAGCCGCCCAACGCCACGGCCGGGATATCGGAACCCTTCAGCTCGGCGATCGTCGAGTTCACCCCTACCGCGTCACCCGGGAAGTAACCGATGCCGGCATAGCCCTGCGCCGCGAGGCTCTCGAACAGTTCGGTCTGCAGCTCCAGCTTCCACTCGGCCGGCACTTTGTACTCGACCGAGGCGATGCCGAAATCCTTCTGCGCATCCGCCGCAGCCTGCTCCCAAGGCGCGAAATACGGGTGCGGACCGCCCGGCACGAGGGCGATCTTGTTGTCCGACGCCATCGAAGCGAGCGGCGACAAAGCCACGCCCAGGGCGAGGCCCACGGCGAGCGCGCCGCGCATACGGGTAACCTGCATGATCTTCTCCCTTTGTCGGCAGATGCCCCCAAATCCTCCTCGGGCAACATCGGCTCTGTTCAAGGCGTAGCACTAACGCATATCGCATGCAATATTCTTTCCATTGACTTTCCTCGCCCCTCTGCTGTTATGGCGCCGCCTTCGGCGAGTGAGGGAGGAAGGCGTGGACGATTGCAACGACGGGCGCCCCGACCGGTCGCGCCTGAGGGCCGAACTGCGCCTGATGCTCGAGGCGGCCGAACGCGCCGGCACGCTCAGCAACGACCGGCTCGGGGTGGTGAAGGCACGCGCCGCCTCGGAACTGAGCCTCGCCGCCTACTGGGACAATAAGGACGAGCTGCCTCAGCCGCTCAGCTTCACCATCGGCGATCCCGCCATCCGCTGCCGGCTCTATCGGGGCGGCGATGTCGACGGCACCCTCCTGTTCCTCCATGGCGGCGGCTGGATGGTCGGCAGTCTCGACACCCATGACGGCGCCGCCCGCGCCCTTGCCAGGGCCGCCGGCTGCAACCTGCTCTCGGTCGAATATCGCAAGGCCCCCGAACATCCATTCCCGGCCGGCCTCGACGATGCCGAGCGGGCGCTGCGCTGGGTCATTGCCGAAGGCGGCAGCCTGGGCTTGGGCAACCGCGTCATCCTCGCCGGCGACAGCGCCGGCGCCAACATCGCCGCCGCCCTGGCGCTGCGCGCCCGCAATGCCGGCATCATCCTCGCCGGCCAGATGCTGATCTACCCGGCGACCGACCTGGCGCACGAAACTGCCAGCACCGCCGCCTTCGCCCGCGGCTTCTTTCTCTCCCGCGCGACGCTGCGCTGGTACATCGCCAATTACCTCGCCGGCGCCGACCCGACAGATCCAGAAGCCTCGCCGCTGCTCGCCCCCGACCTCGCCGGCCTCTGCCCCACCCTGCTGGTCACCGCCGACCACGACCCGCTGCGCGACGAAGGCCGCGCCTATGCGGCCCGTCTCAGCCAGGCCGGCAACGCGGTGACGTTCCACGAGTGGCCCGGCACCACCCACGGCTTCATGATCATGGCCGGGGTCACGCCGGCCGCGCGGGAGCTGATCGGGGTGATGGGGGCGTGGGCGAGGGAGATGTGGAGCTGAGCTGCCGGAGCGTCTGGCCACCCACACCCTTGATCCCTCCCCACAAGCGGGAGGGAAACCCGACTGTAGGCTCTCGGCTCCATCGCCTCCCTCCCCCTTGTGGGGAGGGTAGCGCAGCTTCGGGTCGCCGGCCCGTAGCGAAGCTGGGTGGGGGTGGCCATGCGCTAATGTCGCCACGGGGCACTCCACATACGACTTTAGTATCAGTCTTTCCATAGACTTTAGTCTAATCTCTGCCGATCCTGCCTTGACGCTGGCGGCACCCCCGCGGAAGGTGCGGGCCGACAAGCGGGGCATTCCCGCGAGGGACGAGGAACCTTCATGGCACCAGTAACTATCAACAAGGCCGGCAAGCACTATGGCGGCTTCGAAGCGCTGAAGGGCGTTTCGGTCGATATCGCCGACGGCGAGTTCGTCGTGCTCGTCGGCCCGTCGGGCTGTGGCAAGTCCACGCTGCTGCGCATGATCGCCGGCCTCGAGGAAATCACCTCGGGTGAGATCGGCATTGGCAACCGCGTGGTCAACGACCTGCCGCCCAAGGAACGCGACATCGCCATGGTGTTCCAGAACTACGCGCTCTACCCGCACATGACGGTGGCGCAGAACATGGGCTTCTCGCTGAAGCTCAAGGGCGTGCCCAAGCCGGAGATCAAGGCCAAGGTCGATCGCGCCGCGCAGATCCTCGGCCTCGAGAAGCTGCTCGACCGTCAGCCGCGCCAGCTCTCGGGCGGCCAGCGTCAGCGCGTCGCCATGGGCCGCGCCATCGTGCGTGATCCGCAGGTCTTCCTGTTCGACGAGCCGCTGTCGAACCTCGACGCCAAGCTCCGCGTGCAGATGCGTTCCGAAATCAAGGAACTGCACCAGCGGCTGAAGACCACCACCATCTACGTGACCCACGACCAGGTCGAAGCCATGACCATGGCCGACAAGATCGTGGTGATGCGCGATGGCGTCATCGAGCAGATGGGCACCCCGCTCGATCTCTACGATCGTCCGCTCAACACCTTCGTTGCCGGCTTCATCGGCTCGCCGTCGATGAACTTCATCAACGGCTCGGCTGCCGATGGCGGTTTCAAGACCACCGACGGCATCCTGCTGCCGGCCGTCAATGCCCCGGCCAATGCCGCCATCTACGGCATCCGCCCCGAGCACCTGCACCTCGACCCCAACGGCATCGAGATCGAAGTGGTGGTGCTCGAGCCGACCGGTTCCGAGACCCAGGTCATCGGCCGCCTCGGCACCCAGTCGATCAACGGCATCTTCCGCGAGCGCATCACCGCGCAGCCGGGCTCCAAGATCAGGGTGGCGCCGGACCTGTCCGTCGTCCACCTGTTCGACAAGGACGGCAAGCGCGTCAACTAAGCGCTGCGAAACGAAATGCGAGGCCGCCGTGGGCAACCACGGCGGCCTTCTTGTTTGTGGGTGTGGCTGTGGCGTCCCCCATGTCTGGCTGGATCCCGCCAAATACACTGAGCGGCACCTCCCCCCTTGTGGGGGAGGCTGGGAGGGGGGTGGCCACAAACACCGGCAGGTGAAAAGGCGCCACGACACTTCTAACATTGGGCGTGCGGCCCCACCCCTCCCGGCCTCCCCCATCAAGGGGGAGGTGTAGGGCGGTGGGTTGAGCAGGATTGTGCCCAGAACAGGCACGCCGCCCGACCTAATGCGCTCTTGGCCCGATCAACCGCGACCGCAGTGCATTGGAGAGGTTGTCGAACACGAACACCACGATGAGGATCAGCAGCACCATGTACGCCACCTTGTCCCAGTCGGAATTGGTGCCCATCGCCTCGAGCAGCTTCAATCCGATGCCGCCGGCGCCGACCGCCCCGATGACCGTCGCCGAGCGGGTGTTGCTTTCCCAGAAGTAGAGCGACTGCGAGATGAACACCGGCAGCACCTGCGGCACCACGCCGAAGCGGTTGACCACGCTCTCCGACGCGCCGACGGATTTGACGCCTTCGCGCTGCCGGTCGTCGACATTCTCCAGCGCCTCGGCATAGACCTTCCCCAGCGCCCCGGCGTCGGTGAAGAAGATCGCCGCGATTCCCGGGATCGGCCCCGGGCCGAAGCCACGGGTGAAGAACAGCGCCCAGATCAGCATGTCGATCGAGCGCAGGAAATCGAACGTCCGCTTCATCAGCCAGTTCACCGGCCGCGACCGCGTGATGTTGCGCGCCGCGATGAAGGCCAGCGGGAACGCGAACAGCGTCGCAAGGAGCGACCCGACAAAAGCCATCACCAGCGTCTGCAGCAGCTTGGAGAGGATATCGCCGTGCTGCCACACCCCATTGCCGAGGAAATCCTTCACCGCGGTATCGAAGTTCGAGCGGGCCGGGTCGACGCGCTCGGGGCTCAACATCAGCTGCAGCACTTCGAGCGGGTTGAGCCCCCAATAGGCCGAGCGCGTGTCGAACCAGAAGTTGGCCCAGCCGAGGAAGCGGCGCTGCACGTAGACCTGGTTGCCGCGGATTTCCGCCTGCCCGGCAAAGCCGTAGTCGACCACCACCTTGCTGGGGTCCTGGCGCACCGCGCCCGGTGCATCGGCAGGCGCGGTCACCGCGTCGGGGCCGATGGTGACCGGGTAGGCCGCGCCGTCGACATAGGCGGTGACCAGCGTCGGCGTCACCTCCAGCCGGTTGGCGTCGCCGCCGAACGTCACCGTCATCGAGCCGTCGTCATGCGGGGTCAGCCAGTCGATCTTCGCGTCGGCCGGATATTGTCCGCGGCTCGACCAGGTGGCCGTCACCCTGCCGTCGGCGAATTTCAGCCGGGGCTGGGCCCGCCACGAATACCAATCCTGCAGGTACAGCGCTGCGCGGTCCCATTTGCCGTTCTCGAACGCCGGACCGACATTGAAGAACGCGTAGCAGAAGCCGAGATAGAGCACCGTGACCACGAGACCGATCAGCAGCGCCCAGCGCTGCCACCACGGCTTGTGCAGTACCGCGGCGTGTTCCGCTTTCAGCCGCGCGCGTTCGGCGCCATCCATTGCGAGCACGTTCGACATCACGCCGCTCCCCGTCCGAATTCGAAAGCCTGCTTGCCGACCAGCCGGCGCCGCAGCCAGCCTGAGAACTGATCGACAGCGATGATGGTGACGAGCAGCAGGATGATGATGGCGTAGGTCTTGGCCGCGTGGTTGTTGCCGATCGACAGGCGGAACGCCTCTCCGATACCCCCGCCGCCCACCGCGCCGATGATGGTCGAGGCGCGCACATTGATCTCGGTGCGCAGCAGGGTGTAGCTGACGAAATTCGGCAGCACCTGCGGCAGCATGCCGTAGCGCACCCGCTCGAGCCAGGTGGCGCCGACCGCCCGCAGCCCCTCGTCGGGCTTCATGTCGGCATTCTCGACCACTTCGAAGAACAGTTTGCCGAGCGCGCCGATGGTATGGAGCGAGACCGCAAAGATCGCCGCAATCGGGCCGATCGACAGGATGGCGGTCAGCAGGCCCGCAATGACGATCTCGGGGAAGGCGCGAAGGATTTCCATGATGCGCCGCACCACGAAGCGGACGGCGCCGGCGCCGACCAGGTTGGTGGCGGCGAAAAAGCAGAGGCAAAAGGCGAGCCCGCCGCCGATGATGGTGGAAACGATCGCGATGTTCACCGTGACGACCAGCTCGTAGATGAAATGCGGCACGTAGAGCGTGTCGGTGAAATACATCCGCTGCGAGGTGAAATCGTACTTCATCGAGCCGTCGGCATAGGGCGACGGCAGGTCGAACATGGCTCGAAAGATCTCGAGCGGATCGTTAGGCACGAAGCTGCGAAGGAAATCCAACAGGTAGGGCAGCCGCTCGAAGAACTTGCCCGAGTTCGCCGCGTTGGCGAAGTTGAGCGACAGGGCGAGCACGATGGCAAACACCCCCAGCGCAATGAGGGAATAGACGCGCCGGGTGCGGATCTGCTGGCGATAGTGACCGTAGATGGTCCGCGTCGCCTCGCTGAGGCCGCCGGCTGGCTGGTGCGCGATATCCGCCATGTCCTGCTCCTGATGTCGAAACGGCGGCGCCCCCGGGGGCACCGCCGTTCGCGTTCATTGGGTGTTCGATCAGTCGCCGATCACGGATTTACGCGCCGCCACGATGGTGTCGTAGAAGGACGGATCGACTTCGACATAGGCGGTGTTCTCGCCGCCCGAGAAACCGACGAAGCAGGCATGGTCCTTGGTCGGCAGCTCGAGGAAGAACGCCTGGATCTTCGCCTTGAGGTCTTCCGGCAGCTTGTTGGAGACCATGAGCGGGCCGTTCGGGATCTGCGGCGAGCGCCACAGCTCGACGATATCGTCGGTGTCGAGAATGCCCTTCTCGACCATGGTGTGGAGGTTGCCGGAGGTATAGCCCTCGGCCCAGTCGCCGACGCCCGAACCGAAGGTGGTGCCGGCATCCCAGGTGCCGTCGAGCACGCCGAGCACCAGGTTCTCATGGCCGCCGCCGAAGCCGGTCTCGCCGAAGAACTCGGCCACCGGAGCGCCGATATCGGCGGGCAGCGAGACGTTCGGCACCAGGTAGCCCGAGGTCGAATCCGGGTCGGCGAAGCCGAGCTTCTTGCCCTTGAGGTCGGCGAGCTTGGTGAAGCCCTTGTCCTTGCGGGCAACCAGCAGCGAATAGTAGCCGGTGGAGCCGTCGGCGCCGGCGGTGGTCAGGATCGGATCGACCGCGGCCGGATCCTGCAGCACGATGGCCGCATAGGACGAGGCGCCCATCTGGGCGATGTCGATGGTGCCGCCGAGCAGGCCCTGGATGACGCCGTTATAGTCGGGCGACGGGAAGATCTGCACTTCCGGCACGCCGGTCGCGGCCTTGAGGCCCTCGGCGACGCATTCGGTCTTGCGGATCTGGTCGGCTTCGTTCTCCGAGCCGTCGAGGCCGATGCGGAGGACCGAGATGTCCTGCGCGAAGGCAGTGCCGGTCATGGTGAGGGCGAGGGTCGCCACGAGGACGTTACGGATCGCGGACATGGATGTCTCCTTTGGTGACGCGATTGGCTTTCCGCCACCTGCCGCGCCGCGCGAGCAGGCGGCCGACCGGCAGGAGCGGAAACTCTGATTTCAGTTGGGCAAGCCGGCCGAAGCGAGCGGGGCCTCGAGGGCGCCCGGCGGCAGATCGGCGTGCTTCTTCTTTCTCTTCTTGGGGACGATCGCCTCGAGGCTGGTCGAGGTCATCTCCTCCGAGAAGGCTTCTTCGAGGCCGTCGGCGCCGTAGAGTTCACGCGCCACCTCGGTGGTCAGTTGCTCGGGCGTGCCGTCGAACACCACACGACCGGCCGACATGCCGATGATCCGCTCGCAATAGGCACGCGCCGTGTCGAGGGTGTGGAGATTGGTGATTACGGTGATCCCCTGCTCCTCATTGATCGCCTGCAGCGAGTCCATGACGATCTTGGCGTTGCGCGGGTCGAGCGAGGCGATCGGCTCGTCGGCGAGGATGACCTTGGGCTCCTGCATCAGCGCCCGGGCAATGGCAACGCGCTGCTGCTGGCCGCCCGACAGGGTCTGCGCCCACTGGCTGGCGGTCTGCGCGATATCGAGGCGCTCCAGCGCCTTGAGCGCCATCAGCTGCTCGTCCTCGGAAAAGATCTGCAACAGGCTCATGATGGTGTTGCGGCGGTTGAGCCGGCCGAGCATCACATTGGTGATGACGTCGAGGCGCGGCACCAGGTTGAACTGCTGGAAGATCATGGCGCAGTCGCGCTGCCAGTCCCGCAGCGCCTGGCCGCGCAGCGACGATACGGCGGCGCCGTCGAACGCAATGCTGCCTTCGCTGACATCGATCAGCCGGTTGATCATCCGCAGCAGCGTCGACTTGCCGGCGCCGGAGCGGCCGATGACGCCGACCATCTGCCCGGCGGAGATTTCGAGGTTGACGTTGTCGACTGCCAGCTTGGCGCCGAAGCGACGTGTAACCTGAGAAATCTTCAGCATGCGCGGGCACCCCGTCCAATCGACGGGGCCAACACCTAAGGCGGCTACACGAAGCGCGCGTGAAGGTTGGGTGACGTCTTCATGACAGTGGAAAAGCGCGGGTCGCATGGCGCTAACCCGCTCCGCGATCACGCCTTTCCATCACCGGGTCATTCCCGCGAAAGCGGGGACCCCCGTTTGAAATGGTGCCGCATGCAAGAAAACAGAGGTTCCCGCTTTCGCGGGAATGACCCGGTGCGCCTTCGCGGGGATGACGCCGTGAGTAGGTCCAGGGTTGAGTCCAACCTCTGAGCCAATGCGGCAAAGCTCGCTACTCGTACTTTTCGAGGAAGGCGTCGATCTCGAGCGCGCGGAAATCCGGCAGGGCCTGATGGAGCTTGTCGTGGCTCCAGTCCCACCAGCCGAGCGCCAGCAGCCGGTCGGCGATCGGGCCGGGGAAGCGCTGGCGGATCGGCTTGGCCGGCACGCCCACCGCGATGGCGAAGTCAGCGACATCCTTGGTGACCACGGCGTTCGAACCGACGATCGCGCCGTGCCCGACCTTGACGCCCGGCATGATCACCGCGCCATGGCCGATCCAGGTGTCGTGGCCGATCTCGATGCCGTTCTCGGCGCGCCACTCGAAGAACGCAGCGTCATCCGCTTCGCCCTCGAAGTACCAGCTCGAGCGGTAGGTGAAGTGATGCAGCGACGCGCGCTGCATCGGATGCTTGCTGGCATAGATGCGCACATTGGCCGCGATATTGGCGAACCTGCCAATCTCTGCATACGCCACCTGCGTGCCGTCGACGAGATAGGAATAGTCCCCCAGCGTCGAGCGGTGCACGTGGCAGTTGGCGCCGACCTCGGTGTAGCGGCCGAGCGTCGAGTCGTGCACTTCGGCAGTCGGGTGCACCACCGGCGTTTCCGAGAGCTTCATGCGGCCTTCCTCGCGGCGAACAATGTGACATCGACGATACGGTCGGCAACCTGGGCGCGCACCTCCTCGTCGTGGAAGATGCCGAGCAGCGCGACACCCGCCCGCTTCTTTTCGGCGATCATTTCCACCACTACCGCGCGGTTGGTGGCATCGAGCGAGGCCGTCGGCTCGTCCAGCAGCAGCACCGGGTGCTCCGTGATGAAGCCGCGGGCGATATTCACCCGCTGCTGCTCGCCACCCGAGAAGGTCGCCGGCGGCAACGACCACAGCCGCTCCGGCAGGTTGAGCCGCGCCAGCAGCTCGCGCGCCTTCGCCGTTGCCTCCTCGCGCGCCGTACCGCGGCTGACCAGCGGCTCCGCCACCACGTCGAGCGTGGTAACGCGCGGCACGGTGCGGAGGAACTGGCTGACATAGCCGATGGTATCGCGCCTCAGGTCGAGCACGGTGCGGGGGCTGGCGGTCGCCAGATCGACCGGCTGGCCGTGATGGATCAGCGAGATCGAGCCGGCATCGACGCCGTAATTGCCGTAGACCATCTTGAGCAGGCTCGATTTGCCCGCTCCTGACGGCCCGCCAAGCACCACGCACTCGCCGGCATTCACTTCGAACCCGACGCCGGAAACGACCGGAAGCACGATGCCGTCGCGCAGGTGCATGGTGAAGGATTTGGCGACGTCTGAGACTGAAAGCAGGGCGGTCATGCGGCTTCCCTTTCGTTGACTGAGAGAGACGGCCCCCTCCCGGCCTCCCCCATGAAGGGGGAGGTGAAGAAGAGCCGGTGCTTAGGCACGATCGTGCCAGATACTCGATGCGGCACCTCCCCCTTCATGGGGGAGGATGGGAGGGGGCCGTCTGCGAGCGGTGTGCACATCGTCACACCTGCAAGATCGAAGAAACGAGCAACTGCGTATACGGCTCGCGGGGATCATCCAGCACCCGGTCGGTGAGCCCCTGCTCGATCACGTGGCCATCCTTCATCACCATCATCCGGTGCGACAGCAGCCGCGCCACCGCCAGATCATGGGTCACGATGATGGCCGAGAGCCCGAGATCGGCGACCAGCCCGCGGATCAGGTCGAGCAGCCGCGCCTGCACCGAGACGTCGAGCCCGCCGGTCGGCTCGTCCATGAAGACGAGACGCGGATGGGTCACGAGGTTACGGGCGATCTGCAACCGCTGCCGCATGCCGCCGGAGAAGGCGCGCGGTTCGTCATCGACCCGGTCCTCGGCGATCTCGACGCGACCGAGCCATTCGATGACCGTCGAGCGTATCCGGCCATAATGCCGGTCGCCGACCGCCATCATCCGCTCGCCGACATTGGCGCCGGCCGAGACCGTCATCCGCAAGCCATCCGCCGGGTTCTGGTGCACAAAACCCCAGTCGGTCCGCATCAGGAAGCGCCGCTCGGCCTCGCTGAGATCGTAGAGATTGCGCCACACCTCGTCGCGCATCCGGTATTCGGCGAGGCCGGAGCTCGGCTCCAGCCGGGTCGAGAGACAGTTGAGCAGCGTCGTCTTGCCGGAGCCGGATTCCCCGACAATGGCCAGCACTTCGCCCGGCCACAGCTCGAACGACACATCGGCGCAGCCCATGCGGCTGCCGTAGAACTTGCTGAGGTCGCGGACGCGGAGGAGAGGTTCGGTCATTTGAGGACTCCGGTGCTGGAGGCTGTCGGCTCCCCTCCCCCGTGAGGGGAGGGGTTGGGGGTGGGGGTCCATCGGTGATCACCGCACCACCCCCTCCCTCGATCCCTCCCCTCAAGGGGGAGGGAGGCGCAGAACTGCGGGGACGCGAGCCTCATTCCGCTGCCTCCAGCGCATGACCCGCGAGCTTGCCGCGGTGGCCGTGCTCGCGGCGGTCCTCGCAGTTGTCGGTGTCGGAACAGACGAACATGTGCCCGCCCTTGTCATCGAGGATCACCTCATCGAGGTAGACCCCGGTGGCGCCGCAGAGCGCACACGGTTCCTCGAAATGCTGGATCTCGAACGGATGGTCCTCGAAATCGAGGCTCACCACTTCGGTATAGGGCGGCACCGCATAGATGCGTTTCTCGCGCCCGGCGCCGAACAGCTGCAGTGCCTCCGACATGTGCATTTTGGGGTTGTCGAATTTCGGCGTCGGCGAGGGGTCCATCACGTAGCGGCCCTCGACCTTCACCGGATAGGCGTAGGTCGTGGCGATGCGGCCATTCTTGGCGATGTCCTCGTAGAGCTTCACATGCATCAGCCCATATTCCTCGAGCGCATGCATCTTTCGCGTCTCGGTTTCGCGCGGCTCGAGGAAGCGTAGCGGCTCGGGGATCGGCACCTGGTAGACCAGCACCTGCCCCTCGGTCAGCTTTGCCTCAGGGATGCGATGGCGGGTCTGGATGATCGTCGCCTCTTCGGTGTGGGTGGTGACCGCGACTTCGGCGACCTTGGCGAAGAAGGCGCGGATCGACACTGCGTTGGTGGTGTCGTCGGCGCCCTGGTCGATGACCTTCAGCACATCGTCCGGACCGATGATCGAAGCGGTGACCTGCACCCCGCCGGTGCCCCAGCCATAGGGCATCGGCATCTCGCGGGATGCGAACGGCACCTGATAACCCGGCACCGCAATGGCCTTGAGAATGGCCCGGCGGATCATCCGCTTGGTCTGCTCGTCGAGATAGGCGAAGTTGTATTTGGCGATCATGCTCATGCTCGCATATCCTTCAGCTCGTACGCCGCCAGCGCAGGGGAATGGCGCGGATGCCCATGGAAGACCTGGTGCTCAGCATCGCCATCATCGTCGTGGTGGTGACTGTCGTTCTCGTTGCGATCTGGCGATCCCGCCGCAAGCGGCCATATGCCGGCGGAGGTGCTGGCGGTGATGGTGATGGCGGCGGCTGGAGCACGTCCGACAGCGACGGCGGTGGCGGCGATGGCGGTGGCGGCGGCGACTGAGGTCATTCTGCCGCCTCCGGATAGGCTTCTGCTTCGTCGGCGCTGTCGTGCTCGGCCCGCATTTCGCGCAGCAGCCCGAGTTCACCCTGGAAATCTACATAGTGCGGCAGCTTCAGGTGTTCGACGAAGCCGGTCGACTGCACGTTGTCGGAGTGCGAGATGACGAATTCCTCGTCCTGCGCCGGGTGCTCGACATCCTCCCCCAACTCCCGGGCGCGCAGCGAGCGATCGCAGAGCGACATCGCCATGGCCTTGCGCTCGGCCTGCCCGAACACCAGCCCGTAGCCGCGGGTGAACTGCGGCGGCACCTTGGCATTGCCCTTGAACTTGTTGACCATCTGGCACTCGGTGACCCGGATGCGTCCGAGGTTCACCGCAAAGCCGAGCTCCGGAATATCGAGCTCCACCTCGACTTCGCCGATGCGGATCTCGCCGACGAACGGATGCGAGCGGCCATAGCCGCGCTGTGTCGAGTAGCCGAGCGCCAGCAGAAACCCCTCGTCGCCGCGCGCCAGCGCCTGCAGGCGCCGGTCGCGGTTGAGCGGGAACTCGAGGGGTTCGCGGGTGAGGTCGCCGATCTCGTCCTGCACTTCGGACACATCGGGCTCGATCAGCCCCTGGTGGTCGAGGAGGTCGGTGACCCGCGGCGCCGGCTCGTCCAGGCTGGGGCGGGTGATCGCCTCGTCCACCGCAGCGCCCTCGGCAATATCAGGGTCCAGCAGGCGGTGCGTGTAGTCGAAGGTCGGCCCGAGCAGCTGGCCACCCGGCAGGTCCTTGAACGTCGCCGAAACACGCCGCTCGATCTTCATCGCGGCGGTGTCGATCGGCTTGGAGTAGCCGAAGCGCGGCAGCGTGGTGCGATAGGCGCGCACCAGGAAGATCGCTTCGATCAGGTCGCCGCGCGACTGGATGATGGCGAGCGCCGCCAGCTCGCGGTCATAGAGCGAGCCCTCGCCCATGGCGCGATCGACCGCAAGGCCGAGCTGTTCGATGATCTGGTCGAGGCGCAAAGCCGGCACCGAGCGGTCGCCGCGACGGCGATCGGCGAGCAGCCGGTGAGCATTGGCAATGGCGGCCTCGCCGCCCTTGACGGCAACATACATGGCTCAAGCCTCCGAGATGCGGGTGGTGCGCGGCAGGCCGACCACGGTGCCATCGCGCACCAGCAGCAGGTCCACTCCGCGCGGGAACCGCTCGCGGTTCTCCGCCCATTGGTCGATGAAATCGCCGCCGGGCAGCGGCAGCGCGGTTGTCAGCTGGTCCTTGATGCCGGGCCCCTTCAGGGTCACGGAGCGATCATCGGCTGCGGCAGCCAGCACCACCGTGGTCGAGCGGTCCGGGTATTCATCGGTGCCCTGCCCGAAGCGCTCGAGCGCCGGCAGCAGCGCCACATCGCTGACCAGCGCGAATGCCGCTTCGCCGATCTCCGAGGTCAGCGGCGCACCGCAGTGGAAAGCCAGCCAGGCCCTCACCGCTTCGTTGGCGGCCAGCACCGGGTCGAGCCACACCAGCGTATCGTGGTCGCAAAGCGTCAGCGCCACCGCGCCAAGCTCCGGCGTCAGCGGCGCCGGCGGCAGCGCGTCCGACGCGATCGACTGCACCGAGCCCGGACGGGCCAGCGCCTCCATCACGGCGCGGAACACGCTCTGTCCCCCCAGCACCAGGTCGGCGAAGCCGCCTTCGATCGTTGTGTCCATCAATCGTCTCCCCGGACCATGGTGAAGAAGTCGACCTTGGTGGCCGCCGTCTCGTCGCGAAGCTTGGCGTCCGCCGCCGCCTGCTCCTGCCGCAGCGGCTGCAGCACCAGCGTCTCCACCGCCTCGGCGTCGCGCTGCAGCAGCGCGTCGAACAGCGCCGACTGCACCGCCTTGTCCCCATCGCGGCCGAGGCAGTAGGCGTGCCCGACCTCGCCGGTTTCGAGCCGCACCGTGGCGCGCGTGACCGTCGCTTCGCCGAGGTTGAAAGCATTGCCGCCGCCGCCGGCGCGACCGCGCACCATCACCAGCCCGGTCTCCGGGCCACGCACCTTGTGGAAGGCCGGCTTGTCGGCCCAGGCGGCCCACAGTTCACCAAGCCGCTTCGGCGTGGCGTGGCTCAACACCGCCATCGCCTCCCGCCTGGGGTTATGCTGAGGCGCCTCAAACATTGGCTCTTGCTCCAACTTGTATAGTAAAATAGACAAGTAATGTCGTTTCGCCCCGCTATAGGCCGACCGTGTGAAGATGCAATGACAATCTTGAGCCGCACCGAAATCGCCCCGGCCGGCGGCGTCGCCCTGTGGCGGCAGATCGCCGACGCCATTCGCCTCGACATCGTCGGCGGCAAGCTCGAGAGCGGCGACAAGCTGGAGGGCGAGCTGAGCCTTGCCGAGCGCTTCGGCGTCAACCGCCACACCGTTCGCCGTGCCCTCGCCGTGCTGGAGGAGGAGGGCGTGCTGCGCGCCGAACACGGCCGCGGCACCTTCGTCGCCGAGGCGCGGCGGTTGAGCTACCCGATCGGCCGCCGCACCCGCTTCTCCGAAGGCCTCGCCGGGCAGGTGCGCCAACGCAGCGCCGAGCTGCTGTCATCGAAGATCGAACGCGCCACGCCGCGCCTCGCCGAAGCGCTGGCGATCAAGCCCGGCACGCGCCTCTTGCGGCAGGAAACGGTGTCCTTCGCCGACGGCCGCCCCCTCGCTCGCGCCACCGGCTGGTTCCCTGAAGCCCGCTTTTCCGGCATCGATCGCGCCTATGCCGAAACCGGCTCGATCACCGAGGCGCTGAAGCGCTACGGCATCGACGACTACTCGCGCGGCACCACCCGCATCTCGGCCCGCCACGCTACCGTGGAAGAAGTGCAGGCCCTGAAGCTCGCGCCCGGCGCCGTCGTCCTGGTGTCCGACGCGGTGGATCTCGATGCCGCGGGTGTGCCGATCCACGCCATGCTGACGCGATTTCCGGCGGATCGGATGGAGTTGGTGGTTTAGGGTGAGTCACTGAGAGAGACGGCCCCCTCCCATCCTCCCCCATAAAGGGGGAGGTGCCCGCCGGTTTACTAGGCACGATCGAAGACAGAGCCTCGACTCTTCACCTCCCCCTTTATGGGGGAGGCCGGGAGGGGGCCGTCGGCTTCAGTCAGCACCTACCGCGCCAGACTGATCCCCGCCTCCTTGAGCATCCGATCCACATCCACCGTCTGCCCCGAAGCGATCGACGCATTCGCCGCAATCCCGGTAAGGATCGACCACGCGCCTTCCTTGTGCGTCGATGCGCGGTTGTAACGATCGGGCTCCATGCTCTCGGGCGCGAACAGATAGCCCAGCATCACCGGGTCGGCGCCGCCATGGTCGCCCTCGCCGGCCCACACGTCGACCGCCTCCGGCAACCCGCCGGCGAGATGCAGCGTCGTCGTCATCGCATCTTCCTGAGCCTTGTCGCGCACGCCGCCGAACACCCCGTGCACTTCGACATGCCGATGCGTCAGCTCGCCCTTGGTGCCGTGGAACTTGATCTCCAGCCCTTCCCACGGGCTGTAGGCGCAGAGCGTATAGTTGAGGAACACGTCGTTGGCGTATTTCACCTGCACCTGCATGGTGTCTTCGATGGTGATGTCGTCGGCGAACACGCACTTGTCGCGGAGGTACCCGTCGTCGTCCTCGGCATCGAGGTAAAGCTCGCGCAGCGCCGGATCGCCCGCGAGGTCGAGCCGATACTCGCAGCGGTCGAACACCGGGCAGGTGTGGCAACGCTCGCCATGCGCGCCGAGCCCCAGTTCCTCGGCCATGACAGGGGTGTAGAACACCCGCTTGCCATTGGCGCTGACGGTCTTGGGGGTCGAGGCGACCCACCAGTTCATCAGGTCGAAATGGTGCGTGGATTTGTGCACCAGCAGGCCACCGGATTTCTCCTTGTAGCGGTGCCAGCGGCGGAAATAGTCGGCGCCGTGCACGCGGTCGAGATACCAGCGGAAATCCACTGCGGTGATGTCGCCGATGACGCCCGACATCAGCAGGTCCTTGAGCTGTGTGCGGGCCGGCGTGTAACGGTAGTTGAAGGTGACGGTGAGCCGCTTGCCGCTCTGCTGCTGCGCCTCCAGCACGGCGCGCAGCTTTTCGAGATCCACCGTCATCGGCTTTTCGGTCATCACGTTGCGCCCGGCCTTGAGCGCGGCCACGATATACTCGTGATGCAGGTAATCCGGCGTGGTGACGATCACCGTATCGGGCTGCTGCTCGGCGATCATCCGGCCGAAATCGGCCGCCTCGTAAGTGGCGATGCCGTTGCCCTTCTGCGGGATCTTGCCGGCCGACAGCGCCAGCCGCGTCCCGTTCACGTCGCACAAGGCGACAAGGTCGTTGCCCTCCGCATGCGTCTCGGTGATCGCCTTGCGGAACATGGCATGGCGCCCGCCGACGCCGACTATCGCGTACTTCACTGGGGGTATCCTCGTCGGGTGGTCACGCGACCCGAGCTCCTCCAGCGGACCGCCCACGCATAATTCACCGTCTGGTTACTTAGGTCAAGCCGACCTCAAGGGGGAGGTTTGGGGGTGGTGCGGATGAGCCACGAAGGGTCCACACCCACCAGCGTCATCTCCCGAACCCTTGGTATCGTGGCTTTCCCCTCATCCGGCGCTACGCGCCACCTTCTCCCCGACGGGGAGAAGAATCCGGAGAGTGCGGCGGTAACCTCTTTTCCTCTCCCCGTCGGGGAGAGGGTGGATCGGCCGTAAGGCCGAGACGGGTGAGGGGTGGAGGGCACGTTCCCACCGCGCCCATATGAGCCCTTCGCGGGGATAACGCCTGTGCAGAAAGCAAGAAGGCCGCCCGATGGGCGGCCTTTTGGACGATCAGTACGTCGCCCGGCCACCGCTCAGATCGAACACCGACGCCGTGGTGAAGCTGTTTTCCTTCGACACCAGCCAGGCCACCATGTTGGCGGCTTCCTCGACTTCGAGGAAACGGCCGCGCGGGATGCGGCTCAGCATGTAGTCGATGAACTCGGGCTTCAGTTCCTCGAGGATGCGGGTCTTGGCGGTCGCCGGGGTGATGACGTTGATGGCGATGTCGTATTTCGCCACTTCCTTGCCCACCGCCTTGGTCATGCCGATGACGCCGGCCTTGGCTGCGGCATAGGCCGAGGCGTTGGGGTTGCCTTCCTTGCCGGCGATCGAGGCGATATTGACGATGCGGCCGTAGTTGCGGGCCTTCATGCCCGGCAACACGGCGCGGTTGACGTAGAACGCGCCGTTGAGGTCGATGTCGATGACCCGGCGCCACTCGTCGAGCTCATACTCGTCGAGCGGGGCGTTCTTGCCGGCAATGCCGGCCGAGTGCACCAGGATATCGAGCTTGCCGAGGCCTTTTTCCACTTCCGCCACGGCGGCGGCAACGGCGTCATAATTGGTGATGTTGACCGCAACGCTCGAAGCGGCAGCGCCGAGTTCGGCCTTGGCACTGGCCAACAGGTCGGCATTCATGTCCCAGAGGCTCACTTTGGCGCCGGAGGCGACCAGCCGCTTGGCGATGGCGAAGCCGATGCCCTGCGCACCGCCGGTGATGACGGCCACCTGGCCGTTGAGGTCTATCTGGTTCATGAAACTCTCTTATTGGCTCACGCGAACGGCTTTAGCAGACCGCGATCAGCTATTTCCATACCGAAGCCCGGCGCGCTACTGACCTTTAGTCGACCGTTCTGCGGCAGGTCTTCGCCGCTGAACAGCTTGCCGAAGATCGGCCGGATCGAGCGCCCGTCGGGACTGGCCGCCACGTATTCGCACAGCGACTGTGCCGGCTGGCTGGCGATGAACTGGTACGAGTAGGGTCCCGAGCCATGCGGGATGACCGGGATATCGTAGGCCGCCGCCTGCGCCGCGATCTGCAGCAGCGCCGTCAGCCCGCCCACCCACATCACGTCCGGCTGCAGCACGTCGATGGTGCGCTCTTCGATCAGCCGGCGGAACCCATAGCGGGTATATTCATGCTCGCCGGTGGTCCACTTGAGGGTCGGATGCGCCTGCTTCAGCAGCCGGAAGCCCTCGACATCGTCGGGGTGCAGCACCTCTTCCCACCAGTAGATGTTGAGGTGTTTCGTCTTTTCGGCGAGCCGGATGGCATAGGGCACGGTCAGCGCCATGTAGCAATCGACCATCAGCGGGAAATCAGGGCCGACCAGCTCGCGTTGCGCCGCGAGGAATTCGACATTCTTCAGCAACCCGTCTTCGCCATCGAAATGGCTATGAGGCAGCGGCACCTTGGCGCCCCAGAAACCGAGATCCTTCACCGCGTCGGGCGCCGGGCCGGTGCAGTAAAAGCTGATCTCGTCATGGCACTTGCCGCCGATCAGGTTGTAGACCGGCTCGCCCCGGAGCTTGCCGACGAGGTCCCACAGCGCCAGGTCGACCACCGAGATGGTGGCGATCGGCATGCCCTTGCGGCCGTAGGGCATCGAGGCGCGGAACATCTGGTCCCAGATCTTCGAGATGTTGCGCGCGTCCTCGCCGACGAGGAAACGGGTGAAATGGTTGGCCACCAGCCACGCCGCCGGCGGCCCGCCGAAGCCCGTGGCGACGCCGGTGACGCCGGCCTCGCTCTCGATCTCGACGACGATCGAGCCCATCACCCCGATACCCCAGGATTGGCGTGACGCCTTGTATTTCTCGTAGCCCGACATCGGGTTGGCGATCAGCGTGTCGATCAGCCAGTGGCCGCGACCCTGCTGGAAGTAGTCGCCGCCATCCCCCTCGCTCTCGACGAGCGAAACGCGCACGGCCTTGATGGTGAAGTCTGAGGTCGTCATGCGACGGTCCTTGTATGAAGAGCCAGACCAATTGCTGCCAGGAGCGGCCTTGGGTGGCAGGCGCCGGCCGCAGGGACAAACGTCGTCATCAGGGGAGATGGAAGACCTGTTTGAGGTCGACGACATGCGGGGTGCCGTCGTCATTGTAGTCCATGATGTCGCTCATGAACGCCCACCAGCGCTTGTTGATCTCGGTCCTGGGGAGATCGGTCATGCTGTGGTCGGCGGTACGCACCAGCGTCGCGAACAGCTCGTCGGTTTCCGCATCGTGCCAGATCGAGTAGTCGGACACGCCGGCATCGCGCAGCGCCTGGCTGAGCTCGGGCCAGATCTCGTCATGCCGTTTCTTGTACTCGGCGATCTTGCCGGGGTGCACCTTCATGCGGAAGGCGATGCGCTCGGACATGGCTGTCTCCTTGGGGTTAGGGGTCAGGCGCCCTTGGCCTGCATCACGTCGAGGGTCGAGCGGTGGACGCTGAGCAGATGCGCCTGCATCGCCGCTTCGGCCGCTGCCGCGTCGCGCGCCTCGAGCGCTGCAAGGATCACCCGGTGCTCGGCCAGCGAGCGCTCCAGCACATTGGGGGTTTCGGCCGCGATCCGCCGATATTCCATGCCGAGCACGTAGAGCGAGTGCGAGATGGTGACGAGGAAAGTGTTGCCGGTGGCGGCCGCGATGGTTTCGTGGAACTCGGTATCGGCGAGCCGGAAGCCTAGCGAGTCGCTGGTCAGGTGCACCTGCGCCTCGACCAGCTTGTGGAGGCTCGCAATCTGCGCGTCGGTGATCCGCTCGGTGGCGAGCCGGGCGATCGAGCCATCGATCATATGCCGGCTTTCGTAGAGCGCGCCCAGGTTCTGGCTGTCGAGCGTGATGAGGAACTGCAGCGGGCCGAGCAGGTCCGAGGCCTCGAGCCCGGTGACGTAGATGCCGCCACCCTGCCGCATCTTGAGGACACCGAGGATCTGCAGCCCCCGCAATGCCTCGCGCAGGCTCGGCCGGCTGACCTGCATGTAGGTGGCGAGTTCTCGTTCGGGCGGCAGTTGGTCGCCCGGCTTCAGCGCCTTGGTCCGCACCATCTCGAGCAGGCGCTTGGCCACCTGCTCGGCAACCGAGCTGCTGCGTTCGATCGGCGCATAGGACTCAACCGCGATCATCACTCACCCAGGGCGCGATTGCGCAACTGATCCAGACTCACCGCGAGCATCAGGACGACGCCGCGCGTCACATCCTGCCAGAAGCTCGATACGTTGAGCAGGGTCAAGCCATTGTTGAGTGTCCCCAGGATCAGCACCGCCAAGAGCGTGCCCCACACCGAGCCGCGTCCACCATTGAGGCTGGTGCCGCCAAGGATGATGGCGGCGATGACGGTGAGCAGCTGCGAGCCCGCGGCATTGGGTCCGGCCGCCCCGAGCATGGCGCCGAGGATGGTGCCGGCGATGGCGCCGGCCAGCGCCGAGATCACGTAGAGCACGATCACCGTGCGCTCGACCGGAATGCCGATCAGCCGCGACGCTTCGGCATTGCCGCCGGCCGCGTAGATGAAGCGGCCGAACTTGGTCTTGGTCATCACCAGCCACAGGCCGAAGAAAGTGACCAGCATGATGATCAGCGGAATCGGGATCGAGAACAGCCGCTCGTTGCCGATCCAGTTGAAGCCCGGAATCATCAGCGGCCGGGTCAGGCCGCCGGTGAGGACCAGCGCAATGCCGGAAACGATGCTCATCATCCCCAGCGTGGTGATCAGCGGATTGAGCTTGAGCCGGGTGGTGAACAACCCGTTGACCACGCCGATCGCCGCGGCGAGCGCCAGGGCCAGCCCGACCGCCACCCAGACCGGCACGCCCAGCCCGACGAGCAGCGAGATCATCACCCCGGTGAGCCCGGCGATCGCTGCCACCGACAGGTCCAGCCCGCCGGCAATGATCAGCGGCGTTCCTGCCGCCGCCATCAGCCCGATATAGGCGACGTTGAGCCCGATCTGCAGCATGTTGCGGGTGTTGAAGAAGAACGGCGACAGGATCGAGAACACCGCGATCAGGATCAGGTAGAACACCAGCAGCATGGCGACGCCCGACCAGGGCTTGGCGAGCAGGTCCATGAACCGGCGCTTGAGCGACGGGGCGGCAGCAGTGGTCTCGGCAGTGGTGGCCATGGCAGTCCCTTCAGGCGGCAGTGGTTTCGGTTTCGGCCGTGGCGGCCATCAGCGCGGCGGGGGTTGCCCCGCGCGGGAACTCTTGGACGATGCGGCCGCGGTCGAGCACCAGCGAGCGGTCGGAAATCCCCGCGACTTCCTCGACGTCGGAGGAGAGGATGATCACCGCAAAGCCCCTGGCGGTCAGCTCGCGCAGCTTGCCGTAGATCTCCCGGCGGGCGCCGATATCGACACCGCGGGTCGGCTCTTCGAGGATCAAGAGCTTCACACCCTCGACCAGCCAGCGCGCCAGGCACACCTTCTGCTGGTTGCCCCCCGACAGGGTCCTCAGCTTCTGCTCCGGTCCACGCGTGCGGATGCCGAGATCGCGGATCCAGTTCTGTGCGTGCCCGGTCTCGGCCTCGGTCGAAACGAACAGCCCGCGGGTGAAGCGGTTCTGGAACGGCAGCGCGATGTTCTCGCGCACCGTCAGGTCGGCGATGATGCCTTCCTTCTTTCGTTCGGCGGCAACGAACCCGATACCGGCCTCCTTGCCGTGCTGCGGCGTCGACGGTCGATAGGGACGCCCGTCGAGCGTCACCTGGCCGCTGCGTTCGCTATGCACCGCGCCATAGAGCGCCCGCCCCAGCACCTCGACACCCGAGCCGACCAGCCCGAAGATGCCGAGGATCTCGCCCGAGCGCACCGCAAAGCTCACATCGGCGATCTTACCGCGAACGCCAAAACCTTCGACCTTCAGCACATCGGTACCGGCCGGCGGGGGCGGCTCAGTCGGATAGAGGTCACCGGCCGTGGCGCCGAGCATGGCGGCCAGCACCTCGGCCTTGCTGGTGTCGCGGGTGATGAAATCGCCCGCATTGCGCCCGTCGCGCAGCACCACGATGCGATCGGAAATTTCGAACACCTCGCTCATGTAGTGCGAGATGTAGACCACCGAGACCTTCTGCGCTTTCAGCCGGCGGATGATGGCGAACAGCAGCTCCGCCTCCTGCTCGGTCAGGGCGGCGGTCGGCTCGTCCATGATCAGGATTCGCGCCTGCCCGGCAATGGCGCGCGCGATCTCGACGATGCGCTGTTCGGCCACCGACAGGCGCTTCACGTCCTGGTGCGTATCGAGTGCCTCAAAGCCCAGTTGGGCGAGGAGCTCAGTGGCGCGGATGTGGATGGTCTTGTAATCGACCTGCCTGAACCCGAAACCCGGCTTCATCGGCAGATCGCCGAGCAGGATGTTCTCGCCGACGCTGAGGTCGGGCATGACCGAGATTTCCTGCGGCAGCAGTTTTACGCCGGCGGCGATCGCATCGGCGGGCCTGGTGAACAGCACCGCCTGGCCGTCGACTTCGACGATCCCGGCATCGCGGCTGTAGAGCCCGGTCAGGATCTTCACCAGTGTCGATTTGCCGGCGCCGTTCGAGCCGAGCAGCGCCACGACCTCGCCCGCTTCGAGCGTGAGCTCGACATTGCTGAGCACCGGGACGCCACCGAAGGACTTGTCGATGCCGCGCATCGAAAGTCGTGCTGTGCTGGACATGCGAAAACCTGTCGAAAAAGACCGGGACGATGGCAGGTGCCACCGTCCCGGGTCAGGGGTCAGGATCAGTTCGTGGGGATCAGGTTCAGCGAGTCCTGCAGCTCGGGGAGCTTGCGGATCTCTTCGAGGTGCGCCTTGTAGGCGGCTTCGGGCAGTTCGAAGGTGATCGCGTCCGGCGTCGCCGAGCAGGCGAAGTCCTTGTAGAACTCGCAGACATTGCCGTCGGTGACCATGTAGTGGGTCATCAGCACGGTATCCGGCACCTCCTTGCCGGCCAGCTCCATCAGGGCCAGCGGCACGAGGAAGTTGCCGTAGCGCTCGGGGAAGTAACCCACCGAAGCGACGAAGGCCGGCTCGTCGATCATCGTCTGGATCTCGTCCGCCCCCATGCCGACGACGATCAGGTCGGCCTCGCGGCCCGCCTGCTTGACGGCGCGCAGCATGCCGGCCGAGGCTTGGTCGTTGATCGCCGTCACCATGATCGGCACGCCCTCGGGAATCCGCCCGATGACGTTGTTCATCTGGGTGAAGCTCTCTTCGAGGGTGTTCTTGGTGTCGATCTTGATGATCTGCGCATCGGGGAACTCGCCGACCGCACCCTTGAAGCCGGCCACCTGGCCGTTGGTGCGCATGGCCGGCACGGCGCCCGACTGCGGCAACTCGCCGACCACCAGGAAACCGGTCTTCACCTTGTCGGCGCCGAACTTCTGGATCGCCGCCTGGCCGAGATAGGCGCCGCCCATGAAGCCCGATTTCGGGTTGTTGGCGCCGAAGAAGGTCGCGCCCGGCATCGGGATGTCGATGGCGATGACCTTGGTCTGCGCGTCATTCATCTTCTGCATGATGGTCGCGCCGAAATTCGCATCGGTCTGAAATTCGATGACGAAGTCGACATTGCGCTGCAGGAAGCTCTCGGCATTGGCCAGCGCCGTCGCACCGTCGAGGCGGTTGTCGACGACCTGCAGGTCGATGCCCGCGGCTTCGGCATTGGCGATGATGCCCTGCTCCACCTTCAGGCAGAACGACACGTCGCGCGCCAGATTGGCAAAACCGATGCTGAGCTTGCCGCCATTGCGCGGCGCATGGGCGGCAATCGCGTCGACCACCATGGCAGCGAGCTGCTCGGGGCTCACCATGTTGCCGTCGAAATTGGCCGGGTCGAAGCCGTGGAAATCCTCGGCAAGGGCAGCGCCCGACATAAGGGCCGCCGTCAGCCCGGCTATCGCCGCCAGGCGCAGACTCTTCAGTCGCATGTTTCTCTCTCCCATTTATTGGACAATTGGTCAGTCCAATTATCCAAGCTAATATCGCGTCCGATTTTCGGGCGCAAGCCGGTTCTGGCTATTTGGTCAGACCAATTATCGTTGACCGTTCCCTCCGCTTGACCGTAGGGCTAGCGAAAACGGGAGGTCCGAATGGCAGATCAGGCGTCCGCACCGCTGACGGTGCTGGCTTATGGCGATTCCAACACCTGGGGCGCCGTGCCCCAGCCTTTTCGCGGTGCCGGCGGCCGCTTCGGCGTCACCCAGCGTTGGCCCCGCATCATGCAGGCGGCGCTCGGCGCCGGCGTGAACGTTTTCGAAGAGGGGCTCAACGGCCGCACCACCTGCGTCGACGATCCGATCGAAGGCGAAATCCGAAATGGCGAGCGCTACCTGCCGGTGTCGCTGATCAGCCATATGCCGCTCGACCTGGTGATCATCATGCTGGGCACCAATGACCTGAAAGCTCGACTGTCGATGACCGCCGGCGACATCGCCGATGGCGCCGGCAAGCTCGCCGACCTGGTGCGCCGCTCCACCGCCGGCCCCGAAGGCCTCGCGCCCGAAGTGCTGCTGGTGTCGCCCGCCCCACTGGCGAGGCTCACCTGGCTCACCGAAATGTTCGAGGGCGGCAGCGCCAAATCGCAGAAATTCGTCACCGAATATGCCCGCGTCGCCAAGTCCTATGGCGTGCACTTTTTCAATGCCGGCACCGTCATCGCCTCCAGCGACGACGACGGCATCCACCTCGATGCCGGCGCGCATGAGACGCTCGGCCTGGCGCTGGCGGGGGAGGTAAGGCGGATACTCGAGGTTTAGCACCGGCCTCTCGGTGATCCTCCCCCGCGGGGCGGGGGAGGGGGACCGCCGAAGGCGGTGGAGGGGGCGGCAAGAGTCACCGGCTTGGACTCCCCCCTCCACCAGCTTCGCTGGTCCCCCTCCCCCGCCACGCGGGGGAGGATCACTGTGAGTCCGGTGGCTACCCAAGGCTCAACGCCTTCACCACCGACTCGTCCACCTCGATCCCAAGCCCTGGACGCGTCGGCGCATACGCCTGCCCGTCTCGCTGGCGGATCGGTTCGTCGACCAGGTCCGTCTGCACCACCACGGGGATCGGCTTGAACTCGAACAGCCGGGCATTGGGCGAGCAGAGCGACAGATGCAGGCTCGCCGCGCTGAGGATCGCCGTGCTCCAGGCATGAGCGTTGATGGCGATCCCGGCCGCGCCGCAGAGCGCGTCAATCTTGGAGAAGCCGGTCACTCCTTCGGCCCGCGACGGATCGACGCCCAGCACGTCGACCGTGCCGGTCTCGATCAGCCGCTGGTAGCCGGTCACCGTGAACTCACGCTCGCCGGTGCCGATCGGCAGCTCCGGCAGCGCCGCCTTCAGCGCACGGTAGTCGTCGATCCGCGTCGGATAGAATGGCTCCTCGATCCAGCCGATCTCGTACTCGGCCATTCGCCGGGCGGTGGCGATGCCGGTCTCGCGGTCCCATTTCACCCCATTTCCGACATCGACGATGATCTCGAAATCCGGCCTCAGCGCTTCCCGCAACTCGCGCACGAAGGCGACGTCGTTGTCCGGATCCTGCCCGATATCGGAAAGCCCGCGCTTGCCGAAGCCGAGCTTGGCGCCGCGATAGCCTTCCGCCTGGTAGCCGACGATTTCGTCGACGCACAGCGCCCGGGTCGCCTTGTTGACGTGGCTCGAGGAATAGGCCGGCAAACTCTCCCGTACCTTGCCGCCCAAGAGCTCGTAGAGCGGTTTGCCCTGGAGCTTGCCTTCGATATCCCACAGCGCCATGTCGAGTGCCGAATAGGCGAAGCACGCAATGCCACCCTCGCCATACCACCAGGCGTGCGCCCGCATCTTCTCCCATGCCGTCGTGATGCTGATCTCACCGGCATCCCTGAGGAGCGGTGCGAAGCCCGTATCGATCAGCGTCTTGGTTGCCCAGCAGGCCTCTGGCCACATGGCGATGCCCTCGCCCCAGCCGACCACGCCGTCCACGGTCTCGACCCTGACCAGCACCGTCTGGCGGAGGTTCCCGTGGTCGTTGGTGTCGGCATAGCGGATCACGTAGCTGGTGATCTGGCCCACGTGCATGCGGCATCCTCCCTGAGCGCTTTCAGGAAAAGTTGCAGACTTTTCCGGTTCGAAAGCGCGACAAATCAAACCTGTGGCCCGTTGCTCGAGCTCGGCATTGTCTGGCGTTGACTAGCACCGGGGGCGCTGCTAGGTCAAGAAGTGGTCAGACCACTTGGCCATCTACTACAACACGGCCAAAGATGCCGCGGACGTAAGGGGGAGCGAAACAGTGCCGATCAGCGACCTCAGCGGCGAAGCGCCGTTGCGCCGTTCCGGCCTGACCGAGATGCTGGTGGCGCGCCTGCTCGGCCTCGTCAGCACCGGCAATCTGAGGCCGGGCGACCAGTTGCCGCCCGAGCGCAAGCTCGCCGAGACCTTCGAGGTCTCGCGTCCGACGCTGCGCGAAGCGCTGCGCGCTCTCGCCGTGCTGGGGGTCATCGAGGTGCGGCATGGCGGCGGCGTGTTCGTCTCGCAGCTCGAAGCCTCAGACCTCCTCGCGCCGCTGACCTTCTTCCTCACCCTGCGCGCCGCCGAAGTCGAAAAGCTATATGAGGCGCGCCGGCTGATCGAAGGCGAGATCGCCGCTCTTGCGGCCACCCATGGCGAGGCCGCTGGCTTCGACGAACTGGACACACTCATCGCGGCGCAGGAAGAGGCCAAGCTGGAGCCGGCGCGCTATAGCGATGTCGATACCGCCTTCCATCGCCGGCTGGGCGAGCTTTCCGGCAATGAATTCCTGTCGCGCGCCGCCCAGAGCCTCAATGTGCTCGGCCAGGAATTCAGAAAGACCGCTTCGGAAACGCCCAACGTCATCTCCACATCGATTGCCGACCATCGCATCATTGTCGAAGCGATCCGGCGGCGCGATGCTGCCGCGGCACGGCAGGCGATGATCACCCACATGGACCACGTGCTGCAATCCACCGAGGCTGCGATGAAGGCAAAGAACGAATGACCGAAAGACGCTGGGGGCTCGACAAGGTCACCGAGGCCAACATCCTCGCGGGTGGCTTTTCCACTCCGTGGGATGCGCCGTTCATCCCGCCCTTCCCCTTCACTTTCCGCAATGCCGAAGTGCTGACGGTGTTCTGGCGCACCGACCCCAAGGCGATGCAGTTCCTCGCCCCGCCGCCGGTCGAAGCCACCGGCGACGTGGTCTGCGTGCACATCTACAAGATGAACGACACCAGTTGGATCGGGCCCTATCACGAAGCCAACGTGATGTTCGGCGCCAAGCTGCCGAACGGCCGCTCCGGCGCCTATTCGCCTTACCTGTTCCTCGCCTCCGACGGCGGCGTGGCCCATGGCCGCGAGGTGCATGGCCAGCCCAAGAAGCTCGCCAACCCGTTCCTCGAGTTCCGTGGCGACCTGATGGTCGGCGGCGTCGAGCGCAACGGCATCGACGTCATCACCGTTACCACGCCCTACAAGCAGCAGCCGGTCGATCCTGCGCTGATGCGGGCGCATTTCGACTACGGCACCAACCTCAATCTGAAGGCGGTCAACCACATCGACGGCACCCCGGCGATCCGCCAGATCACCTCGCGCAAGCTCACAGACGTCAAGGTACATGAGTGCTGGCGCGGGCCGGCGACGGTGGAGCTCAGGCCCAATGCCCAGGCGCCGGTGTTCCGCCTGCCGGTGGTCGAGCCGCTCGAGGCCTTCTACTGGCGCGCCGACTTCACCCTCGTCACCGGCGAGATCATCCACGACTATCTGGCCAAGAGCGCATAAGCGCCCGGAGTGCTTTCAGGAAAAGTCGCAGACTTTTCCGGTTCGACAGCGCGACAAAAGAGATTTTCATCGGGAGGACAGTTTGAGCGATAAGGTCAATATCGGCGTCATCGGCGCCGGCTGGTGGGCGACCCTCAGCCACATCCCCGCTTTGCGCGCCAACCCCAATGTCGAAATCGTCGCGGTGAACCGCCCCGATGCCGAGGGCATGGAGAAGGTGGTCGCGAGCTTTCCCGGCGTAAGACCCTATTTCGACGCGGCGGACATGCTGGAGAAAGAGACCCTGCACGGCGTGGTCGTCGCCTCGCCGCACATTCTCCACGCCGAGCACGGGCAACTGGCGCTGTCGCGCGGCCTGCCGACACTGATCGAAAAGCCGATGGCGACCAGCGCCGCCGATGCCCGCGCCCTCCTCGCCACCGCCAACGCGAATAACACGCAGATCATCCTCCCCTATGGCTGGAATTTTAGGCCCATCGTCGAGACCGCCCATCAGCTGGTCAAGGACGGCTGGGTCGGCGAAGTGCGGCACATCGTGGCGCAGATGGCCTCGGCGCTGGCCGATCTGTTCGGGGGCGAGCCGATGGTCGAAACCAAAGACCACCTGTTCCGTCCACCCGTTTCCACCTGGGCCGATCCCAAGAAATCCGGCGGCTACGGCTGGGGCCAGCTGACCCACGGGCTCGGCGCGCTGTTCCGCATCGTCGATCTCGACCCGGCCAAGGTGTTTGCGAGAACCGGCCTCTCCCCCGCAGGCGTCGATTTCTACGACGCCGCCGTGGTCGAGTTCGCCAATGGCGCGACCATGGCGCTGTCGGGTTCCGCCACGGTGCCCAAGTCGCGCGGCTACCAGATCGATATCCGCATCTTCGGCACCGAGGGGATGATGCTGTTCGACATCGAGCGGGCCCGCGTCGAAGTGATCCGCCACGACGGCAAAACCCACATCGCCGATCTCGGCCCCGATGCCGGCGCCTACGAGCAGGTGGCGCCGATTACCCTCCTGGTCGATCTGGCGCGCGGCCGCAACGTGCCGAACCCCGCCGATGGCGTGGTCGGGATGCGCTCGAGTGTGCTGCTCGACGCCATGTACCGCTCGGCGCGATCGGGGCGCATGGAGGACGTACTGTGAAGCTCAGCGTCACCAGCTGGTCCTTCCCCGAACTGACGCTCGACGAAGTCGGCGGCCTCGCCAGGGTGCTCGGCCTCGACGGACTGGATGTCGGCTATTTCTACCGCTCCGCTCTCGACCGTGCGCGGTTGCTGGCCACCCCCGAGACCTATGCCGACGAGCTGCGGAGGCGCCTGCCGCTGCCGGTCGCCAACCTCTACCACCTGTTCGGCAATGGCGTCGCCGACCGCAACCTCGCCGACCCGGACAGCCGCGCTGCCAATACTGCCGACTTCACCGCGGTGCTGAAATTCTGCGCCGCCATCGGCGCGCCCACCGTGTTCATCCTCCCCGGTGTCATCAACGGTGCCCAGAGCCGTGCCCAGGCGCTCGCTGAAACCGTCGAGTCGCTGCAGCCGCTGCTCGATCTGGCGGCCGGCACCGGCGTGGCCGTCTGCGTCGAGCCGCATATCCACTCCTATCTCGAAAGCCCCGCCCTCGCCGCCGAACTCTGCGAGCGCGCACCAGGCGTGAAGCTGGCGCTCGACTACGCGCACTTCGCCGTCGCCGGTTACCGGCAGGACGAAATCGACCCGCTCGCCCGCTGGGCCGGCCATGTGCACCTGCGGCAAGCTCGCCCCGGCGCCCTGCAAACCAAGCTCGACCAGGGAACGCTCAACTTCCCGGCGCTGTTCGCCACGCTGCGCGATGCCGGCTACGACGGATGGCTAGCTGCCGAAGTCGTCCACCAGGGCTATTTCGATACGCTGCACGACGACGTGCTGACCGAGACCGTGAAACTGCGCGACCTGTTCCGCGCCTGGAGTGCCCTGTGAGTACTGGAGCCATCATCGTCACCGGCGGAGGCGGCGGCATCGGTCGCGCCATCGCCAAGCGCCTCCATGCCGACGGCCACAGAGTGGTGATTGCCGACCGCGACCGAGCGGTAGCCGAAAGCGCCGCAAGCGCCATCGGCTGCGAGTTCGAGCTGATCGACATCGGCGACGAAGCCTCGGTGGTAGCCGGCGTCAAGGCCGTCGCCGCCCGTCATGGCGGGCTGTTCGGCGTCGTCAACAATGCCGGCATCCACATGCAGGCACTGGTGGTCGAAACCGCCGTCGAGGACTGGGACCGGATCTTTTCGGTCAACACCCGCGGCACCTTCCTGATGTCGCGCGAGGCGGCGCGGATCATGGCTGCGCAGCAGAGCGGCCAGATCGTCAACATCATCACCAAGCTCGGCTTCGGCAACCCGTTCTCTTCGGCTTATCTCTCGTCCAAGAACGCCATCTGGGGCCTGACCCAGTGCCTCGCCATCGAGATGGCCTCGAGCGGCGTGCGGGTCAACGCCATCGCCCCCGGCCATGTCGGCCCCGGCACCGGCATGGAGAAGGCGTTCCGCGCCAAGGCCGAAAAGCTCGGCAAGAGCTGGGAGGATTTCGAGGCCGACGTGGTCGCCACCATCCCGCTGCACCGCTGGTGCACCCCCGAGGATGTGGCGGGCGGCGTCAGCTGGCTGATGGGGCCCGACACCAGCTTCGTCACCGGCGAACTGATCAACATCACCGGCGGCTTCCAGGCCTACGCCTCGACGCCCAGTGCGGACGCCGTCCGCGCCGCAGCAGAACGAGGCCCGACGAAATGAATAAGTCCCTGCAAGGCAAAGTCGCGCTGGTCACCGGCGCACGGGCCGGCCTCGGCGCCGCCACGGTGCTGGCGCTCGCCGAGCTCGGCGCGACCGTCATCGCTTCGGGCCGGAAAGCCGGCGACTGCACCGAGGTGGTCGCGGCGGTTGTCGCCAAAGGCGGCAAGGCCAGCGAGCTGGTGCTCGACGTCGGCGACCTCGCCGCCATTCCGGCACGCGCCGCAGCGGCGCTGGCGCTCCATGGTCGCATCGATATCCTCGTCAACAATGCCGCGACCATCGAGCCGATGGCGAGGCTCGGCGCGCTCGACCCACTGGCTTTCGACCGCTCGCTGACCGTCAATGTCAGCGGTCCCGCCGCGCTGGTCGCGGCTCTGTGGCCCGCGCTCAAGGGCGGCCGCGTCGTCAACGTGGTGAGCGGCGCCGCCAACCACGCCATGTCAGGCTGGTCGGCCTATTGCGCCGGCAAGGCGGCGCTGCTGATGCTGACCCGCTCGATCGAGCTCGAAGGCACCGAGATCGGCCTCCGTGGTTTCGCCTTTGCGCCCGGCCTCGTCGACACCGACATGCAGGCGTCTATCCGTGCGGCGAAGATCAACCAGATTTCCGACGTGCCGCGCGAAAACCTGCAGCCGCCGCAGCGCCCGGCCCGGGTCATCGCCTGGCTGGCGACTGGAGCCGCCGATGACCTGGCGGGGCAGTATGTCGATATTCGCCAGGAGGGGTTGATGGAGCGGGTGGGGGCCGCATCTTCAGGATCGACCTGAACTTCCCCTCACCCCAACCCTCTCCCCAGCGGGGAGAGGGGGCGATGTGGCACTGCCGGTGAAGCCAGCGTCCCCTTTCCCCTCTGGGGTGAGGGTCAGGGTGAGGGGCAGCACACCTCAGAACATTCGACAGAAACCAATCACTCCCCCGGCTTGGGCGCCAACTCCTCGCTGCTGCGCGCCGCCTCGGCGATGCGCCGCCGGGCTCGGAACAGCCCCCATTGCTGGTCGACCAGCACGCCGACGAGGATCACCCCGCCCATCACCGCGAAGTTGAGCGAGGAGGGAATACCGAGGAGGTTCACGAGGTTCTGCAGCTCCTGCAGGAGGATGGTGCCGAGGATCACCCCGACGATCGAGCCCTCGCCGCCCCGCAGCGAGAAGCCACCCAGCACCGCCGCTGCGATGGCATAAAGCTCGTAGAAATTGCCCTGCGACGACGGCTGCACCGAGCGGGTGTACATGGCGAAAAAGATCGCCGCCAGCGCCGTGAGCCCGGCGCAGATCACATAGGCTGAAGTCACCACCACATCAGTCCGGATGCCCGAAAAGCGCGCCGCTTCCTCGTTCTTGCCAATGGCGAACAAGTAGCGGCCGAACACCGAGCGGTGCAGTGTGAACCAGGCGATCACCGCCACCACCGCCAGCACATAGACCGACACCGGAATACCGCCGATGCGGGCGACGAAGAAATCGAGTCCCGGATACTCGCTGCCGAACGGGAAGCCGGCGGTGGCGTCGGCGGTGTAGCCCCGCGCCACGCCGCGATAGATCAGGAGCCCGCAAAGCGTCACCACGAAGGGCTGCATCTTCAGTTTGGTGATCAACAGCCCATGCGCCAATCCCAGCGCCAGCCCCAGCACCATCACGATGGCGAAGGCGATCGGCCAGGGCACGCCTTTGGCGCCGACCAGGTCGACGAACAGCACGCCGAGCAGTGCGATCATCGAGCCGGCGCTGAGTTCGATACCGCCGGTGATGATGACGAAACCCTGTCCGATGGCGAAGAGCCCGAACAATCCGATCAGGTTGGCGGTATTGGCGAGGTTCTGCGGGCCGAGAAAGGCAGGGTTGCGCAGATACACCACGAACCCGACGACGACGATGAGGGCCAGGAGGCCCAGGTCCTTCTTGTTCATCCGCTTCCCCTCACCCGGCCCTCACCAGCGGCTTGCCCACCGCCAGCCGCAGCACGTTCTCTTCGCTGAAATCGGGCCGCTGCAGCTCGCCGGAAATCCGGCCCTCGTGCATCACGGCGATGCGGTCCGACACGCCGATCACTTCTTCCATGTCCGACGAGATCATCAGCACGGCGACGCCGGCATCGGCGAGCCCGCGCATCAGACGGTAGATTTCCGCCTTGGCGCCGACATCGATGCCGCGGGTCGGCTCGTCGAAGATCAGCACCTTGGGCCGCATCGCCAGCCACTTGGCCAGCACCACCTTCTGCTGGTTGCCACCCGAGAGGCTCCCCGTCCGTGTGGTGACCGTCGGCGTCTTGATGCCGAGTTCAGTCCGGCTGCGTTCCGCCTGCTCCCGTTCCAGCCCGGCCGACACCAGGCTGCGCGGCGCATAGGCGGTGAGGTTGGGGAGGCTGATATTTTCCGAGATCGGCAGGTCGAGGAGGATGCCCTCGCCCTTCCGATCCTCGGGGACGAGGAAGATGCCGCGTGCCACGGCGTCGGTGGCGCTGCGTACGACCACCGGTTGGCCATCGAGCGCGACGACGCCCCCGTAGCTCTGGTCGACGCCGAACAAGGCCCGCGCCAGCTCGGTCCGCCCCGAACCGACGAGGCCCGCCAGCCCGAGGATCTCACCGGCGTGAAGGTCGAGGCTGATCGGGTGTGCCGGGTAGGCGGCGGTGCGAACGCCCCGGGCAGCCAGCACCGCCTGGCCTTTCGCGAGCTTAGGTGCCGCGTAGGCCACCTTCAGCTCGCGGCCGATCATCAGCTTGACCATGCGGTCATGGTCGATCTCGGTCCGCCCGAGTTCACCCACCAGCACCCCGTCGCGCAGCACCAGCACGCGGTCGCAGACCCGCTCGATCTCGTGCAGCCGGTGCGAGATGAAGATCACCGCAATACCCTCGGCCTTGAGGCTCGCGATCACCTCGAGCAGCTTGTCGGTCTCGGCCAGGGGCAGCGACGAGGTCGGCTCATCGAGGATGACCAGCCGCGCATTTACCGACAACGCCCTCGCGATCTCCACCATCTGCTGCTGCGCCAACGACAGCTTTGCCACCGGGGTGTTGGGTGAAAAGTTGGCGCCGAGCCGTTTCAAATAAGGCAGCACGTCGGCCCGCATCCGCGTCTCGTCGACGAGGTTCAGCACCCCGCCGCGGCGCGGTTCGCGCCCGATATAGACATTGGCGGCGACGTCGAGATTGTCGAACAGGTTGAGTTCCTGGTGGACGAACGCGATCCCGGCCTTCATCGAACCGCCAACGCTCAGGCCGGCATAGGGCACACCGTCGATCTCGATCGTGCCGCTGTCGGGCGCCGTCACGCCGCCGAGGATCTTCATCAGCGTCGATTTGCCGGCGCCGTTCTCGCCGACGAGTCCGATCACCTCGCCCGGCGCGACCAGCATGTCGAAGCCGGCCAGCGCCACCACGCCCGGATAGGTTTTGCGGACGCTGATGAGCTTCAGGAAGGGCTGCACCGGCGCTGCCTGATCGCGGCTGTCGAGCATTCCACCTCCCCGCGTCCTCCAAGGGAACTCTAGAGCGCTTCCTCGAAAAGTTGCAGAGCTTTCCGGGAGCGCAACACCCAGCGCGACATGGCGCGGAAGACAGCCCCCCGTCTTCCGCGCCATGCGCCCGATGTCAGCTGCCGCTGATCTTGGCCTTGAGGTCGGCCGAGAAGGCGTCGACATTGTCCTTGTTGATCACTGCCGTCGGCACGATGATCAACTTGTTTTCAGGAATCCCCGACTTGTCGCCTTCGAGATAGGCGGCCATCAGCTTCATGCCCTGGTAGCCCCATTCGAACGGCTGCTGCACGATGGTGGCGGCGAACGAGCCTTCCTTCACCGCGCCCAGCGTCACCGGGTCCTCGTCGAACGCCACCACGGTGATGGCTCCGAGCTTGCCGGCCGCCTGCAGCGCCTCGTAGATCTTGGGCGGGTTGTAGGAATAGAACCCGACCATGCAGTTGATCTCGGGGTTGGCCACCAGCACGTCGTCGACATTGGTGCGCGCCTTGGTGAAATCCACGTCGTCGCCGCGCACGTCGACCAGCTCGATGCCCTTGCCTTCGATCGCCTGGCGGAAGCCGGCGATACGCTCGACTGCGTTGTCGGCGCCGAGGAAGCCGACAAAGCCCATGCATTTGCCGGGCTTGCCGGCCAGCGCCTTGACCATTTCCTCGCCCGCCTGCACCCCGGCGGCGGTGTTCGACGAACCGAGATAGGCCAACCGGTTCGATGCCGGAGCATCGGAGTCGGTGGTGAACAGCGGCACTTGCGCGGCGATACGATTGAAGGCGTCGATCGAGTTCTTCGGATCGGCCGACGAGATCATGATCGCGTCGGTGCCGGCAGCGACGAGGTCATCCATCAGCGCGTTCTGCAGCGCAGCAGTGCCCTGTGCCGGGTAGCGGAACTGCAACTCGTAATTGGGCAGTTCGGCCTGTGCCTTCTTCACCCCGGCTTCCGCCAGCTTCCAGAAATCGGAAGAGGCGTTGACGACGAAGGCGAGCTGCTTTTTCTCCTGAGCGACGGCGCTGCCGACGAGCAGGACCCCGGCGGCGACCGCCACCGCGGCAATACTGACGAGTCTCTTCATCATTCCTCCCTGGCCGCCCTCCGGCGGCGCTGTTGGTTTCGTCCCGCACCTCGTCCGGTCTCTGCCGGAACATCTGCTTCCGTCGAAGCTGAGGTGCGCATCTCCACCCGGCACCAAGAGAGAACGGTGCCATCCTGCCGCCGCGTCCGCCGGCAGGAATCCCTGTTACGGGGTTACTCCCCGATTTCCTTGTTGCGCAGCCGGTCGAAGGCGACTGCCAGCACGATGAACGCCCCCACGAACGTCCCCTGCCAGAAGGTGCTGATGCCGAGCAGCGTCAGCGAGTTGCGGATGATTTCGATCAGCGCCGCCCCGACCACCGCCCCGAGCGCCGTACCGCTGCCGCCGGCGAGGTTGGCGCCGCCGATCACCGCCGCCGCGATCACCGTGAGCTCGAGCCCGGTGCCGAGCCCGGTGGTCACCGAGCCCAGCCAGCCGGTTTCGAGGAACCCGGTGATGCCGGCGCAGAACGCCACGAACATGTAGACCGAGACCTTCACCGCCTTCACCGGCACGCCGGTCAGCACCGCGGCCTTCTCGTTGCCACCGATGGCGTAGAGGTGCCGGCCCCAGCGGGTCCAGCGCAGCGCAAAGCCGGTAATCAGCGCCAGGATCACCATGACGATCAGCGGATTGGGGACCGGCAACCCGCCCACCGTCACCGAGCCGCCGCCGATGGCGAACAGGATCGGCTGATCCGGCCCGAACTCGTAGATCAGCGCGTTGTTGCTCATCACCATGCCGATCGAGCGGGCGATCGACATCATGCCCAGGGTGACGACGAAGGCGGGCATGCCGGCGACCGCGATCAGCACGCCGTTGATCAGCCCGACCAGCAGCGAGGCGCCGATCGCTGCCGGCAGCGCCAGTGTGATCGGCAGGCCCGCATGCATGATGAGGGTGGTGACCATGGCCGCGATCAGCACGGTGGCGCCGACCGACAGGTCGATGCCGCCGGTGATGATCACCGCGGTCATCCCCAGCCCGACAATGCCCACGAAGGCGAAGTTGCGGGTGACGTTGAACAGGTTCTGCGGCGTCGCGAAGGTCTTGGTCAGCAGCATCATGGCGATGACGGCGAGCACCACCGCGAGCAGGATCCAGAAGATCTGCCGGCTGATCAGCCACGGCAGGAAGCCGCGATGCGTCTGCTGGTCGATGGCGTCCTTGAGCGAGGTATCGGTGGTCATGTCGGCAACTCCTCAGGCGCTCTGCAGCGCGCCGGTGATCAGACCAGTGACTTCCTCCGGCGAGGAGTCGGCGACCCGCTTGTCGGCGACCTTGCGCCCGCGCCTCAGCACCACCAGCCGGTCGCACACGGCGAAGACGTCCGGGATGCGGTGGCTGATCAGCACCACCGCGATGCCCTGCTCCTTGAGCCGGCGGATCAGGTTCAGCACCTCGGCCACCTGTCGCACGCTGATGGCTGCCGTCGGCTCGTCCATCAGCACGATCTTGGGGTTGGACAGCCGTGTGCGCGCGATGGCCACCGCTTGCCGCTGCCCACCCGACATGCGCCGCACCAGGTCGCGCGGCCGCGTTTCCGATTTCAGCTCGGCGAACAGCTCGCCGGCCTTCTTGTACATGGCGCCGTAGTCGAGTATTTCCGGCACGAACAGCCGCCAGCCGCGCCGGCGCTGGCGGAACGGCAGTTCGGCTTCCTGCGGCGTGCGGGCAATTGTCGTCAGCTCGCGGCCGAGAAAGATATTGGCGGCCGCAGTGAGGTTATCGGCGAGCGCCAGGTCCTGGTAGACGATCTCGATTCCCTTGGCGCGCGCGTCCTTCGGACCGTGCAGCTGCACCACCTGGCCATCGAGGCTGATACTGCCCTCGGAGGGATGGAAGTTGCCGGCGATGATCTTGACCAGCGTGGTCTTGCCGGCGCCGTTGTCGCCCACCAGCCCGACCACTTCGCCTGCGTTCAGGGTCAGTGAAATATCGGTCAGCGCGGTAATGGCACCATAGTGCTTGGCGATGTTCGCCAGCTCGAGAACCGCCATCGTTGCCCCTCCCAAGGCTGGAAGGCTCCGCCCTCCGCTAGATGTCGCGGGCAAATCTATGCGGGATGCCGCGCCCAGCGTCAATCGACTTCGAGCATCCGCCCCGACCACGCAAAAAACGTCAGCAGGGTTGCTGTTTATCCAGTCTTTCCAACGTCTTTATCCACGTATCTGATAACTTAGTGCGCTTGAATGTGCACGTGCATCAGCCCGATTGACTATTGTCACGAGCCGTCTCAGTATCCGCCTCAACATGCGAAGCACCGCGGCCAGCAACGGCCGGCAAGAAGGCGCGCGCAAGCATTGAGGAGCTCACCGAGACGGCAAACGTATCAGCGGGCGGCCAGGGACCACTCGCCGTTGAGGTACGTTAGTCGGGCTCGACCGAGGGCCTGCGCCAAGCAGGTCGAGACTGAACCCGAGGGAGGAAAGACTATGCGTAAGACTACCTTTGTGCTTGCCGGCGCGGCCATTGCCGTTGCGCTCGCAGGCAGCGCTATGGCGCAGGACAAAAAGATCCTCGCCGTCGTCGTCAAAGGCCTCGACAACCCGTTCTTTACGGTGATGGGCCAGGGCTGCGCCGACTGGAATACCGCGCACCCCGACAGCGAATATACCTGCCTTTACACCGGCCCGGCACTGAGCTCGGACGAAGCCGGCGAAGTGCAGATTGTGCAGGACCTGATCAGCAAGGGCGTCGCGGGCATCGCCATTTCCCCGTCCAATGCCCCGGCCATGGCCAATATGCTGAAGGCCGCGGCGCCGACCATGCCGATCATGACGGTCGATGCCGATCTGTTGCCGGCTGACAAGGCGCTGCGCAAGACCTATTTCGGCACCAACAACTACGACATGGGTGTCGGCATGGCCAAGGAGCTGATGAAGCTCAAGCCCGGTGGCGGCACCGTCTGCCTGCAGCTGGGCAACGTCGCGGCAGCCAACATCAACGAGCGCGCCGCCGGTTTCCGCGACACCATTGCCGGGGCCAAGGGCACCGAGCGGCTGAACAACTCCAATGGCTGGACCGAAGCCGAAGGCTGCCCGACCTACACCAATGACGATATCCCGACGGCCAACCAGCAGATGGCGGACGTCTTCACCGCGCAGCCGAACCTCACCGCCTTCGTGCTCGTCGGCGGCTGGGCCCAGTTCGGGCCGCAGGCCTATGCCCAGAACACCGATCAGGTGATGGACAAGCTCAAGAGCGGCGACCTGGTGATCATCGCCGGCGACACCTTGCCGCCGCAGACCCAGGCCTTCCGCGAGGGGCGCAGCCAGTTCCAGATCGGCCAGCGGCCCTACCAGATGGGCAACGAGGCGCCCGATGTGCTGATCAAGCTGATCAATGGCGAGACGGTGCCGGACCCGATGTATACCGGGCTTGACCTGTGCACCAAGGAAGACCCCGGCGTCTGCGCCAAGTAACCGAACCAGAAGTCGGTGGACCAACTGGGGCGCGCTGCGGCGCGCCTCTTTTCGTTTTCGTGCACGTGAACGCCGATCAAGCAGTGATCGCCTTCTCCCCTTGTGGGAGAAGGTGCCCGAAGGGCGGATGAGGGGTCCGCGTAACGAAGTGTAGCGCGATCCGAGCGAAGCGAGGAGCGACGGTGTTCGCGGAGAGAACCCCCTCATCCGGCCTTCGGCCACCTTCTCCCACAAGGGGAGAAGGCCAGACTGGGATACCGTGCTAGCTGACCCCCAGCGTCGCCAGCAACTCGCTCGCCGCCGCAGCCCCTGCCCGGTTGGCGCCGATGGTCGAGGCCGACGGGCCGTAGCCGACGAGGTGGATCCGCGGCTCCTTCACCACCTGGGTGGCGAGCCGGCCGCCCATCAGGATGCCGCCTGTCTCCTCGCGCAGCAGCAGCGGCGCCAGGTGGTCGAGCGACGAGCGGAACCCGGTACACCAGAGGATCACGTCGGCGCGCTGCTCGGTGCCATCGTCCCAGCGCACGCCGGTCTCGGTGATTTCCGAGAACATCGGCAGTCGTTTCAGCACCCCACGCGCCGCCATCGCTTCGATCAGCGGCGAGCGCGGCAGGCCGGTGACGGACACGACCGAATTCGGCGGCAGGCCCTGGCGGACTCGATCCTCCACCAGTTTCACCGCGGCGCGCCCCGCCTCCTGGTCGAACGGTCCCTCGCGGAACACCGGCGGTCGCCGCGTCACCCAGGTGGTCGTGGTGACCTCGGAAATCTCGTTGAGCAGCTGGATCGCCGAAATGCCGCCGCCGACGATCACCACATGCTGGCCGGCGAACGCGTCGGCCGTGCGGTAGTCGCGCGTATGCAGCTGCTGCCCCCGGAACCGTTCGCGGCCCGGATAGTCCGGGATGAACGGCGTCTCCCAGGTGCCGGTGGCATTGATGATGCCACGAGCCGAGAACGTCTCGCGGTCGGTCTCGACCCGGAAACCCTCGCCGCGCCGGCACACCACCTTCACCTTCACCGGGCGATAGACGTTGAGCCCGAAGCGCTGCTCGTAGGCCGCGAAATAGCGCGGCACGGCGACCGCCGCCTCGACCGTCTCGTTGCTGGTGTCCACCGCCTCCGAGAACGCCATCCCCGGCAGGTCATGCACCCGGTTGACGGTACTGAGCGTCAGCGACGGCCAGCGGAACTGCCAGGCGCCGCCCGCCTCGGGTGACTGGTCGAGCACCACGAAGCCGCGCCCCACCTCGAGCCCGCGCTGCCTGAGGTGATAGGCCGACGACAAGCCCGCCTGCCCGGCGCCGATGACGACGATCTCGGTCTTGATCGCCACGCCGGCAGGAGGCGCGCTGGGCGGGGCGAGAGTTTCGGCATCCATCGGAGAAGGTCCTGTTGTCGCAACACAGGTAGGGCGAGCGCCCCGGTCACGCAACGGCAGTCGCATACGCGATTGGCGCCCCTCACCCTAACCCTCTCCCCAGAGGGGCGAGGGGACGCACTCTTGCGCCAGCGGTGCCACAACGCCCCCTCTCCCCTCTGGGGAGAGGGCGGGCGTGAGGGGAAGCCAAGCACACCGCCGTTCCAATCCGTCCGACAGACGAAAGCCCCATTGGCAGATCACCCCCCGTGTGTCATGCCCCAGGGTGGCGCGTCCGCGTCATCCCCCTCCGAGCTGCAATGCGCCCCCTCGACCTCCTGCTCTATGCCGCCGTCTGCCTGATCTGGGCCTTGAACCTGATCGTCAGCCGGGTGCTGTTTTCCGAATTCGGCGTGGCCCCGATCTTCTACGCCGCGGCACGCTTCCTGATCGTCGCCGCGATTCTCGCCCCGTTGTTGCGGCCGCTGCCCCGCCCGCTGCTGCCGATCCTCGGCATCGGCTTTCTCATGGGCGCCTGTCACTTCGGTCTGATGTTTCTCGGCCTGTCGCAGGCGACCTCGTCGAGCGTCTCGATCGTGCTGCAGACCGCGATTCCCATTACTGCCCTGCTCTCGGTGCTACTGCTCGGCGAGCGAGTGGGGCTGTCGCGCGGCGCCGGCATCGCTCTGGCGCTCGGCGGGGTGATCCTGGTGATGTGGGATGGCGAGGGCGCCAGCGTCAGCCTGGGGCTGCTCTTCGCTTTCGCCTCGGCCATCGCCATCTCCCTGGGCCAGGTACTGCTCAAGCGCTATTGCGCCATAAAACCGCTGACCATGCAGGCCTGGACCGCCTTCGTGTCGGCCCCGCCCATGCTGGCCTACTCGCTGCTCGCCGAAACCACGCCGGTAACAGCGAGCCTCGGCGCCGGCTGGCCGTTCCTCGCCGGCCTCGCGTTTTCGGTGCTGGCGGTGACGTTGCTCGCGACCACCATGTACCTCGGTATCCTGCAGCGCTACCCCGCCTCGATCGTCGCGCCGCTCGGCCTGATGACCCCGCTGATGACCGTGCTGATGGGGATCCTGCTGCTGGGAGAAGGCTTCGACCTGCGCATGGCCGCTGGCGGCATCATCGCACTGATCGGCCTCGTGCTGGTGTTGCGCCAGCAGGCCCCGCGCGACGCCGAGCAGCCGCGCGAGATGACTTAGCGCTCTCTCGAAATCGCGCGTGGGACTCCGGCCAAACTTACTCCGCCGCGATCGCCTCAGCCTCACTGAGCCCGCTCAGCGCCCTGGCCCGTACCAAACTCTCCGGCTGCTCACGACGATAGCGGCGGCCGATTTCCATCATCGCCACGGTGTCGGGCAAAAAGCTCAGCTCGGCGAAAATCTCGTCCCAGGCGATATCCCCCCAGCCGAGCGGCATATGCAGGTCGCCGATCCCCATCGCCGTGTTCTCCTGCGGATGGAACGGCTTGTAGAAGCCCTGCGGACGACCGAAGGAATCGTGCAGATGCAGGTGCCCCGCGACCGGCGCCATGGCGCGGAGCTCGGCGCGGAAATCGAGGCCCTTGAAGGTGGACTCGATATAGGCGTGGCTGAAGTCGATCAGCGCCACGACGTTGGGATGGTTCACCGCCCTGACCGTCTCGGCCACTTCGGTCGGGGTCTGGCGGTATTGGCCGGGCTCGGTGGTGAAGATGTTCTCGAGCGCGATGCGCACCCCATGCGGGCGGGCGAAATCGGCGAGTTCGGTGAGCGCCTCGCGCTCGAGCACGTCGGCGCCCGCCCAGTCGGCGATCGCCTCGGCGCGCAGGTTCCCGCTGTGCTGCACCAGGATGCCGGCCCCGATGGAGTTGGAGACTTCCACCAGCGCCTTGGCCGCATCGATCTGATGGCGCTGCGTCACCGGATCCATGAAGTTGGACGAGACCAGCCCGTGCACGGTGTAGCGGAAGTCGAACTGCCGGGTCAGCGCCAAGAGCGCCTCATGTCGCGCCTTGATGATGCGACCGCCGGCGATGAGGTCGAGGCTGGTGATGCCGATTTCCACCGTGTCGACGCCCATTTCGGCGAGCGCCCGCATATCGGCTTCGAGGCTGGCGAACTCGCCGTCGTCCGAGCCGACATTGAAGCCGGTGGCAATGATGTTGCTCATGAAAGGTCTCCGTCGTTCAGGATGGCTCAGTGCGAAATCCGCCGCCCGTCCTCGAGCGAGAACAGGTGCAGGGCGCTGTCGGCGAGGCTGAGATGCACCGGCGTGCCGGATTTGATCTCGGCGGTGTCGGTGTCGAGCGCCACGATGCGGCTGCCATTGGCATCGGCATGGATCAGCCGCGAGGCGCCCAGCTCTTCGATGTAGTCGACCACGGCCGGGATCGCGCCCTGAGTGTCCGCGCCGGTGCGACGCACACCCTCCGGGCGCACCCCCAGCACCACCTTGCGGCCGGGGACGCGCACGCCGTTGAGCTGGCTGACATTCATCCTGCCGCCGGCGCCATGCACGAAATGGCCCTCGGCGTCGAACTCGCCTTCGAACAGGTTCATCGCGGGCGAGCCGATGAAATCGGCGACGAAGCGACTCGCCGGGTTGTTGTAGACCTCGGTGGGCTTGCCGATCTGTTCGACCCGGCCGGCATTCATGATGATCAGCTTGTCGGCCAGCGTCATCGCCTCGGTCTGGTCATGCGTGACGAACACCGAGGTGACGCCGAGGTCCCGGTGCAGCCGGCGCACTTCGGCGCGCATCGCCACGCGCAGCTTGGCGTCGAGATTGGAGAACGGCTCGTCGAACAGGAAGACCTTGGGTTCGCGCACCATGGCGCGGGCCATGGCGACGCGCTGCCGCTGGCCGCCCGATAGCTCGCCCGGCCGGCGTTCGAGAAACGGTTCGAGCGAGACCGACTGCGCCACCTTCAGCACCCGCGCGTCGCGCTCGGCCTTGGGGAGCTTGGCGACCTTGAGCGAGTAGCCGATGTTCTGGCGCACCGTCATATGCGGGTAGAGCGCATAGTTCTGGAACACCATGGCGCAGCCGCGCTCGCGCGGCTCGAGCTGGTTGACCACTTTGCCGCCGATGGCGATCTCGCCGGCGGAGATCTCTTCGAGCCCGGCGATCATGCGCAGCAGCGTGGACTTGCCGCAGCCGGAGGGCCCGAGGATGACGACGAACTCGCCCGCTTCGATGGCGACGTCGACGCCGTGGATCACTTCGGTCTTCTGGTAGACCTTCTTCACGCCCTTGATGGAAATCTGGGACATCGGGTTCTCTCCGGTCACTTGTCGCGGGAAATGAGGCCACGCACGAACCAGCGCTGCATGAAGGCAACGACGAGCAGTGGCGGAAGCATGATGATGAGCGCGCCGGCCATGGTGACGTTCCAGTCGGGCGTGCCGTTCTGCGCGGGGATCAGGGCCTTCAATTGCATCACCACGGTGCCGAAATTGGCGCGATCGGTGGTGATCAGCAGCGGCCACAGATACTGGTTCCAGCTGCCCACGAACATGATGGTGGCGAGCGCCAGCATGTTGGTGCGGCTCAAGGGCAGCAGCACATCGAAGAAGAACTCGATCGGGTGCGCCCCATCCATCTTGCTGGCCTCGACCAGCTCGTCCGGGATGGTCATGAAGAACTGCCGGTAGAGGAAGGTGCCGGTCGCCGTGGCGACCAGCGGCAGGATCAGGCCGGTATAGGAGTTGAGCAGGTTCCAGTTCAGCGAGATCTGGATGCCGCTCGCCGCCTGCACCAGCCAGCTGATCCCCAGCGTATCGAGGATCACCTGGAACGGCAGCAGCGCATTGGCGGCAATGGCGTAGGTGGGCACGATCCGCACTTCGAGCGGCAGCATCAGCGTGATGAAGATCAGCCAGAAGCAGATCATCCGGCCGCGGAAGTTGAAGAAGACGATGGCGAAGGCGGAAAGCGAAGCCAGCGTGATCTTGCCGACGGTGACGCCGACCGCGACGATCAGGCTGTTGAGCAGCTTGGGACCGAGGTCGCCGCGCACCCAGGCGGCCTGGAGGTTCTCCCACAGGTGCCCGGAGGGCAGCAGGCTGATCGGCACCTGGCTCACTTCCTGCAGCGACTGGCTGCCGGCGACGAAGGTGATCCAGAACGGAATGATGACCAGCAAGGCTCCGATGGCCATCGCCACATAGGTGATGAAATCGAAGAACGGCGAGCGTTCGATCATGGCGTGCCTCAGTGATAGTGGACGCGACGTTCGACCCATTTGAACTGGATGAACGTGAGGCCGATGACGAGCAGCATCAGGACGATCGACTGGGCGGCGGCGCCCGAATAGTCGAGGCCTTTGAAGCCATCGAAATAGATCTTGTAGACCATCACCTCGGTCTGCCCGATCGGGCCGCCCTCGGTCATGGTGTCGATCAGCCCGAAGCTGTCGGTGAAGCTCGAGATGATGTTCATGATGAACAGGAAGAAGGCGGTCGGCGCGATCAGCGGCAGCTGCAGGTCGAGCATGCGGCGGAACGGCCGCGCCCCATCCATGGCGCCCGCCTCCGAGATCGAGCGCGGGATCATCTGCAGCGCGGCGAGGAAGAAGATGAAGTTGTAGCCGATGCCGAGCCAGGCATGGCAGATCATCACCATGACCAGCGCCTGGATGCCGTTGGTCGACGGGTCCCAGATCCCCGGCCAGATATCGTTGATCGAGCCGACGAGACCGGATTCCGGCGCGAAGATGAAGCGGAACGCCACGCCGGCGGCGGGCGCCGCGATGGCATAGGGCCAGACGTAGATCGACTGGAAGAGCTTGGTGCCCTTGAGCGAACGGTCGACGAAGGCGGCCAGCGTCAGCGCCACGCTCATCGAGAGGCCCGTGGTGATCAGCGCATAGATGCCCGAGCGCAGCACCGTGCCCCAGTATTCGCGGTCACGGAAAATGGCGAGGAAGTTGTCGAACCAGACCCAGCTGTTGCCGCCACCCCAAGGCTGCTCGAGCGTGAACGCCCAGTAGAGGGCCTGCGAGGTCGGCCAGTAGAAAAAGATTGCCACCAGCAGGAGCTGCGGCGCGATCAGCAGCCACGGCAATACCGGGTTCTTGTAGTAAGCGCGTCGTTCCATCTCGGTCCGCCCCAAAAGACGTGGCACGGGCGGCTTGGCGCCGTCCGTGCCACGATCATCTCGACTGCTTAGAGCAGGCTCTTGCCGGCGTAGGTCGCTTCGAAGCGGCGGAGGATTTCGTTGCCCTTGGCGTCGAAATCGGCCAGTGCCTGCGGCACCGGAACGTTGTTGAACAGCACCGACTGGATGGTCTTGACCATCTCGGCGCGGATCGAGGCATAACCGCCCAGGCGGATGCCGCGGGTGTTCTCGCCGGCCGGCTTGGTCAGCGATTCAATGGCGAGCTCGCGGCCCTTGTACGGGGCGGCGTCATAGAAGCCCTTGGCCTTCATGGCCTCGAAGCCCGAGTTGGTCACCGGGATGTAGCCGGTGACGGTCGACCACCACTCGGCCTGCTCGGGCTGGGCGAGGAAGTTGTAGAACGCCGCGGCGCCCTTGTATTCTTCAGCCGACTTGCCCTTGAGGGTCCACAGCGACGCACCGCCCACGAAGGAGTTGGTGCGCTCGAAGCCTTCGAGCATCGGCAGCATGGCGACGGTCCAGTGCACGCCTTCCTTGGCCTGCTTGCCGAAGGTGCCGTGGTCGGCGATCGACGACGAGGTGATCTGGCACTTGCCGTTGACGAAGGCGTCGTTCGCGGTCTCGCCGGCATCCTTGGACTTATGAACGAAGAGGCCTTCGTCATACATCTTCTTGATCCAGGTCAGCTGATCGACGAACTTGCCTTTCGACACCGCCATTTCGGCGTTGAGGCCGCCGAAGCCGTTGCCGAGCGTGGCGATCGGCTGGTTGTGAATGGCCTCGAACTGCTCGAACCACTGCCAGGCGCCCGACGGGTCGAACGCCACCGGGCAGTCATAGCCGGCGGCCTTCATCTTGCGGGCGACGTCTTCCACCTGGGTCCAGGTGGTCGGGGTGCCGTCGAAGCCCACTTTGGCCAGCGCGTCGGTGTTGTAATAGATCACCGCGGTCGAGGAGTTGAACGGCATCGACAGCAGCTCGCCCTCCGAGGTGGAGTAGTACGAGGCGATACCGGAGAAATAGTTCGACCAGTCGATCTTGTAGCCGTTCTCGTCCATCAGCTGGCGCACCGGCACATAGGCGTCCGACAGCATCAGGTCGAGCGTGCCGGCGTCGAAGATCTGCGTGACGGTCGGCTGCTTGTTGGCGCGGAACGCCGCGATCGTGTTCTGCAGGTTGTTGTCGTAATTGTCCTGGCTGACGCAGACGATCTCATAGTCGCTCTGCGACGCGTTGAAGGTCTTGCACATGTCCTGGATGCGTTCGCTGAGGTCGCCGGACAGGCCGTACCAGAACTCGAACTTGGTTGCCGCGGCGGCAGGGGAGGCCACGAAGGTCAGGGCAGTCGCGGCAAGCGCCGCGCTGAGCAGCCAGTTGGATTTCATCTCAAAGGTCTCCGAGGTGAGGAAAAGCCGGTCGATTTCTCGAGCGGCGCACTCCTAGTCGGAGACCTTGACGGTTGGATTTCAGGCCGGTGAACGAACCGTGACGCCTCGATGACGGTTGGATGTCATACCTTGTAAGGCGTTGATCGCTCAGGCGGTTCGGATGATCTCGCGATAGATGGCAACCGCCTCGACGATGTCGGCAACTGTGCAAAACTCGTCGATCTTGTGGGCCATTGCCGGATCGCCCGGGCCACAGATGACCGTGGCCACCCCGCCCAGCGCCGGCGTCAGCACCGAGGCGTCGGTGAAATAGTTGGCGCTCGCGGCTTCCGCCTCGCGACCGCTGGCCGCGCGATACGCGGCCGCCAGCCGCTGCATCTGCGGCTGCGCCGGGTCCGACCAGACGGCCGGCAGATCGACCAGCGCCTCGAGTTCGGTCTCGGCACCAAGCGTGAAGCCGACCTGTTCGCGCACCGCAGCATGCGCCAGCCCGGGGATGGTGCGGATATCGATGCTGAACTCGGCCCGATCCGGCACCGAGTTGATGTTCTGGCCGGCATGGAGAGTGCCGACATTGAGGCTCGGCAGCCCCATCACCGGATGGCGGGCGGTGTTGAACTGGTACTGCTCGAGCGCCAGCACGCCGCGCGCCGCCTTGTAGAGCGCGTTGTCGCCCAAATGCGGGGTCGACCCATGCGCGGTGACGCCGGAACAACAGGCGCTGAGCCACAGCGCGCCCTTGTGACCGGCGAGGAACCGATTGGCCGTCGGCTCGCCGACCACCAGCAGCCGGGCTTCGCCGAGGAGCTCGGCTTCGCTCAGCGCCTTCGCGCCGTGCGAGCCGGTCTCTTCCCCACCGGTGAGCACCAGCGTGACGGCGCCCTGCGCGCCGATCCATTCGGCCTCCGCCACGGCCGCGGCGATCATCGCCGCGACACCGGCTTTCATGTCGCACGAGCCGCGCCCGTAGAGCCGGCCATCGACGATCTCGCCGCCGAATGGGTCGTGGGTCCAGGGCAAGGTGCCGAGCGGCACCGTGTCGAGGTGGCCGGTGAACACCTGCGCCGGGCCCGGCTGCCCCAGGCGGGCAACCAGGTTGAAGCGGTTCTCTCCGAACGTGTGGCGGGTCACCGTGAAGCCGGCATCGCCGAGCAGCGCGTCCAGGAAATCGGCGCACGCCGCCTCGTCGCCCGGCGGGTTGCGGCTGTCGATGCGGACCAGTTGCTGGGTCACGGCGACGGCGTCGATCATGTCAGAGGCGTCCGGTAGACGGGGGTCGAGATCCCCTCCATGCGCGCCTTGATCTGCAACGCCACGAATTTGGAGAAGAAGCGGCTCAGCGCCAGGTTGCCGCCCTGGAACCACAGGTTGTCCTGCGCCACGGGCTTGTACATGTTGCGCAGCTCGCCGTGCCATGGGCCCGGATCGTTGCGCGTGCCCGAGCCGAGCCCCCAGCACGTGCCGATCTCGTCCGCCACCTCGCGCGACACGATCTTGGCCACCACCTCATGCATCGAGTGGAAGCCGGTCGACTGGATGATGAGGTCGGCGGCGACCTCGCTGCCATCGGCAAAGCGGATACCGGTCGGTGTCAGGGTCTCGATCTCCACCCCGGCCTTGATGCCGATCTCGCCGTCGATGATCAGCTGCGAAGCGCCGACATCGACGTAGTAGCCCGAGCCGGTGCGATAGGCCTTCATCATCAGGCCGGTCTCGTCCGGGCCGAAATCGAGCAGGAAGCCGGTGGCCCTGAGCTTGTCGTAGAACGCGGCGTCGCGCGCCCGGATCCTGTCGTAGAGCGCCCGCTGCTTTTGCGGCTGCAACGCGAACGGCGTCGCCGCCCCCATGAGGTCCGCCGTGTCGACATCGATGCCGGCGGCCACCGCCGTCTCCGAATAGGTATCGAAGGCGAGCTCCATCAGCGTTTCGGAGCGCACCACGGTGGTGGGCGAGCGCTGCACCATGGTGACCTCGGCGCCGGCTTCCCACAGGTCCACCGAAACGTCGTGCCCGGAGCTCGCGGCGCCGATCACCACCGCCCGCTTGCCCTTGTACCTGGCGCCGTCCGAGTACTGGCTGGAGTGGAGGATTTCCCCCTTGAAGCCGGTCGCCCCCGGCAGCGGAATGAATTTCGGCGGCCCATAGGCGCCGGTGGCGAACACCAGTTGCACCGGCTTCAGCGTCAGCGGCTTGCCGTCGCGCTTGAGCTCGACCGTCCAGCGCTGCTCGGCCGCGTCGAACCTCGCCGAGAGGCACTCGGTGCCGCCCCAGTAGCTGAGCTCCATCACCTTGACGTACATCTCGAGCCAGTCGCCCATCTTGTCCTTGGGGGTAAAGACGGGCCAGTGCGCCGGGAACGGCAGATAGGGCAGGTGGTCGTACCAGACCGGATCATGCAAGACGAGCGAGCGATAGCGGTTGCGCCAGGAGTCGCCTGCCCTGGCGTTCTTCTCGACGATCACCGTCGGCACGCCCAGTTGCTTCAGCCGCGCCCCGAGCATGATGCCGCCCTGCCCTCCGCCGATGACAAGGCAATAGGGATCGGCACCATTGCCGAACGCGGCTTCCTGACGCGCCCGCGCCTCCGACCAGGTTTCGCGGTTGCGGTCGGCGCCGTGTCGGACGCCCATCGGGCGGGTAAAGCCGATGGCTTCCTCGTGCCCATCGAGCGATTGCAGCGTGGTGAGGATGGTGCGGCACTTGCCGCCTTCGAGCGTGAAGATGCCCTGCCCCTGCCCGACCCCGGTCCTGAAGCTGAACCACGCCTCGAGCGGCTGCGCATGCCCGCCGGTGGCGCGGGTGACCTGCCAGGCCGATGGTTGCGTGCCACCAAGCGTCGCTTCGAGCATCGCCGCGATGGCGGGCTTCCCCTCCATCGTCTTGACGTTCCAGGTGAACGCCACGATGTCGCGCCAGTAGCAATCCTCGGCGAACAGTTCGAGCGTCGCGGCGATATCGCCTCTGGCGAGCGTCTCGCCCAACATGACGAGCCAGGCCGTCGCCGCTGCCACCGGTGCAGTATCGTGCATCAATAAACCTCAACTATGGGCGACGGGCCCCCCGCCGCAGAAATCCCAAAACTCAGTCGCCCAGCGGCTCCAGCACCCGGCCCTTGCGATGGTTCAGCACGGTGTACTTGATCCGGCGCAGCGTCTCGCGCGCATTCGGGTCGAGCCTGGCGCCGACCGCGCTCGAAACGAGGTCGATGATGGCGAGGAAAGCGTAGCGCGAGGCGGTGGGCTTCAGCGGATCGGGAAATTCCGGGATATCGACGGTGAGCGCCACGTCGGCGGTGGCGGCGAGGTCGGTGTCGGGCGCCGTGATGCAGAGCGCCTTGGCCCGGTAATGCTTGGCCAGTTGCACCGCTTCCACCACTTCGCGGGTGCGGCCGGTGCCCGAGATGGCAATCACCAGGTCGTTCGGCTTCAGCGTCGAAGCCGTCATCTTCATCACATAAGGGTCGGAATGGGCGCTCACCACCACGCCGTAGCGGAACAGCCGGTTCTGCGTCTCCAGCGCCAGCGAGGTCGAACTGCCGCCCAGCCCGAAGACCAGCACCTGGTGGGCGCTCGCCACCAGTTCGGCCGCCGCGACGATATCCCTGGGGTCGATCTGCCGCTCGACCAGGTTGAGCGCATTGCGCGCCTCGCCGAACACCTCGGTCCATAATGGCGAGGCGTCGGCGCTGACCTCGCCGGCCGGCGGCGCCGGCGCGAGATAGAGCCGCCCCACCACCACGCTCTGCGCCAGCTTCAGCTTGAAGTCGCGCACCCCATCGCAGCCGATGGCACGGCAGAAGCGGGTGACCGTCGGCTCGCTCACTTCGGCACGCCTCGCAATCTCGGCGTTCGAGGCATCGACCGAAAAGGTTACGTCGGCCAGCACCACATCGGCCACCCGCCGCTCGGCCGGTCGCAATTCACCGTAGGAATCCTTGATCTGCGACAGGATGTCGGGGATCGGCTTGGCGTAACCTTCGCTGCTCGCCTCGTCGCGCCTGGGCTTGCGCATGTCCGGCCTCCCGGCTGTTGGGTCCGACGCGACTTCTATCATTTCTGACCAGCCTGTGCCCTAGCTCTGAGGATGCTTCGTCCGCGGTGCCTCGCCGCCCATCTCATCGGCAGCATGTAGGAAACTTACACACGTGGCAAGCGCGAAGATGCCTGAGAAATAAGCATTCTCGTTCCCTGTATGGAACTAGTCTGACAGCCGCTTGACTCGGAAAGTAGGATAGTTACAGACTGCATCTCGGACGGGGATGAGGGCACTGCAGGGGCGCTCGGAAGCCGTTCCATGTCTGGTACGGGGCAGCGCGAGGGGCGATGACAGCTCAGGAGTCCAAGCAACCGAAACTCAGGGTGAAGGGGGCCACCAAGGTCTACAACACCCGCTCGGGCGACCTGTTGGCGATCGATCGCTGCTCGCTCGACGTGATGGATGGCGAGATCGTCTCGATCGTCGGCCCTTCCGGTTGCGGCAAGACCACCTTGCTGTGGTCGATGTCGGGGCTGCATGGTCTCACCTCGGGCGAGGTGCTGCTCGACGGCAAGCCGGTCACCGGCCCCAATCCTGAAATCGGTATGGTGTTCCAGGAGGCAAACCTGCTGCCTTGGCGCAATCTCGGCGCCAACATCAACTTCCCCTTCGAGATCAAGGGCACCAAACCCGACCGCGTCTGGATCGACGAGCTGTTGAACCGTGTCGGCCTCGAGGGCTTCGGGGGTCGCTTCCCGCGGGAACTGTCGGGCGGCATGCAGCAGCGCGCCGCCCTGGTCCGCGCCCTCAGCTACAAGCCGTCGGTGCTGCTGATGGACGAGCCGTTCGGCGCGCTCGATGCCTTCACCCGCGAGGAGATGAACCGGCTGGTCGAGGAAATCTGGCTCGACACCAAAACCACCATCGTCCTCATCACCCACTCGATCGAGGAGGCCATCTTCCTGTCGGACCGCGTGGTGGTGATGAGCCCGCGCCCCGGTCGGGTCGCCAATATCCACGAGGTGCCGTTCCCGCGGCCGCGCTCGCTCGAGATCATGTCGACCAGGGAGGTGTTCGACCTCACCAACGCCATCAAGGCGGAAATCGTCGGGACGCAGCAGAGCCGTTTCCCGAGCGCGCCGGCCCAGCCGGCCCAGGTGGCGTAAGGGAAAGATCGAGATGAGCGAAACCGACGCCATTCCCGAGTTCAAGAAATCCGCCGGCGGCGACAGCGAAGTCGGCCTCACCAACATGTCCGCCCTTACCTCCGGGCCCGGCATCAAGTCGATAGGCGAGGTGCTGGCGATCGTCCTGGTCGCCGTGGTGATCATCGGCGGCACCGAGCTGCTGCTGAACCTGTTCGCCGTGCCGCAATATGTGCTGCCCAAGCCGAGCGAGATCGCCCTGGCGCTCATCACCGAGTTCCCGCTCATCGCGCCGCATCTCGGTCACACGCTGGTCGAGCTGTTCGCCGGCTTCGGCATCGGCGCGGTGGTGGGCCTGATCCTCGCGGCGGTGATCACCCAGTTCCCGTTCGCCGAAAAGATCATCACGCCCTACATCCTCCTGCTGGTGACGACGCCGATGCTGGCGCTGGTGCCGCTGCTGATCCTCCGTTTCGGCTTCGGCTACGAGCCGCGCATCATCGCCGTGGCGCTTGCGGCCGGCCCGATGGTGATGATCAACGCCGCCACCGGCTTCCGCCGGGTCGATCGCGGCAAGATCGCGCTGGCCCGCTCCTATGGCGCCTCGACGCTGCAGATCTTCTGGAAGGTGCGGGCGCCTATGGCGCTGCCGATGATCTTCGTCGGCCTGATGGTCGGCTCGATCTTCGGGCTCCTGACCGCGGTCGGCGCCGAGATGGTCGGCGGCGGCTTCGGGCTGGGCAACCGGCTCACCTCCTACTCGTCGATGATCCAGATGCCGCAGTTCTTCGCGGTGGTGCTGATCCTCTCGATCCTCGGCATCCTGATCTACGTGCTCTTCTTCCTGCTCGGGAAAAAATACGCCAGCTGGGAGGCCTGACGAACACCCCCGCTGCCGGAGGAAATGGCAGCGGGAACATGGGGCTGATCGACAGCCCAGCAGCAGATGGGACGATGGGGCCGAGGGAGGCCCGGAACGTCACCATCGAATTGGGAGTGAGGACGGCGCACCAAACAGCCGCCCCCTCCAAGGGACTACGGGACGATCCATCAACAGGGGTATGATTGAATGACCAAGTTCTCCTCGGGCGGCATGAGCCGCCGCACTTTCCTCACGGTTTCCGCTGCCGGCGTGGTGACCGCCTCGGCGCTCGGCGGCATCGGCCGCGCCAGCGCCGCGCCCTATCCGAAATTCACCTGGATCTCGCCGCGCGGCACGCTCGAAGTGCTCGACGACTATCCGTACTGGATCGGCAAGAAGATGGGCTACTTCGACGGGCTCGAAGTCGCGACCGACATGCAGCCCGGCCCGTCGGACGGCACCGCCACGGTGAAGTTCGTCGATGTCGGCCAGGCCGATATGGGTTTCCCGTCGCCGGGCGTGTTCTCGTTCGCGCTCGAAAACGGCATGAAGCTGAAATCGGCCTTCCACATGGGCGCGCTCGATACCTTCAGCCTCGCCTTCCGCAAGGGCACCGGCACCAATGACCTGAAGACGCTCGAAGGCAAGACCATCCTCCTCGGATCGGCCGCCTGGCAGTCGATCGTCGATCCGATGCTCGCTGTCCAGGGCGTCGACATCACCAAGGTGAAGTATGTCGAAGCCGGCTGGCCGACCTGGGGCACTGCACTGGCCGCCGGCCAGGGCGATGCGGCCCTGAGCTGGGAAGGCCTGCGCGCCGAGTGGATCGGCAACGGGCTGGAGTTCGAGTACTGGCTCGGCGTGCAGAAATCGCCGCTCTTCGCCAACACCTTCGTGGTTCGCGCCGCCGACCTCGACGACCCGGACAAGAAGGCCTTCCTCGACAAGTACCTCAAGGGCTGGGCCATGGGTCTCGAGTTCGCCTACCACAACCCGCGCGCCGCGGTTGAGGCGGTGTTCGAGCAGTTCCCCACTCTCGCCTCCAATATCGGGCCGGAGCTGGGCACCACCTCGATCCTGCAGCAGATCAACGTGTTCCGCGGCGACATGTCCAAGCGCAAGGGCTGGGGCGACCACGACATGGTCGCCTGGCAGACCTTCTTCGACAAGATCTATGAGCTCAAGCAGATCACCAAACCGGTGAAGGCCGAGGACGTCTGCACCAACGACTGCATCGCCGCCGCGAACGACTTCGACCACGACAAGGTCAAGGCCGACGCCGAGGCCTATGCATTGAGCGATGCGTTCAAGGCGATCGACGTCGAGAACGTCAAGGCGCACCTGTTCGACCAGGCCGTGCCGGCCTGATGATCTGTGGTCGCGGTGGCACATCGCCGCGACCGCCCCATCCTTGGTGTCATCCCCGCGCAAGCGGGGATCCATCTCTCCGCTCGCACGGGGGCGAAATGGGTCTCGGCTTTCGCCGGGATGACACCGGTGGGTGGGATCAACGGTGGCGAACAACGCCGCCGACACTGCGACTGATTCACGGCCGACACGGCTGAACATACATGAGCGGATGGGGAGGGCCGGATGGCCAATACGGTAAAAGTTCTGGTCGTCGGGCTCGGCAATATGGGCGCCTCGCATGCGAGCGCCTATCATCGCAACCCGGGCTTCGAGATCGTCGGGCTGATGAGCCGCTCGATCAAATCCAAACCCGTTCCTGAGGAGCTCAAGGGCTATCCGCTGTTCGAGGACTATGACGAGGCGCTGCGGGTGACCAGGCCCGATGCGGTATCGATCAACTCCTGGCCCAACACTCACGCCGAATACGCCATCAAGGCGATCAACGCCGGCGCCCATGTGTTCATGGAAAAGCCGCTCGCCACCAACATCGCCGATGCCGAACAAGTGGTGAAACTGGCCAAGGCCAAGAACCGGAAGCTGGTGCTCGGCTATATCCTGCGCGTCCACCCCAGCTGGGTGAAATTCACCGAGCTGGCGCAGACGCTGGGGAAGCCCTTGGTGATGCGGCTCAACCTCAACCAGCAGTCGGGCGGCCCGACCTATGACTGGCACAAGAACCTGATCGACTCGCTGATCCCGATCGTCGATTGCGGCGTCCATTATGTCGACGTGATGTGCCAGATGACCAAGGCCAGGCCGGTGCGCGTGCACGGCATCGGCGCCAAGCTCTGGGCGGAAGCCGACAAGCAGAATTATGGTCACCTGCATGTCGAGTTCGATGACGGTTCGGTCGGCTGGTACGAAGCCGGCTGGGGCCCGATGATGAGCGAGGTCGCCTATTTCGTGAAGGACGTGGTCGGCCCCAAGGGCGCCGTCTCCATCGTCCCCAACCCCAAGGCGCACAAGGAGGGCGTGTCGGACTCCTCCAATATCGATCAGCATACCAAGACCGACGCCATCCAGTACCACCACGCCGAGGTGCAGCCGGGGGACAAGAGCTTCGCCAAGAAGGACGAGATCTTCGTCATGACGGACGAACCCAACCACCAGGAGCTCTGCGACCGCGAACAGGCGTTCTTTTTGAAAGCCATCCAGGAAGATCTCGATCTCACCGAGTCGATGGATGCGGCGGTGAACAGCCTTCGCATCGTGCTTGCCGCCGAGCAGTCGATCAACGAGAAGCGCGTCGTCGAACTGGCCTGAGACCGACCCGATCAGCGGGACGTAACCGGCGGGCGCCTGCCCGCCGCTGTTTCCCCATACCCCAAGCGGAGACCATCGATGACTTCACCGGCAGCCGGACAGGGCTTCGATATCGTGCTCAGGGGCGGTCGCGTCCTCGACGAGCGCAACGGCGTCGACGGGGTGCTCGACGTCGCGATAAAGGCCGGCAGGATTGCCGCGGTCGGCAAGGACCTGCCGACAGCGGGAGCCAGGCTGGAGGATGTCAGCGGCAGCATCGTCGCGCCGGGGCTGATCGACATCCACACCCATGTCTACCACAAGGCAACTTCGCTCAGCGTCGATCCCGGCTTCATCGCCCGCCGCTCCGCCTGTACCACGCTGGTCGACGCCGGCAGCGCCGGTGCCGGCAACTACGACGGGTTCCGCGACTATGTGATGATCCACTCGCCCTACCGGATCTTCGCCTTCCTCAACATCTCGTTCCCCGGCATTTTCGGCTTCGACAAGGGCGTCTCGATCGGCGAAGCGACGCTGCGCTCGATGCTGCCGGTGGATAAGTGCGTCCAGAAGGTCGAGGCCAACCGCGACCGCATCATCGGCGTGAAGGTGCGCATCGGGGGCCCGGTGACGGGCGAACTGGGCCTCGGCGCGCTCGAGATGGCGCTCGAAGCCGCCAATGCGCTGAACCTGCCGTTGATGACCCATATCGGCACCGCGCCGCCGAGCTATGCCGATGTGGTCGATATGCTGCGACCGGGCGACATCCTCACCCATTGCTACCGCCCCGACCCCAACTCGGCCATCGGGGCCGACGGCAAGGTCATCGACGCAGTGCTCAAGGCGCGCGAACGCGGCGTGCTGTTCGACATCGCCCACGGCATGGGGGCCTTCGGCTATGACAGCGCCGAGGCGGCGCTGAAGGATGGCTTCAAGCCCGACGTGATCTCGTCGGACGTCCACGTCATTGCCGTCGAGGGCCCGGGCTACGACCTGCTGCACACCATGAGCAAGCTGCTGAACTGCGGCCTGTCGCTGCCCGAAGTGATCGGCATGTCGGCCAACCGTCCGGCGCTGGCCATCCAGAAGCCCGAGCTCGGCCATCTCGGTGTCGGCGCCGTCGCCGACATCACGGTGCTGAAGCAATATGACAGCAATTACGTGTTCGAGGACGTGGTCGGCAAACGCCGCCAGGGGTCATCGCTATTGCAACCGGTCGCCGTGTATCTGGGCGGGAAGTCGATGGAAGTCAGCCGACGACCGTTCGAGGAGAGTTTCCTCATCGGCGGCCATCATGGGCATGAGCACTAGCGGAGTAACGCTCAGTCAGACACGCAGTGGCCTTGTGGCACGGGCGGCTCAAAGTGCGTCCCCTCGCCCCTCTGGGGAGAGGGTTAGGGTGAGGGGCGCCAAGCGCATCGCATGAACAGCATTGCTCCCTCTCCGTGCTGAGGGAAGAAGGGGTTTCTTGGCGCATCGAACGCTTGGCGCCCCTCACCCCGGCCCTCTCCCCAGAGGGGCGAGGGGGAGATAGGGGCACGGCCAGCGTCGTCAGCAAGCAAACACCGTCCCCTCGACCTGCTTCGCCTGGTCTCCATCGATCGACCAGCGGACGAACAGCCTGTCGCTGCAAGCGAACAGCTTGGTCCGCTGCCGGCTGGCGGACAGCCTGCTATCGTCCACGGTGAACTTCGCCGCCTGCAATTGACTCACCAGCGTTGAGACTGGCGTGCCATCGGGGAAAGCAACGCGGACCCGATCATTCCACTCCACCGCCATCTGGTCGGGATCGTTGGGCAAGCCAGCTACGATGGCGCTTTCACTGGGTGCCATGAGGAACCCAGTGAGCATGCCCAAACCCACCGCCACCACAGGTATCAGGATGCCGTAGCGCCGCTTTGGGGTCACCACAGCTACCCGATCCGCGCCACATTCCCCGTCCGCGCCGACTCCTCGGCCGCCAGCGTCGCCTCTAACGCCCCCGCAGCATCTTCCGGCACGCCGATCGTCGGCGTCGTGCCGCTCAGGGCACAGCCGGCGAAATAGCTGAACTCCTCGCGCAGCGCGCCGCCGCGCACTCCGTCGAACATCGGCCAGTAGGTGATGTCGGGCGAGTGCAGCTTGTTGGCGTCGACGATGCCGAGCGGCGGGAAGGTGTCCTGCACGTGGATGATGCCCTCGGTGCCGATGATCGACATGCGCTCGTCGATGTCGAACGGCGTCTGCGTCGGCATGCACCACACCGTTTCGAGCGTTGCGGTGGCGCCGCCGGCGAAGCGGAACATGGTCTGGCCGATATCGGGATGCTTCAGCCCGCGCACGTCGACCGTCTGCGCATAGGCCGAGACGATCCTGTCGCCGGTCAGCCACAGCATGATGTCGGTGTCGTGGATGGCGTCGCCGACGATCGGGCCGATCTTGTTGAGAATGGTCGGGGTCCAGGCGGCCGGGATGTTGCGGCGCGACGACAGCGCCACCACCTTGCCGATGCGACCCTCGGCGATCGCCTGCTTGGCCATGCGATAACGCGGGTTGAAGCGCACGATATGGCCGATGAAGAGGATGCCCCTGGCGCCCTTCGAGGCGGCGATGATCTTGTTGGCGTCCTCGACCGTCGAAGCGATCGGCTTTTCGAGGAACACGTGCTTGCCGGCCTCGAGCGCGGCGATCGCCGGCTCGGTATGCTGGTCCCACATGGTGCAGATGGAGACCGCGTCGATCTCCGGATCGGCGAGCATCTCGTGATAGTCGCGATAGAGCTTCTTTACGCCAAACTTGTTGCCCAGTTCCTTGAGCCGATCCTCGGTGCGGGTGCAGAGCGCCGCCAGTTCCAGGTTGGGCACCCCCACGATGGTTTCGGCGTGAATTTCGCCGAACCAGCCGAGCCCGATAATCCCGATGCGCAACTTGTCCAAGACGTCCCCCTCAAGAATGGATTTCAGGCCAATGCCTGTCAGAAATCTTCGAGCGTCAGCTCGCGCGCCATCACGATGTTGCCCGAAGTGAGACCGCAATCGACCGGGATTGCCGCACCGGTGACGGCGCTGGCGGCATCGGAGGCGAGGAAGGCGATCACCCGCGCCACCTCGTAGGGCTCGACGATGCGGCCGAGCGGATACCAGCGCTCGAGCGTCTTCAACACGTTCGGATCCTTGGCCTTGCGCTCGTCCCAGACCGGAGTGCGCACCGTGCCGGGCAGGACGATATTGGTGCGGATACCGTAGCGGCCATATTCCTGCGCCAGCGAGCGGGTGAGCGAGATCATCGCCGCCTTGGCCGCGCTGTAGGCGGGGTCACCCAAAGCCGAGAGACCGTTGACCGAGCCGACATTGACGATATTGCCCGAGCGGCGCGCCACCATCTGCGGCAGTACCGCATGGGCGCAGGCATAGGCGCCGCCGACATTGGCCGCCATGTCCTCTTCCCAGCCGGCGGGGTCGGTCTTTTCGAAGGTGGCGTGGCGGGTGATGCCGGCATTGTTGACGAGGATATGCACCTCGCCGAACCCCTTGAACGCCGCGGCCACCGATGCGGCATCGGCGACGTCGGCCACCGCCGGCTTCACCGTGATGCCGTCCTTGCCGAGCGTCTCGGCCAGCGCATGCACCCCGTCATGGCGATCGAGCGCCGCTATGGTCGCGCCCTCTTCGCCGAAGAAGCGGCAGAGCCACTGGCCGATCCCGCCCGCTGCCCCGGTGATGGCGATGGTCTTGCCGGTGAATGCGCCGGTCATGTTTGCTCCTTCAGTGCTTCAGAATTCCGCGGCCGGGCACTCACTCACCCATCCCACCGGATGTCATCCCAGCGAAAGCTGGGACCCAACGCGCCACGGCGCAGGTGGATGGATGGGTCCCAGCTTTCGCTGGGATGACACCGAGTGTGGGGCCCGACCCGGTGCTCATCGCCACCCTCAATTCCCGAACCACCCGTCCTTGAGGTAGCGCATGTATTCGAACACCATGCCGTGCTTCTTGACGAACACCACTTCGAGGAAATCGCCGACGATGAACGGCGGGATCAGGATCTCGACGCCAGGCGCGGCGAGATGCGGCGCCAGGTCGTCGACGCGATAGGCGACATGCGGATTGTCGCGCACTTCCGCCGGCACCGTGCTGTCCCGCTCGTAACGCAGGAACTCGATATGCTCGGGGTGCTGGCGCGGGTTGGTAACCCAGATGCGGCTCGCCTCGACCCAGTCCTCCCTGGGCTGGGGCACCGTCGTGGTGATCCCCACATGGTCGAACTCGAACACCGCCATTGCACCGCTCCCCCAAGCGTTCTCTCCGATCCTGAAATCATGTTACAGAACTCCTGTCGCCGCAACCGGATTCTGCCCCGCTCGCCGAAAGTCTGAAACCGCACGGTCGTCTGGCTGCCGTCATGAACACAACTACCGGCCCAAGCCCGTGCCGTACTGTGGAGCAATCGACAGTCGATCTGGTCAGGTTCGCCCCGTTGTTGTAATTGAATTTCACAACTGGAGCGATCGACATGGCGAGGCGCGATACCGCACGGACGGCAACCGAAGAGCCCGCCATCGACATTGTCTCGCGCATCCAGCGGGCCGAGCCCGAGCTGTCCCCCGCGGAGCGGCGGGTGGCGGCGGCAGTGCAGCTCGATTTCGAAGCAGCGACCCGGCTGACCATCGCCGACCTCGCCGCCAGGGCCGGCGTCAGCCAGCCGACGGTCACCCGTTTCTGCCGCTCGGTCGGCTGTGCCTCGTTCAGCGATTTCAAGATCAGCCTCGCCAGCACCATGACGGTAGCGGCGGTCTATCTGCGCTCCGACCGGGTGTTCTCCGACGACATCGGCCAGCTCGCCCAATCGGTGATGCTGCGCGCCGCCAACGCGGTGCAGGCCTGCCTCGAGCAGCTCGACACCGCCGCGGTCGGCCGCGCCATCGACGCCATCGCCGCCGGGCGCCGGCTCGATCTCTACGGCCAGGGCGGCGGTTCGGCCGCGATGGTGGAGGATGCCAAGTTGCGGCTGTTCCGGCTCGGCATCCCCGTCGCCGCCTATACCGACGGGCACCAGCAGCGCATGTCGGCCTCGACCCTGCAGCCGGACGACGTCGCCTTCGCCATCTCCAACAGCGGGCAATCCAAACCCGTGGTCGAGGCGATCCAGATCGCCGCCTCGTTCGGCGCCACCACCATCGCGCTGACCCGCCCCGATACGCCGCTGGCCAGGGCCGCCGGCATCGTCATCCCCATCGTCATTGCCGAAGACGACAACGTCTTGATGCCGACCACCTCGCGCTATGCCCATATGGGGGTGATCGACACCATTGCCACTGGAGTGGCTCAGCAGCTCGGGGCGCGCGGCCGCGAGGCGTTGCGCCGGGTGCGCTACACCCTTACCGCAATCGGCGTCGCCATCCCGACCCCGTCGACCGATCCGACCAAGCTGATGCAGACGCTGAAGCCGCACGAGTAGCGGCTCAGCGGCGTTGCCGCTAGCAGACGCTGAAGCCGCACGAGTAGCGGGCCCACGGCGTTGCCGCTATGGTGCGCCCGCACCACATGTGAGGCCTGATGTTCCTCTCGGTTTTCGACGTCTTCAAGATCGGCATCGGGCCGTCGAGTTCGCATACCATGGGGCCGATGACGGCCGCCAACCGGTTCCTCGACGAACTCCGCACCGGCGATTGGCCACGCCCGCGCCACGCCGTGGTGACGGCGCTGAAGGCGAGCCTGCATGGCTCCCTCGCCTTTACCGGCGTCGGCCACGGCACCGGCCGCGCCGTGCTGCTGGGGCTCTCGGGATTTGCCCCCGACACCATCGATCCCGACCGGATCGATGCGATCGTCGCCGCCGTCGAAGCCGAGGGCATGGTGCATCCCAAAGGGCACCCGGCCTATCGTTTCCGCCCGGCGCTCGACCTCATCTACGACAAGAAGGAGCGGCTGCCGGGCCACACCAATGGCCTGCAGTTCTATGCCTATGACGCCGACGGCACGCTGCTGCTGCGCCGTGTCTACTATTCGATCGGCGGCGGCTTCGTCGTGAGCGAGGCGGAGCTGGCGCGCGGCGAGGTGAGGGCTGACGCGGCCGATGTTCCTTACCCCTTTCGCGACGCTGCTCAGATGTTGGCGATGGCTCGCGAATCCGGCCTCTCCATCGCCCAGATGAAGCGCGCCAACGAGGAGGCGCGGATCGGGCGCCGCGCTCTCGAACAGGGGCTCGACCGGCTGTGGGCGGCGATGGATGGCTGCATCGAGCGCGGCCTCAGGACCGACGGCATCATGCCCGGCGGGCTCAACGTCAGCCGCCGCGCCAAGGCCATCCACCAGCAGTTGCAGACGGCCTGGCAGCGCAACGAGCTCGGCCCGCTTGCCGGCAATGACTGGCTGAGCGTCTTCGCCATGGCGGTGAACGAGGAAAACGCCGCCGGCAGCCGCGTGGTGACGGCGCCCACCAATGGCGCCGCCGGCGTCATTCCCGCCGTGCTCAAGTACCACCAGCAGTTCGAGGCAGGCGCCTCGCGCGCCAGCATCCACGACATGCTGCTGACCGCCGCCGCGATCGGCGGCATCATCAAGCACAATGCCTCGATCTCCGGCGCCGAAGTCGGCTGCCAGGGCGAAGTCGGCTCGGCCTCGGCCATGGCCGCGGCCTCCCTTTGCGCTGCCCTGGGCGGCACCCCGGCGCAGGTCGAGAACGCTGCTGAAATCGCGCTGGAGCATCACCTGGGGATGACCTGCGATCCGGTCGCCGGACTGGTGCAGATCCCTTGCATCGAGCGCAACGCCTTTGGCGCGGTAAAGGCGGTGACCGCCGCCTCGCTGGCGATGAAGGGCGACGGCACGCACAAGGTATCGCTCGACGTCTGCGTCGAGACCATGCGCCAGACCGGCGCCGACATGAGCGAGCGCTACAAGGAAACCAGCCAGGGCGGCCTCGCCGTCAACGTCCCGGCCTGCTGATGCCAAGCGATGCCTACCAGCTGTTCCACGAGGCGATGGCGACGAAAAAGCAGATCGTCTGCACCTATAACGGTCTCCGTCGAGAGGTCTGCCCGGTGATCCTCGGACATAGCCGCAACGGTGAGGAGAAGGCGCTGACCTATCAGTTCGGCGGCGACACCAGCAGCGTGCTGCCGGCAGGTGGCGAGTGGCGCTGCCTCACGCTCAGCAAGGTCGGCGAAATCGAGTTGCGCGATGGCCCATGGCGCACCGGCGGCAGCCATTCGGCCTCGCAGTCCTGCGTCGATGTGGTCGATTTCGACGTCAATCCCCGGAGCCCCTACTCCCCGAAGCATCGACTTTAGGGCATCAATGGCGCCCGAGTTGGAGCCCGCGCCGTGACCGATCGCCCGAACATCCTGCTGATCTGCGCCGACCAGTGGCGCGGCGACTGCATCTCGGCCCTCGGGCACAAGAACGCCAGGACGCCCAACCTCGACGCGCTGATGGCCGACGCGGTGACCTTCACCCGGCATTTCGGCCAGTGCACCCCGTGCGGGCCGTCACGCACCAGCCTGCTCACCGGGCAATACCTGATGAATCACCGCTCCGGGCGGAACGGCACGCCGCTCGATCGGCGTCACACCAACATCGCACTCGAGGCACGCAAGGCCGGCTACGACCCGGCCCTGTTCGGCTACACCGACACCACGCCCGATCCGCGTGGACTCCATCCGAACGATCCGGCGCTCACCGCTTATGACGAGGGGGTGATTCCGGGCTTTTCCACCCCGCTGCACCTGCCGGAAGACATGGACCAGTGGGTGTCTGACCTGATCGCCAAGGGCTACGACCTACCCGGCGGCCGCGCCGATGTGTTTCGCCCGCGCCAGGGTTTCGATAAGCCCGCGGATCGCGGCTTCCGCTACATTCCAACCGTCTTCACGGCCGAGGAAAGCGAGACGGCCTTCCTCACCGACGAGTTCCTGAAGTGGCTGCTGGTGCGGCGCGACAAGCCGTGGTTCGCGCATTTCGTGTTCTACCGCCCGCACCCGCCGCTGATCGCGCCCGAGCCCTACAATTGCCTGGTGCACCCCGCCGACGTGGAGTTCCCGGTCCGCGCCGCCTCGCCGGCGGTCGAAGGGGAGCAACACCCTTTGCTCGATTACGCCATCGGCACGCTCCGCCAGCCCAGCACCTATGACGAGCACAATCCTCAGGACCTGGTCGCCGCCGACGAGCTCGAGATCCGCCAGATGCGGGCCACCTATTACGGCCTTATCGCCGAGGTGGATGCGCAGCTCGGGCGCATCGTCCGACATCTGAAGCACACCGGCCAGTACGACCGCACGCTGATCGTCGTCACCTCCGACCACGGCGAGGTGCTGGGCGAGCACTATGTCTGGGGCAAGGAAATCTACTTCGACGCGGCCTTCCACCTGCCGCTGGTGATCCGCGACCCGCGGCCCGAGGCTGATGCCGCCCGTGGCCGACGCGTCACCGCATTCACCCAGGCGATCGACGTGATGCCCACCGTGCTCGACTGGCTTGGGCTCGATATTCCGCGCAGCTGCGATGGCACGCCGCTGACCCCGTTCCTGCGCGGCGAGACCCCGCCCGACTGGCGCAACGCCGTATATTTCGAGCACGATTTCCGCGACGTGCGCACCCAGAGGCCGGAAACGGCGCTCGGCATCAGCTCCGACCAATGCGCCTATGCGGTGATCCGCGACGACAAGTTCAAGTACGTGCATTTCGCCGCCCTGCCGCCGCTGCTGTTCGACATCGCCAACGACCCGCACGAACAGGTGAACCTCGCGGAAGACCCGGCCTACACCGAAGTGGCGCTCGACTATGCCCGCAGGATGCTGGACTGGCGGCTGAGTTCGGGCGAGCGCGAGCTGACGAATATGTCGGTGGGTGCGGGCGGCTTGTTCGTGCGGAAGTAGGCAGGCGGACGAGGCCACCCCGATCGCAGCGAGCGCCCCCTCTCCCTTTGGGGGAGAGGGTTGGGGTGAGGGGGCCTTGCGGCGAGCGCCGAGAGTGCAGAAAGGCCCCCTCACCCGGCCCTACGGGCCGACCTCTCCCCCAAGGGAGAGGTGATCCGAGTTCCGCCTCAGGCGGCGCAGCTGCCCGCCGCCATCTCCGCCCCCATCAGCAACTCCGGCGCAAACTCACCCCCGGCGAGGAACGCTTCGAGCCGCGCCACCTGCGGTGCCGGATCCAGCCCCTGTGCTGCCAGCCAGGCCGGATTGTAATAGCTCTCCGCGTAGCGCTCACCGCTGTCGCAGATCAGCGAGACGATCGAACCGGATCGACCTTGGTCGCGCATCCGGCTCGCCGCCCAGCACACCCCGACGAAGTTGCTGCCCGTGGAGGCGCCGACGCGGCGGCCGAGCAGCCGCGACAGCGCCTGCATGCCGGCGAGCGACGCCGCATCGGGCACCCGGATCATCTCGTCGATCACCTCGCCGATGAACGAGGCCTCCATGCGCGGCCGCCCGATCCCTTCGATGCGCGAACCGCGCGGCGCGGTGGCGGTGAGATCGGCGCGGCGCCACCCGTCATAGAAGGCGGAGAACTCGACATCGGGGACGCACAACTGGGTATCGAGGCAGCGATAACGGATGTAGCGGCCGATAGTAGCCGAGGTACCGCCGGTGCCGGCGCCCATCACGATCCATTCAGGCACCGGGTGCCGCTCCTGCTCCATCTGCCGAAAGATCGACTCGGCGATGTTGTTGTTGCCGCGCCAGTCGGTGGCGCGTTCGGCGAAGGTGAACTGGTCGAGATAGTAACCGCCGCACCGCGCCGCGAGCTCGGCGGCAGAGGCATAGATGGCGCCGGGCTGGTCGACGAAATGGCAGCGCCCGCCGTGTGCGACGATCGCCTCGACCTTGCTGGTGCTGGTGGTACGCGGCAGCACGGCGCAAAAATCCAGCCCGAGCAGCCGCGCATAGTAGGCCTCGCTGACCGCGGTCGAACCGGACGAGGCCTCGACCAGCGTCATGCCTTCCGAGATCCGGCCGCTGCAGATGCCGTAGAGAAACAGCGAGCGCGCCAGCCGGTGCTTCAGGCTGCCCGTCGGATGCGAGGACTCGTCCTTGAGATAGATGTCGATACCGGTAAACCCGGGCAGCTTCAGCGCGATCAGATGCGTATCCGCCGAGCGTCGCCCCTCGGCCTCGAGCAGCGCAATGGCCCGGCTGCGCCAGGCTCGGTCCGGTCCACAGTTCGACATGATGGCCTCTTGCTACACATGGCCATAATCATAGCATGTGTTTCCGCAGTTTTGCAACTTAGCGCGAACTTGTTCTATAGGATGATGATTCGTTAGTACTTTGTACCAAACGACGACCCGGTCCGGCACAACCATGTTCCGTATCGCGAAACCGGCGGTGATTGACCCCCACGCACCGGCCTACCAAGGTTGCCGGCAACCCTTTCATCCGGAACGCCATCGCCATGCGCCTGTTCATCGCCACCCTGGGGACCGAAACCAACACCTTCGCCTCGTTCCCGACCGGCATCGACGACTTCAAGGAGTGTTTCTGGGCCGATCGCAATGTCGAGACCTTCGCGCCCTCGCCCTGGTCAGCCCCGCCGCAGATCTGGCGCGAGCGCGGCCTCGAACGCGGTTGGGAGGTGATCCAGAGCCTGTTCGCCTTCGCCAACCCCGCCGGCCCGACCATCAAGGCCGATTACGAAGCGATGCGCGACCGCATCCTCGACGATCTTCGCGCCGCCGGCCCGGTGGATGCGGTGCTCTATTACCTGCATGGCGCGATGATCGCCGATGGCTATGACGACTGCGAAGGCGACCTGGTCAGGCGCACCCGCGAGCTGGTGGGCACGAAAACCCGTATCGGCATCGAACTCGACCTGCACGGCCATGTCGACAACACCATCGTCGACAATGCCGACCTGATCGTCATCTACAAGACCTACCCGCATATCGACCACGCCGAACGCGCCGAGGATCTGTTCGCCCTGATGGAGCGGACGTTGAAGGGCGAGATCGAGCCCAGGATGGCGCTGTTCGACTGCAAGACCATGGGGCTGTTCCCCACTACCATGGACGGCCCGATGATCGCCTTCACCCAGTCGCTCTACGACGGGGAAGGCAAGGACGGCGTGCTGTCGCTGTCGCTCAACCACGGCTTCCCCTGGGCCGACGTGCCGCTCGCCGGCGCCAAGATGCTGGCCGTCGCCGACCGCGATCAGGCCATCGCCGACCGGGCCGCGAAACAGTATGGCGAAGCCTTCTACCGCATCCGCGCTCAGGCGACGCTGCCCTTCACCCCGTTCCGGGAAGCGATCGAGCAGGCGAAACTCAAGGGCGACAAGCCGCTGTTGATCGCCGATACCTCCGACCAGATCGGCAGCGGCGCGCCGGGCGACACCACCTATGTGCTGAAGGCCTTCATCGACGCCGGCATCCGCAATGCCGTGGTCGCCCCGCTCTGGGACCCCTCGGCGGTGAAGATCTGCTTCCAGGTCGGCGTCGGCGCCAAACTGAAACTCCGTATCGGCGGCAAGTTCGAGCCGCATTCCGGCCCGCCGCTCGATGCCGAGGCCGAGGTGCTGTTCCTGAAGCGCAACGCCCACCAGGACCACCTGCCGGGCGAGCGCATCGACATCGGCGACGTCGCGGTGGTGCGGGTGGAAGGCATCGAAGTGCTGCTGACGACGCTGCGCACCAACCTCTACAGCCTGAGCCTGTTCTCGCTGCACGGCATCAGCTTCGACGACAAGCAGGTCGTCTCGATCAAGAACCTCTACAAGCACAAGGATCTGTTCACGACCAACACCCGGGCGCAACTGTTCGTCGCGACGCCTGGGACCAGCAATCCGAACTGGTCCGAGCTGCCGTTCAAGCGCCTGACCCGCCCGATCTGGCCGCTGGACGCAGATCCGCTCGGGCTGGATTGAACGGCCCCCTGCTCGGTGGCAGTTGTACCGGGAGCATGAGGCTGTGGCCTTCTCCCCTTGTGGGAGAAGGTGGCCGACAGGCCGGATGAGGGGTCGCGAAACGAAGTGTAGCGCGATCCGAGCGTAAGCGAGGAGCGATCCAGTACGCGGGTAGAACCCCTCATCCGCCCTTCGGGCACCTTCTCCCACAAGGGGAGAAGGCACTCACACAAGCATTAGCGCGCTACGCAGATGCCGCCCGCTCCCGCACAAAATGCGCAGCCGTCGTACAGAGCAGCGCCCAGGCGCCGCCCAGCGACCAGCCGGCCAGCACGTCGGTGGGATAGTGCACCCCGAGATAGATCCGGCTCACCCCGACCAGCACGGTAAGCGTGATCGCCACGCCGATATAGAACAGCTTCAGCCGCCGCTCGGGCGAGGATTCCGCCAGCATCGCCCCGATGGCCAAAAACACCACTGCAGAAATCGTGGCGTGGCCGCTCGGGAAACTCGCGGTGAACACCTCGGCGACTCCGGTGAGTTCCGGGCGCGGCCGGTCGAACAGCATCTTCAGCACCGTGCTGAGGATGGTGCCGCCCAGCACCGCGAACGCCATGAACCAGCCGGTGCGCTGCTTGCCTGCGAGAAGCAGGTAGGCGAACACCACGATCGTCACGATGCCTAGCACCGAGAAGCTGCCAAGCCCGGTGATGTCGCGAACCGCTTCGTTGAACCATACTGGTCCGATCGGCTGGGCCGGATTGCCCGGGACGCGCAGCGACATCAGCACCGCATTGTCGAAGTCGAGCGTATCGCCATCGGTCACCGCATCGGCAATGAGGCCGAAGCCGCCGAGCAGCGCCGCCGCGGCAAGCGCCCCCACATAGACGGAGCGAGGGGTGCTGGGCATGTCGGCGATCCTCCGCAAGACTATGGAAATCCTATAGCAAACGGCCCGGTTGCCAATCGAATCCCTATGGGACGCGGCAGTAGCATGGGCTTCCCATTTTCGACGAGGCTCGATATGCCCGCGCTGCCGACCGGCGACAAGCCCCCACTCTCCGCACGCGACCGCGACTGGCGCAACGGTCTGCTGCTGATCATCGCGATTACCGGCCTGCCGGTGCTTGTGGCGGCGGTGGTCGCCGCGCTGGTGGGGTGAGCGGTCTCTCTGACAGCTGTGCGGTACTCGAGCGGATCCACTGCAATCACCTCCAGCTCGGTGAGCGTGGAAATGACGTGCCCAAGACCGACGAATCCGCGCGCCCCCTACTCCCCCGTCATCGCCGCATACATCTCGTCGGCCGTCCGCGCCCGCCTGAGCTTGTCCGTCACCCCGGGCGCCCGCAATTGCCGCGATACCACCGACAGGGCCTTCAGATGCGAGGCGCGGTCGGCCGGCGACAGCAGCAGGAAGACGAGGTCCACCGGTTGGTCGTCGACCGCGTCGAACTCCACCGGCCTTGACGTGCGGGCCAGCAGCGCGAACGGGGCGTCGAGCCCGGCGGGAGCGCTGTGCGGGATGGCGATGCCCTGGCCGATGCCGGTCGAGCCGAGCGTCTCGCGGTGGCTGAGCCCGCCGAACACCACCACCTCGCTCAGCCCGGTGGCCTCGGCGGCGCGGCGCGACAGCAGTTGCAGCAACTGCTGCTTGTTGGAGGCCTCGACGTCGACCAGCACGTTCCGAGGGCGAAGCAGTTCGGCGATGTTCATCTGGTCACTCTAGTTCTGGCCATTCGGGGTCGGCTCGATCGGATCGGCCTCGGCGAGCCGATAGCCCACGCCGGTTTCGGTGGTGATGTAACGCGGCTGGTCGGGCGTCTGTTCGATCTTCTGGCGCAGCTGCCGCACATAGACGCGCAGATACTGCACGTCGGTGGTGCCGTCCCACACCTGCTCCAGCAGGTAGTGGTGCGTCAGCACCTTGCCGGCGTGCTGCACCAGGAGGCGCAGGATGTCGTACTCCTTGGGCGAGAGCTTTACCTCCTTGCCGTCGACCTTGACGATGCGCTTGACCAGGTCGACCGACAGCCCGCCGCTGACGAAGACCGGACGCTCGCCCTGCTGCTGCAGCCGGTGCCGGAGCGCCACCCGGATGCGGGCGGCCAGCTCGTTCATGCCGAACGGCTTGGTCACATAATCGTCGGCGCCCAGCTCCAGCGCCTTGACGATGCCGGCTTCGTCGGTGCGGCTCGACAACACCACCACCGGCAGGCCGAGCCCCTCGTCGCGCCAGCGGGCGAGCAGATCGTGGCCAGAGACATCGGGCAGGCCGAGATCGAGCAGGACCAGATCCGGCCGCTCGGCTTGCAGCGCCTCCAGCGCAGACCTGGCATTGCCGGCCTCGGTGATGGCATAGCCCTGCGCCCCCAGCCCCATGCGCAGCAGCTTGCGGATCGGCGGCTCGTCGTCGACGACGAGGATTCTGACGTCCGAACCGGTCATTTCAGTTCATCCATGTTCGCTGCCTGTTTCGGGATCGGCATCCTGATGGTGAAGATGGCGCCGCTGCGGTCCTGCCGGTTCTGCGCGGTGATCGTACCACCCATCGCCTCGACGAAGCCGCGGCAGATCGACAGCCCCAACCCGGTCCCGGCCCGCACCTGGTCGCCTTTGCGCACTCGATAGAAACTGTCGAACACCCGCTCGAGGTCTTCGGTCGGGATGCCGGGCCCCTCGTCGATCACCTGCAGCACCACGGACGCGCCGTCGGTCCAGCCCCTGAGGGCGATGGTGGTGCCCTCCGGCGCATATTTCGAGGCATTGTCGACGAGGTTGAACAGCACTTGCTCGAACAGCACCGGATCGAGGTTCAGCATCGGCAGGTCGGACGGAATATCCACCGCCACCGTGTGCCCGGCAGTGATCTTGCGGGTGCGCTGCAGGGCCGTGCCGACAATGTCGCCGACGAAATTCAGCCCGGCATTCGGTGCCATCGCCCCGGATTCGATCCGCGTCATGTCGAGGAGGTTGGCAATGAAGCGGTTGAGCCGCTCGGATTCGTCCATCACCGTGCCGAGCAGTTCCGTCTCGTCGGACTTCGCGAGCCCTTCGGGCGGGTCGCGCAGCATCTCGGCAGCGCCGAGGATAGCGGCGAGCGGGGTCTTCAGGTCGTGCGAGATCGAGGTCAGGAGCGCCGAGCGCAGCCGGTCCGCCTCGGCCGCGAGCTTGGCCCGCTCGACGTCCTCGACCAGCTGGATGCGCTCGATGGCGACCGCCGCCTGGTCGGTGAGGGCATCGAGCAGCCGCCGCTGCTCGGGGGTGAGCAGCGGCCCCGGCTTGTCGTTGTCGAGCCCGACCACGCCTACCGGGGTCCGCCCGGTCCTCAGCGGCAGATAGAGGCGCCTGGCCCCCGGCAGCGTGTCGGCGCCACGGCCGGCGGCCCGGTCGTGCTCCCAGGCCCAGCGCGCGGCCGCGACATCGGCCTCGTCCAGTGTATCCTCCGGCGGATAACCGGCCTTCACCGCGATGCTGCCGTTTTCGGGCAACAGCAGCACCACCCGCAGCTTCAGCATCGAAGCGATCTGATAGGCGGTGGCCCACAGCACGTCGTCGAGCGTGCCGGTGCCGGCGAGTTTCTTCGAGAACAGGTAGAGGTCTTCGGTGGTGCGCGCCCGCTGCCGCGCCGCCGCGGCCTGCCGCTGCACCCGCGAGGTGAGGTTCGAGGCGATGAACGCCACGCCGAGGAAGAACCCGAGCGCGATGACGCTTTCCGGATCGCTGATGTTGAGGGTGTAGAGCGGCTTCAAGAAGAAGAAGTTGAGCGCAAAGGCGCTGAGCAGCGAGGCGAACAGCGCCGCCCCGAGCCCGAAGCTGAGCGCCGCCGCCAGCACCGCCATCAGGAACACCAGCGCGATATTGGTGACGTCGAGCACCCGGTCGAGCAGTAGCCCGGCGCCGAGCGCCACAGCGACATAGCCGGTGCTCCACAGGTAGGGAACGAGCTCGAAACGCGGCGGCGCGACATGCGTCAGCCCCGCCCCGGGCCGCACGCCCTGCTCCGCCGTTCCGGCGATGACATGCACGCTGATATCGCCGGCATGGCGGATCAGCTCGTGCGACACCGAGCCCTGCAGCCACTCGCGCCATTGCGGTTTCTGCGGCTTGCCTATGACGATGTGGGTGACGTTATTGGCGGCGGCATAGCGGACGATCTCGGTCGCAACATGCTGACCGGGTAGCACCACCGCCTCGCCGCCCAGCTGCTCGGCGAGGCGCAGGCTTGCGGCCAGCTGGTCCTTGCCGGCATCCGACACGCCCGCCGTGCGCGCCGTCTCGACGTTGAGCGCCACGAACGGGCCGCGCAAGCGGTCGGCCAGCCGTCGCGCGTAACGTACCAGCGACGGCCCGCGGGCGTGCTCGTCGACGCAGACCAGCACCCGCTCGCCTGCCGCCCAGGGCCCGGCAATGGCATGGCTCTGCATGTGACTGAGCAACTGCTCGTCGACCCGCTGCGCCGTGCGCCTGAGCGCCAGTTCGCGCAAAGCCGTCAGGTTGCCCGGCGAAAAGTAGTTCTCGACCGCCCGCCGCGCCGTGGTCGGCACGTACACCTTGCCGTCGTGCAGCCGTTTCAGGAGGTCGTCGGGCGTGATGTCGATCACCTCGATATCGTCGGCCCGATCGATGATCGAATCCGGCACCGTCTCGCGCACCCTGATCCGGGTGATCTGCGCCACCACGTCGTTGAGGCTCTCGACATGCTGCACGTTGACGGTGCTGTAAACGTCGATGCCGTGCGACAGCAGTTCCTCGACATCGAGATACCGCTTGGGATGGCGGCTGCCGGCTGCATTGGTATGGGCCAGCTCATCCACCAGCACCAGCTGCGGCCGCCGCGCCAGGATGGCGTCGAGATCCATCTCCTCGAGCGGGCGCCCCTTGTAGTCGACCACCACCCGAGGAATCACCTCGAACCCGGAAACCAGCGCCTCGGTCTCCTTGCGGCCATGCGTTTCGACCACGCCGATCACCACGTCGACGCCTTCGGCGAGCTTGGCTCGCCCCGCCATCAGCATCTCGTAGGTCTTGCCGACCCCGGGCGCCGCGCCGAGAAATATCTTCAGCCGACCGCGGTTTTCGCGTTCGGCTTCAGCGAGCAGCGCATCGGGAGAAGGTCTGGCATCGTTCATCGACTGGTCCCGCGGGAACGACAGGGCGCGGGATGTGACCCGCGCCCCACCTATATCGTGTCAGGATGTGCTGGCGCCATCGAGCGCCAGGTTGAGTTTCAGGACGTTCACCACCGGCTCGCCCATGAAGCCGAGCAGCGGCGCCTCGACATGTTGGCGCACCAGCTCGGTGACCATCGCTTCATCGAGGCCGCGCGCCTTGGCGACCCGCGGCACCTGAAAATATGCCGCTTCCGGGGTGATGTGCGGGTCGAGCCCGCTGCCCGAGGTGGTGACCAGGTCCATCGGCACCGGCGCGTTGGGGTTCTCGGCCTTCAACGCCTCGGCTTCGCCCTTGATCCGCTCGATGAGCGCCGGATTGGTCGGCCCGAGGTTGGAACCCGAGGACGCAGCCGCATTGTAGCCGTCGCCGGCAGCCGACGGGCGGCCATGGAAATAGCGTGGCTCATTGAACTGCTGGCCGATCAGTTCCGAGCCGATCACCTGGCCATCCTTTTCGATCAGGCTGCCATGCGCCTGCTTCGGAAACAGCGCCTGCGCCAGCCCGGTCATCGCCACCGGATAGAGCAGCCCGGTGATCAGCGTCAGCGCGATGATCATGATCAGTGCGGGTCTCAGTTGCTTCAGCATTTCGAATGTCCTTACGCGAGGCCGACGGCGGTGATCGCCATATCGATGGCCTTGATGCCGATGAACGGCACGAGGATGCCGCCCAGCCCGTAGACGAGGAGGTTGCGGCTCAGCAGGGCTCCGGCGCCGACCGCCCGGTACTTGACGCCGCGCAGGCTGAGCGGGATCAGCGCCACGATGATCAGCGCGTTGAAGATGATGGCCGAGAGGATGGCGCTTTCCGGCGTTGCCAGCCCCATGATGTTGAGTGCGCCGAGCTGCGGGTAGAACGCCAGGAACATCGCCGGGATGATGGCGAAATATTTGGCGATGTCGTTGGCGATCGAGAACGTCGTCAACGCCCCCCGGGTCATCAGCAACTGCTTGCCGATCTCGACGATCTCGATGAGCTTGGTCGGATCGCTGTCGAGGTCGACCATGTTGCCGGCTTCGCGCGCCACCACGGTGCCGGTGTTCATGGCGACGCCGACATCGGCCTGCGCCAGCGCCGGCGCGTCGTTGGTGCCGTCGCCGCACATCGCGACGAGCTTGCCCTTGGCCTGCTCCTCGCGGATCAGGCTCAGCTTGTTCTCGGGCGTCGCCTGGGCGAGGAAATCGTCGACCCCGGCCTCCGCCGCGATGGCGGCCGCAGTCATCGGGTTGTCGCCCGTGATCATCACCGTGCGGATCCCCATGCGGCGGAGTTCGGCGAAGCGCTCGCGGATGCCGCCCTTGACGATATCCTTGAGCTGCACGATGCCGAGCAGCTTGCCGTCTCGCACCACCCCCAGGGGCGTGGCGCCGGATTTGGCGATCTCGTCGGCAATACCGCGAAGCTCGCGCACCGTCTCGGACGACGTCGAATGGCCCAGCGTCGCCAGCACCGCATCGACCGCACCCTTGCGGATCGAGGAGCCGTCGACATCGACGCCCGACATCCGGGTCTGCGCCGTGAACGGCACGAAGCTCGCATTGAGGCCCTGCATGTCGCGGCCGCGAATGCCGTATTTCTCCTTGGCCAGCACCACGATCGAACGCCCTTCCGGCGTCTCGTCGGCAAGCGAGGCCAGTTGCGCCGCATCGGCAAGCTCGGCCTCCGTGACGCCGGCGACCGGGCGGAACGCCGTCGCCTGCCGGTTGCCCAGCGTGATCGTGCCGGTCTTGTCGAGCAGCAGCGTATCGACGTCGCCCGCCGCTTCGACCGCCCGGCCCGACATCGCCAGCACGTTGAAGCGCACCAGCCGGTCCATGCCGGCAATGCCGATGGCCGAGAGCAATGCCCCGATGGTGGTGGGGATCAGGGTCACGAACAGCGCCACCAGGACAACCATCGGCACATTGCCGCCGGCATAGGCGGCAAAGCCAGGGATGGTGGCCACGGCCAGCACGAAGATCAGCGTCATGCCGGCGAGCAGGATATTGAGCGCGATCTCGTTGGGCGTCTTCTGCCGCGAAGCGCCCTCGACCAGCGAGATCATGCGGTCGAGAAAGGTCGAGCCGGGCGCGGCGGTGATCCGCACCCGGATCCAGTCGCTCAGCACCTGGGTGCCGCCGGTGACCGCCGAGCGGTCGCCGCCGGACTCGCGGATGACCGGGGCGGACTCGCCGGTGATCGCCGCTTCGTTGACCGAGGCGACCCCTTCGATCACCTCGCCGTCCGACGGGATGATCTCGCCGGCTTCCACCACCACGATATCGCCGACCTTGAGGCTGGTGCCGGGCACCATCTCGTAGCTGCTGTTATCGGGCGCCATCAGCCTGGCCATGGTCTCGGTGCGCGCCCGCCGCAGCGAGTCCGCCTGCGCCTTGCCGCGTCCCTCGGCCACCGCCTCGGCGAAATTGGCGAACAGCACGGTGAACCACAGCCACAGGTTCACCTGGAAGGCGAAGCCGAGATTGCCGGTGCCGGTCACCAGGTCCTTGACGAACAGCACCGTGGTGAGGCTCGAGACCACCGCGACGACGAACATCACCGGGTTACGGATCAGGCTCCTGGGCGAGAGTTTTTTGAACGCCGCGCCGATCGCCGGCACGAGGATGCGAGTGTCGAACAGGCTCGCCGATTTCAACTGGCTCATCAGAGCCTCCAGCAGGTTGGGAGAGGCGCGGCGGGCTCACATGAGCGCCGCGCCTGGTACGTGAGGGGGCGCATCAGAAGGTCTGTCCCTGGAGCATGGCGAGGTGCTCGACGATCGGCCCGAGCGCCAAAGCCGGGATGAAGGTCAGCCCGCCGACGACGAGGATGACGCCGAGCAGCAGCCCGATGAACAGCGCGCCGTGGGTGGGGAGCGTGCCGGCCGAAGCCGGCACGGTTTTCTTCGCGACCAGCGAGCCGGCGAGCGCCAGCGCCGGGATGATCACCAGGAACCGGCCCATCAGCATGCCGATCCCGAGCGTGATGTTGTACCAGGGCGTGTTGGCCGAGAGGCCGCCGAAGGCCGAACCATTGTTCGCCGCCGCCGAGGTATAGGCGTAGAGCACCTCGGAAAAGCCGTGCGGCCCGGGGTTCCAGATCGACGACACGCCGAACGGCAGCACCACGGTGATGGCGGTGAAGCCGAGCATGGCGAGCGGCAGGCAGAGGACGGCGAGCATCGCCATCTTCACTTCCTTGGCCTCGATCTTCTTGCCCAGGTACTCGGGGGTGCGGCCGACCATCAGCCCGGCGACGAAGATCGCCATCACGATGAACAGCACGATGCCGTAAAAGCCGGCGCCGACGCCGCCGATGATGATTTCGCCGAGCATCATGTTGATCAGCGGGATCATGCCGCCCAGCGCCACGAAGCTGTCATGCATGGCGTTGACCGCGCCGCACGAGGCCGCCGTGGTGATCACCGCGAACAGCGCGGAGAGCGGCACCCCGAAGCGGACCTCCTTGCCCTCCATATTGCCGCCCTCGATGCCGAGCGCATGCACCAGGGGGTTGCCGGCTGCCTCGGCCCAGTAACAGACGAGGACGCCCACGAGGAACAGGATGCCCATGGTGATGAAGATCGCCCAGCCCTGCTTTTCGTTGCCGACCATGCGGCCGAACACATTGGTGAGCGCCGCGCCGATGGCGAAGATCGCCACCATCGAGATGAGGTTGGTGAGCGCCGTCGGGTTCTCGAACGGATGCGCGGCGTTGACGTTGAAGAAGCCGCCGCCATTGGTGCCCAGGTACTTGATCATCATCTGCGAGGCGACCGGCCCCTGCGCGATGGTCTGCTGCGCGCCTTCCAGCGTCGCGGCAGTGGTGTAAGCATCGAGGTTCTGCGGCACCCCCTGCCCGACCAGCGCGAGCGTGCCGATGACGCAGATCGGCAGCAGCACGTAGAAAGTCGCGCGGACGATATCGACCCAGAAATTGCCGAGCGTCGCCATCGACTTGCGCGAGAAGGCGCGGATCACCGCCATGGCGACGGCAATGCCGGTGGCGGCGGAAACGAAGTTCTGCACCGCGAGGCCGAGCATCTGCGTCAGGTAGCTCATGGTGCTCTCGCCGCCATAGCTCTGCCAGTTGGTGTTGGAGACGAAACTGGCGGCGGTGTTGAAGGCGATTTCCGGCCCGACTTCTGGCATGCCGGCCGGGTTCAACGGCAGCACCGCCTGGAACCGCTGCAGCAGATAGAGCACGATGAAGCCCGCAAGGTTGAAGAGCAACAGCGCCACCGCATAGGTGATCCAGTTCTGTTCCTCGTCCTCACGGGTGCCGGCGGCGCGGTAGAGTCCGCGCTCGATCGGGCGGAGCACCGGTTGCAGCCAGGTGCTCTCGCCGTTGAAGACGCGCGTCATGTAACCGCCGAGCGGTTTGACGAGCGCAATGATGATCCCGCAGAAGACGAGGATCTGTATCCAGCCGAGTATGGTCATGGGAGGAGCTTTCCGGTCCCGACTAGAAACGTTCGGGACGCACGAGGGCGAAAACCAGATAGGCGAGGAGGAACAGCGCCACTACGCCGCCAAGGATGAAATCGAAGAGCATCGCGGGGCCTCTCAGAGCTTTTCGCAGAGCGCGACGTAAGCGAGGGCCAGGGCGAAGAAGAGCGCGGTGATGGCGAGGACGGCGAAGTCCATAGGGAGCTCCTGAAGTGAAGGAACGCCGGCGCCGGAGAACGGCAGCAGGCCGAATGCCGGGTCAGATATGCGTCTGGTCCGCATAGGGTTTCGAGAACAGACGGAGGGGAAAGAAATAGGAATCCCATAAGGATTCTGGCGGCACGAGCCGGCGCATCCCGACCCCCACCCTTGATCCCTCACCCTAAACAAGGGGAGGAGACGCTCGCACTAGTGTCGGTGATTGGTCTCCCTCCCGGGGGAGGGGACAGGGGTGGGGGTCAGCCCGCACCGGCCATGGTCATGTTCCCTTGCCCGGTTCAAACACCCTGCACCGCTCCGCCAATGCTGCAAATCACTTGCCCTCGGCGCCACACTGACCGCAAATGCGGCACTACCATACAAGGGGGAGAGCACATGAACGCCATCGACCAGCAGCGATCGACCGAGGCGCCTGACGCCGCCGGCATTTACCGCATCTGGCCCGGCGATGGCCGTGCCCCCGGTTCCGAGCACTGGCCGCAGCGGGAATCGACCATGCAGATTCCCTGGAGCACCGCGGCTCGGCGGCTGACCCGCAATGTGGTGGTGCCCAGCCTCACCGCCTTCCTCCCCGAGCCGGGCAAAGCCAACGGCACGGCGATGATCGTCGCCCCTGGAGGCGCCTTCCATTTCCTGATGATCGACCACGAGGGCTACGACATGGCCCGCTGGCTCGCCGGGCTCGGCATCGCCGCCTTCGTCTTGAAATACCGGCTGGCGCGCACCCCCGACGCCGACGCCGAGTTGCTCGACTTCCGCAACGACCTGCAGCGCCGGCTGCACCAGCCCGGCCCGATGGGCGCCGCACCACCATCCAGCCCCGCCATCGCCGAGGCGCGCCTCTGGGGCGAGGAGGACGGACGGCAGGCGATCCGCTTCGTCCGCCGGCACGCCGCCGACTGGGGGCTCGATCCCAACCGCATCGGCATCGGAGGCTTCTCGGCCGGCGGCGCCGTCACCATGGGCCCGGTGTTCGAGCACGATGCCGAGACCCGCCCCGATTTCGCCGTCGGCATCTATCCCGCTTATCGCGCCGGCCTGCCGCTGCCCGCCGATGCTCCGCCCCTGTTCCTCGCCATTTCCGACGACGACAAGTCCGTCGCCCCGCTCTCCGCCGTCCGCCTCTACGAAGCCTGGCACAATGCCGGCGTCCCCTGCGAACTCCACGTCTTCGGCAACGGCGCCCACGGTTTTGGTTTTGGCAGATCGGGGCTGCTGTCGGACCCCTGGGCCGACATGCTGCAGAGCTGGCTGGGAGTGCGGGGGTTGTTGCCGAAGCGCTGAGACCTGCAGTCGGCGCACCTCTCCCTTGGGGGAGAGGTCGGCGCGAAGCGCCGGGTGAGGGGGCCTTCCTCGATATTCGGTGTTTGCTGCAAGGCCCCCTCACCCTGACCCTCTCCCCCAAGGGAGAGGGGACGATGCGGCACCCGCGGTGCCTCCATCAGTAGACAAAGGAACTCCTTCCCACGCCTCGCATCCCCCCAACTATCGTCCCGCTTGAGCCCGCCCGCTCGATATGTTCACTGGCGACCCAATGCCCGCCCACGTCATCCACATCCCCTCGTTCCGCCACTTCCTCTCGTCCCGGGCACTGTCCTCCGTGGCGTTCCAGGGGTCGGCGGTGGCGATCGGCTGGTTGATCTACGACCGCACCCGCAATCCGTTCGACCTGGGGCTGGTCGGACTGTTCCAGTTCCTGCCCATGCTGGTGCTGACTTTTCTCGCCGGGCATGTCGCCGACCAGTTCGACCGGCGCCAGATCGGGCTCGTCTGCCAGGTGATCGAGGCGGTCACTATGGGCTTCATCGCGCTGGGCATCTGGCAGGGTTGGCTGCCGACCTGGGGGATCTTCGCCGCGGTGACCGTGCTCGGCGCGGCGCAGGCCTTCGAGCGCCCCAGCATGGCGGCGCTGCTGCCGGGGATCGTTCCCACCGCGCAATTGCAGAGCGCTGTCGCCACCTCGACCTCAGTGATGCAGACCGCGCTGATCATCGGCCCGGCGCTCGGCGGCATCCTCTATGGCTTGGGCGACGTGGTGCCGTTCCTTGCCTCGGGCCTGTTGTTCCTCGTCGCCAGCTACAATGTGCTGCGGATCGACAAGCCCGCGACGCTCCCTGCTCGCGCCCCCATGACCTTCGAGTCGGTGTTTGCCGGGGTGGTGTTCATCAAGAGCAAGCCCGTGATGCTGGGCTCGATCTCGCTTGATCTCTTCGCCGTGCTGCTCGGCGGCGCCACCGCCATGCTGCCGGTCTATGCCCGCGACATCCTCCATGCCGGGCCGTGGGCGCTGGGGTTTCTCCGCATGGCCCCGGCCATCGGCGCCGTGGTGATGTCGCTGCTGCTCGCCCGTTTCCCGCTGCAGCACCGCGTCGGCATCAAGATGCTGTGGGCCGTCGCCATATTCGGCACCGCTACCATCGTCTTCGCCTATTCCACCAACATCGTGCTCTCGGTGGTGATGCTGATCATCCTCGGCGCTTCCGATACGGTGAGCGTCGTCGTGCGCAGCTCGCTGGTGCAACTGCTGACGCCCGACCACATGCGCGGCCGGGTCAATGCCGTGAACTCGCTGTTCATTGGCACTTCGAACCAGCTCGGCGAGTTCCGCGCCGGGGTGTTTGCCGGCTTCCTGGGACCAGTCGCCGCCGTCGCCTTCGGCGGCATCGGCACCCTCGCGGTGGTGCTGTTGTGGTCGCGCCTGTTCCCGGCGCTGCGCAAGGTCGACACGCTCAGCGGCTGATCGCTGGGACCTGTCGGGGCACGCTCAGGCCGGCCCGGCCGAGGCCGTGAGCTTGGCCTGGATCGTGGTGTCGCGCACATGCTCGAGATGCGCGCGATAGGCGGCCACCGCCGCTGCCGCGTCGCCGGCAACGATCGCCTCGGCGATGACGACGTGCTGCCTGACGCTGGTGGAGATGACTCCAGGCACTTCGCTGGCGCTGCGCCGCACGTCCAGCCCCATGTCGTAGAGCACCTGCGCCAGCGAGGCGAGCAGCCCATTGCCTGCCCCCTCGTTGATCGCCTGGTGATACTCGATGTCGAGCAGCCGGAAGGCCACCGGATCACGCTCGAATGCCCGCCCGTCGACGGCAAGCTTGTGGATGCGCTGGCGCAGCTCGGGAGCCGCCCGCTCGGCACAGAGCCGCACCAACTCGAGATCGACCACCGAACGCGCCTCGAACTGCTCGGAGGTGTCGTATTCGGCCACCGACAGCATGGTGTTGAACGGCGCCACCAGCCGGCTCGGCGACAGATCGGTCACCGTGTAGCGGCCGCCCTGCCGGCTCACCAGCACGCCCATCAGGGTCAGCGCCTTCAGCGCCTCGCGCAGCGGCGGCCGGCTGATGCCGAACGCGATGGTCATCTGCCGCTCGGTCGGCAGGCGATCGCCGGATTTGAGATTGCCCGACTTGATCATCGCCATGATCCGCCCGGCCACCTGTTCGGAGATCGAGCGTCGTTCGAGCGCGCCGCCGGCGAAGTCGGCAGACGCCTCGGCCCGCGCCGCTTCGAGCTGGTCAGAAACGGACTTCGGCCGGGCTCGTGCGCTGCTTTTGTTCATCTCGATCAGCCTAGCTCCTGGGCCGGCCCGTCGAGCCGGCGGTTCGCCATGCCGCCAGAAATGAAGAGCGTCTACAAACTTGTCAAACTGATTTTTGTCTGACAACTTTACCTGCAAGAAGTGGCGAAGATCACTTCGCCGCTGGGAGGTCCATTGCCGTGAGTGTCGCTGTCTCCACCCGCCGTCGCGTCGGGCGCACCGAGCTGCAATTGCCGGTATTCGGCTTCGGCGCAGCGCATCTGGGCGAGCTCTACGCCAAGGTCGACGAGGCCGAGGCGCAGGCCACGCTGGCGGCCGCCTGGGACGCGGGCGTGCGCTTCTACGATACCGCGCCCTGGTACGGCCGCGGCCTCTCCGAGCACCGGCTCGGCGGCTTTCTCAGGACGCGCCCGCGCGACCAGTTCATTGTCAACACCAAGGTCGGCCGCATCCTGAGGCGGCCCGACGATCCCGTGAACTTCAGCACGGCGCCCTGGGCCGGCGGCCTGCCCTTCGAGGTCGAGTTCGACTACAGCTACGATGGCGTCATGCGCGCCTATGAGCAGGTGCTGCAGCGGCTGGCGCTCAACACCGTCGACTCGCTGGTGATCCACGACCTCGACACCATGTTCCACACCCCCGAGCAGGTCACCGGCTACCTCCGCCAGCTCACCGGCGGCGGGCTGAAGGCGCTTGAGGAGCTCAAGGCCAACGGCGACATCAAGGCGATCGGCGTCGGCAATAACGTGCCCGGCAACCTCGACGAGATGCTGAGCGCCATCGATGTCGATTTCGCCATTGTCGCCATGCCCTATACCCTGCTCGACCAGGGGGTGCTGGATACCAGCATGCAACGCTGCCTCGATCGGCAGATCAGCGTCATCATCGGCGCGCCCTTCGCCTCGGGCATCCTGGTGACCGGCTCGGGCGCCGGCGCCATGTACGCCTACGGCAAGGCCCCGCCCGAAGTGCAGGCCAAGGTCCGCGGCATCGAGGCGGTGTGCAAGGCGCACGGCGTCAGCATGCCGGTGGCGGCGTTGCAGTTCCCGCTGGCCCACCCGGCCGTGGTCTCGGTCATCCCCGGGGCGGCCAAGCCGTCCGAGGTGCAGCACAACGTCGCCGCGCTCGAGGTAGAAATTCCGGCCGCGTTCTGGTCCGACCTCAAGGCTGAGGGCCTCCTCGCGGCCAACGCGCCGGTCCCCGGGAGGTGAGGCAAGTGCCCGGCCCGACCCCGCTGCTCAGTGCCCGTGGCATCGCCAAGAGCTTCGCCTCGGTCGAAGTGCTGCGCGATGTCGATCTCGACCTGCAGCCGGGCGAGATCCATGCGCTGCTCGGCGAGAACGGCGCGGGCAAGTCGACCTTCGCCAAGATCCTCGCCGGCGTCCACCGGCCGTCACGCGGCACGCTGGCGCTCAACGGCGAGCGGGTCGAGGTGACGAGCCCGATCGTGGCGCAGAAACTGGGCATCACCCTGATCCACCAGGAGCCGATCTCTTTCCCCGACCTGTCGGTGGCCGAGAACCTGGTGCTCGGGCGCGATGCCGGCGGCGCCCTGAGCCGCGTCCGCTGGGCCGAGATGACCCGCGAAGCGCGCCGGCTGATGGATCTGCTCGGCGTACGCATCGACGTCACCCGCCCGATGCGCGGGCTCTCCATCGCCGACCAGCAGATGGTGGAGATCGCGCGCGCTCTCGCCTCCAACAGTCGGCTCATCATCATGGACGAGCCGACCGCGCCGCTCACCCCCAGGGAGGTCGAGACGCTGTTCGCGATCGCGCGGCGCCTGCGCGACGAAGGCCGCACCATCGTCTTCATCTCGCACCGGCTCGAGGAAGTGCGGGCGCTGTGCGATCGCGTCACCGTATTCCGCGATGGCGCCAAGGTCGCCACCGAGGCGATCGGGGCGCTCACCGATGCCGACATCATCCGCCTGATGATCGGCCGCCCGGTGAAGGAATACATGCACAAGCAGAGCGCGCGGATCGGCGAGGTCGCCCTCAAGGTCGACAACCTCACCCTGCCGGGCGTCTTCACCGCTATCGGCTTCGAGGTCCGCCGCGGCGAGATCGTCGGGCTGGGCGGCCTGGTCGGCGCCGGCCGCACCGATGTGGCGCGCGCCATCTTCGGCGTCGCCCCCGCCGCCAGCGGCAGCATCGAAGTGGGCGGCAAGCCCGTCGGCATCGCCGATCCATCCGACGCCATCGCCCTCGGCCTCGCCTTCGTGCCCGAGGACCGCGCCTATGCCGGCATTTTCCGCACCCTGCCGGTCGAACAGAACATCACTGCCGCCGTTCCCGGCCGCATCGCCCCCGGCGGCTTCATCCGCCGGACCATCGAGAAGGCGCTTGCCGCCGACGCCATCCGAAAGCTGCGCATCCGGCTGGCCTCGCCGCGCCAGCCGATCGGCGAACTGTCCGGCGGCAACCAGCAGAAGGCGATCCTCGCCCGCTGGCTGCTGACCGATCCGGGCGTCCTGATCCTCGACGAGCCGACCCGCGGCATCGATATCGGGGTGAAGGCCGAGTTCTATGAGATGATCGGCGAGCTCGCCGCTCAAGGCCGCGCCATCCTGCTGATCTCGTCCGAACTGCCCGAGCTGCTCGCCCTGTGCGACCGCGTGCTGGTGATGTCCGAGGGGCGGCTCACTGCCGATATCCCGCGCGCCGAAGCGACGCAAGAGCGCATCATGGAGGCCGCCGTCCCGCAAGCGCGGGGGATCGCCGCATGACGCTGCTTGCCAGCCTGCTGCGCCGGCGGGAAGCCGGCATTGCCGTGATGATCGTGCTGTTCTGCCTCGCCGTCGGCGCCGTCAAACCGCAATTCCTCAGCCTCGACCAGTTGCGCATCATCCTCTTGCTGACGCCGCTGATCATGATCGCGGCGATGGGGCAGATGATGGTGATCGTCGCCCGCCACGTCGATCTGTCGATCGGTTCGACGCTGGGCTTTTCGGCCATGGTGAGCGGCTTGCTCTATCGTTTCGTCGAGGGCGAGCCCTGGTGGGTCGGGGTGCCGCTCTCGGTCGCCGTCGGCGCCGTGCTCGGACTGGTCAACGGCCTGCTGGTCCAGCTGTTCCGCCTCCCGGCAATCATCGTGACCCTGGGCACGCTCAGCCTCTATCGCGGCCTGACCTTCATCATCTCCAATGCCAAGCAGATCGACCGGCAGTGGATCCCGAGCGAGCTCAAGGGCCTGTCGCAGACCTCCCCGATCCTCGGCATCCCGTGGATCATCTTCATCGCCTTCGGCGTGGCGCTGCTGACCCACTATTTCCTCAACCACACCCGCATCGGCCGGCAGGTCTATGCCGTCGGCTCGAACCCTGTGGCGGCCCCGCTGCGCGGCATCGACGTCACCCAGGTGACGCTGCTGGTCTTCACCATTTCCGGCGCCCTCGCCGGCCTTGCCGGCATTCTCTACGCCAGCCGCTGGGGTTTCGTGAATCCGTCCAATACCGGTAGCGGCTTCGAGTTCCAGGTGATCGCCGCGGTGGTGATCGGCGGCGTCTCGATCAATGGCGGCGTCGGCACGGTGCTCGGCACCGTGCTGGGGGTGCTGTTGCTCGGCTGCGTCGCGGCAGCGCTGCCGTTGCTCGGCATTCCGGGCACCTCGCAGGCGGCCATCTACGGCGCGGTGATCCTCGTCGCGCTGCTGATCGACCGCACGGTGCGCCGGCAGGGCATCGCCCAGCTCAGGAGGACCGGCTGATGAGCTCCGAAACCGCCGCCGGCGCCCGCGACGCCGCGCCGCCTCGGCCACGCTGGCAGGTGCTGCTGATCCGGCCCGAAAGCATGACCTTCGTGCTGCTGGTGCTCGGCATCTTTGCCGGCAGCCTGCTCTCCCCGTTCTTCCTCGATATCAGCTACATCCTCAGGAGCTTCACGCTCTACGCCGAGTTCGCCATCGTCGCGCTGGTGCTGACCATGGTGATCATCGCCGGCGAGATCGACCTGTCGCCGGCCGCCAACATGGCGCTGGCGGCGTGCCTGTTCGCCTGGGCCCAGGCTTCGGGGGTTCCGATGCCGCTCGCGATTGGCATCGGCCTCGCCGCCGGCCTGGTGATGGGAGCGATCAACGGCTTCTTCGTCATCGCCCTGCAACTGCCCTCGATCATCGTCACCATCGGCACGCTGACGCTCTATCGCGGATTGGCCCAGGTGATCGCCGGCGACAAGTCGATCCGGGTGCCCGAATGGTTCATCGGCATCGACAAGCAGATGGTCCTCGGCGTGCCGCTGCCGGTGCTGCTGTTCGTGCTGCTCGCCATCGCGCTCGGCATCGTGCTGTCGAGCACGGTGTTCGGCCGGCAGATCTACCAGATCGGCACCAACGAAGTGGCCGCCCGCCACGCCGGCATCCGTTCCGCCCGCATCAAGCTGTTACTGTTTCTCTTCATCGGCGTGGTCGCCGCCATTGCCGGCATGATGACCGCCTCCCGCCTCGGCTCGGTGCGCTACGACCTGGGCCTCGGCGGTGAGCTGCAGATGGTGCTGATGGCGATGCTCGGCGGCACCTACATTTTCGGCGGCCGCGGCACCATCCTCGGCACCTTCCTCGCCGCCTGGCTGCTGGTGATCGTCTCCACCGGCATGATCGTCGCCAACGTGCTGCCCGCAGTGCAGCTGGTGGTGCTCGGCGGGCTACTCATCGTCTCGATCGTCGCCACCAACTTCATCTATTCCCGCACCCAGCGGTGACGGGCTTATGCCGCCGGATCGAACCGGCAACCAACAGGAGGAACCAAATGCTCGCCAAATCCATGCTTCTCGGCCTCGCGGCCGGCTTTGCGCTGGTCACCAGCGCCATTGCCGCCGATCCGGTCAAGATCGTCTATATCGGCAAGAATACCGGCAACCCGTACTTCGACTCGATCACCGGCGGCTTCGAGGATGCCTGCAAGGCGCTGGGCTGCGAGTTCGAGTTCGTCGCCCCCGCCACCGCCGAAGCCACCTCGCAGATCCCGTTCATCGAGGCGCAGATCCAACGCGGCGTGAACGTCATCGGCATTGCCCCCAACAGCCCCGATGCGCTGAACCAGGTGCTCGACGACGCGCGCGCCAAGGGCATTCTGGTGCTGACCGTCAATGGCGACCTGGTGGGCAACGAGAGCCATCGCGACGCCACCATCCTGCCGGTCGACTTCACCAAGACCGGCCCCAACCAGGTCGAGCTGATGGGCTCGATGATCGACTACAAGGGCGAGATCGCCATCCTCTCGGCCACCACCGAGGCTCCCGACCAGAACACCTGGATCGCGGCGATGAACGACACGCTGAAGAACGACGCCAAGTACAAGGACATGAAACTGGTCGCCACCGTCTATGGCGACGACCAGCCCGAGAAGTCGACCACCGAGATGGAAGCCCTGCTGTCGAACTACCCCGACCTGGTGGGCGTCATCGCGCCGACCACCGTGGGTGTCGCGGCTGCCGCCCAGGTCGTCCAGTCGCGCGGCATCGCCGACAAGGTGCACGTGACCGGGCTGGGCCTCCCCAGCGAAATGCGTGACTTCGTCAAGGACGGCACGGTCAAGGCGTTCCAGCTCTGGTCGCCCTACAACGAAGGCTGGCTCGCCGCCCACTTCGCGCTCGGCGTGCTCGACGGCTCGATCAAGAACGAGGTCGGCAACACCTTCGAAGTGCCGAACCTCGGCACCATCACCATCAACGACAAGAACGCCATGAACACCCAGGCCGAACTGACGACGTTCGACGCCAGCAACATCGACGACTTCAACTTCTAGAGCGCGTCACGGGTGGGGCTGCATTGCGTCCCCTCTCCGATGTGGCATTGCCCGTGCAAAGTGCGTCCCCTCGCCCCTCTGGGGAGAGGGTCAGGGTGAGGGGCGCCAGGCACACCTGGTGGACGGCATGCAGCCGAGCCGAGGGTCTGGCGCGCTAGGCGCCCCTCACCCCGCGAATGAGGCCGTCGGCCTCATTCGCCGCCCTCTCCCCAGAGGGGCGAGGGGGCGGTGTGGCACCGCCCGTTCCGAACCCAAGGGCGCCGGCCACGTGGCCGGCGCCCTTTCTCAATCAAGTTCCCTGATCCGCAGCGCCAGGTACGGCCGGCTCGGCAGTTCCACTCCGAACGCCGCGTCGGCCTTGCCGCCGCGCACTACCTCGCCATGCCGGGTCGGGTGCGGCACCAGGGCGGGAATGCGCTTCGCCGGCGTCACCGTCATCGCCCAGGTGTCGATCAGATCGACCTGGTAGTTGCCTTCTTCCCTCGGCAGCCCGGTGGTCCACTGGTTGGGCTGATGCTCGCCGAAATAGATGTAGCTGACCTTGCCGTCGCGAGCCCCGGAAATGCGGCTCCACGGCCAGGCCGCGTTGTGGCCCATGGGGGTCAGCCCGTGCGTCGCGTCTTCCTCGACGATCTGTCGCAGGAAGCCGATGCGCTTCCACGCCTCGCCATGCAGCTTCCCGCCCTTGGCCCACCAGATCAGGTCGTCGGGATCGGCATAGGTCTCGCCATGCCCGGCATAGCCGCCGCGCATGACGGTGGTCCAGAAGCGGTGGGTCAGCTCCTGGGCCGTGATATTGCCCCAGCTCGGCCAGATATTGCCCTCGTATTCCGGCTCGTCGTTGACCACCGGCTTGCCATACTGCTCGCGCCATTCCGGCGTGCGCTTCACATCCCAGTTCTGGATGCAGACATGGCTGACCCAGGCCTTGCGATGATCGAAATTCATCGACTGGTCGCCATTGTGGATCGACTTCAGGTGCCCGTACGGGTCGTTCTCTTCGAGGATGTGGAAGTAGCGATCCCACTGCGCCACCGGCTTGGTGTCGAGCAGGAAATCGTACTCGTTGGCGAGCGCCCACCAGACGTTGGAGTAGGCGCTGAGCCGGGCCGCGAGATAGGCGACGTAGCGGAAATCCTGTTCCGCCGACATGTTCGAGTAACCCCAGCGGTCATAGGGGTGGAAGATGATGATATCGGCCTCGATCCCCATGTCGCGGAGTCTGCCGACCTGCTGCTCGAAGTGCTGGAACGCTTTGGGGTTGGGCCGGTCGAAATCGAGCTTGCCGTCGGCGCTCGCGAGATAGACGTCCTGCAGCGGCTCGTTGGTGTTGAACGGGTAATCCTTCGGGAACACCCCCATGCGGAGCTTGTTGAACTTCGCCTTCCCGAGCGTTTCGAGCGTCTCCGCCTGCATGGGGAGTGGCTGGTGCGTCCAGGCGTAGCAGGTGGTGCCGAACGGCACATAGGGCGTGCCATCGGCATGGGCGAAGTGGAACTTGTTTCTGACAGCCACCGGCCCGTGCTGGCCGGGGCGCGCCCCGGTGACGGTGAAGCTGCCGCTCTGGCCGTCTAAATCAGCGGTCTTCGAACGCGTGCGGAACGTCCACTCGCCTTCATTGTCGGGCATGAAGCGCACGCGGTAGATACCGTCGCCGTCATAGAAGCCGGGCACCCGCACCTCGCGCGAATGCTGGGCGAACACGGCGTCGAAGCTCACTTCGAGGAACGGATTGCCATCGGCAGGGCCGGCAAAGCTCACTTCGAAGATGTCGTACTTGGCGGTCATGGCAGGTCCTCAGTCGATGCGCTTGAACAGCAGCGCGAGATAGGGCTTCGGCGCGAAATGCAGCACGTCGCCGCGCTTGACGCTCGGCGCCAGCAGCGTCTCGGTCATGTTCCAGGTGTCGATCAGCGTGGCGCTGTACTGCTCGTCCGGCGGCACGGCGACCGTCGCTTCGCTCGGCTGGTTCTCGCCCATATAGCTCAGGTAATAGCGGTGCGGCTGCCCGGCGGTGGGCCACCAGGCCATCGCCGGAGCCCAGCCCTCTTCACCTGCCGGCGACACGAACAGTTGCTGCAGCACCACATTGTCGAGCCCGCCCTGCATGGCGATGCGATAGGCGCCGGTGGATTTGATCGGATCGAGCCCGTCCTCGGGCCCCTCCTCCATGATGCGGCGCAGGAAGGCGATGCGTGCGACGCTCTCGCCGATCAGCTTGCCGCCCTTGGCCCACCAGATGGTCTGGGTGTCGTTGTTGAAGGTCTCGCCATGGGTGACGTAGCCGCCATTGACCACCCCATCCCAGAAGCGGCGGACCATCTTCTGGCCCGAGATATTGCCCCAGAGCTCGGCGATCGTCCCCTCGTAGCAGCACTCGTCGATCGACACGGGCTTCCCATACTTTTCGCGCCACACCGCCGACTGGTTGGCACTCGAGCGCTGGATCGACGCATGGGTGATGCGCGGGTGGTTGTGGTCGTAGAACTTGAAGCAGTTGTGCACCGATAACAGATGCCCGAACGGGTCGTTGTCGGCGGTGATGTTGATGAAGCGGTCCCAGTCCTGCGGCGTCTTTTGCGGCATCAGGTCGTATTCGTTCGCCATCGACCACCAGACATTGGGGAAGGCGGCGAGCCGCGCCGTCAGGTAGCGGAGATACCGGTCATCCTCGGCCGGCGACATGCGTGAAAAGCCCCAACGGTCGTAGGGGTGAAAGATGATCAGGTCGGCTTCGACGCCGATATCGGCCAGCTGATTGATGCGCTGTTCGAGATGCTGAAAGTACGCCGGTTCGAACCGGGTGAAATCGAACGTCCAGCCGTATTTGTCGGCCCCTGAGAAGCTGCCGTCCCACTTGCTCTTGCCTGTAGTCACCAGCTTGAACGGATACCGCTCCGGCTCGTTCTCGTTGTAGCGGTAATGCTTGGGAAACACGCACATGCGGATCTTGGTGAAAGGCGATTTCGCCAGCGTCGCCAGCGTCTCCTCTTCCAGCGCATCGCCCTGCAGGTTCCACACGTAGGCCGTGGTGCCGATATTGATATAGCGCGTGCCGTCGGCGTAGCGGAAATGATGCCGGTTGGCGACGCGCACGGGCCCGTGATGGTTGGGCTTGGCCGGGCCCACTTCGAAGCTGCCGCTGACATAGTCGAGACCGGGCGCATTGCTGCGCGTCTCGTAGCTCCAGCTGCCGATGGTGTCGGGCAGGAAGCGCAGCTTGTAGACGCCGTCGCCATCATAGAAGCCGTTGACCCGCACCTCGCGCTCGCCCTGCCGGAAGGTGGCGGCGAGCTGGACGTCGAGGAACGGATTGCCGGTGGCGGGACCGGTGAGGCTGATCTCGTGAGTCGCCCAAAGCGAGGCGGCGATGGTGGTCATCTCTGAAATTCCCATGAAACTCAATGTAGTAAAGGCGCCGACCTCTCCGAGATCCTCCCCCGCGTGGCGGGGGAGGGGGACCGCCGAAGGCGGTGGAGGGGGCGGCAAGACTCTCCGGCTTGGGCTCCCCCCTCCACCAGCTTCGCTGGTTCCCCTCCCCCGCCACGCGGGGGAGGATTAGGGAGAAACCGGTGGCTCAGTCACGCCGCCACCTTGCGGGGCCGCCAGCGGCTTTTCGTCGTCGGGATCGAGCTCAAGAGCAGCTTGGTGTAGTCGTGCTGCGGGTCGCTCATCACCTGCCGGGCGTCGCCGAACTCCACCACCACGCCCTTGTTCATCACCGCCACGTAGTCCGAGATGTAGTAGGCGGTGGCGAGGTCGTGGGTGATGTAGAGAAAGCTCCGGCCGGCCTCGTCGCGCAGCTGCTTGAACAGGTTGATGATGATCATCCGGCGCGAGGCATCGATCATCGACACCGGCTCGTCGGCGACGATCAGCTTGGGCTGCGGGATCAGCGCCCGCGCCACCGAGATGCGCTGCAGCTCGCCACCCGAGAACTGGTTGGTGTATTTGCCCCGCACTGCCTCGTATTTGAGTCCGACGCTCGAGAGCGCCGCCGCCACTGCCGCCTCCGCTGCGCTCGCGTCCAGACCGCCGACGCGGCGCGCCGTCTCCTGCAGATAGGCATCGACTGGGCGATAGCGACTGAACGCCTCGAACGGGTTCTGAAAGATCGGCTGCACCAGCCCGAGGAAGTCGTGCTTCGAGACGGAGGTGCCCTTGCCGGCAACAACCTGGTCGTAGACGATAGCCCGACCCGAGCTCGGCGTTTCCAAACGCAGCAGCGTCTTGGCCAAAGTGGTCTTGCCTGAGCCGGATTCCCCGACCACCGCGATCACCACCGGCTTGTCGCTCTCGACGCTGATATTGACCTCGTTCAGCGCCCTGACCTGCCGCGAGCGCACCAGCCCGCCCTGCCGGTAGACCTTGTTGAGCCCTTCGGTCCTGAGGATGATGGTCATGCCGCGGCTCCGACGCTCGCGCTGGGTCGCGCCATGAAGTGCCCCGGCTTCACCTCGATCAGCTCCGGCTCCACCCGATAGGCCCGGTCGCCCCCGGCCCCGGCGAGGCTCGCCAGCACACCGCGCATGCTGTCGTCGCCAATGCTGGGCAACGAGTCGATCAGCATCCTGGTGTAGGCGTGCTGCGGATCGGCGAAGACGCTTTCGGTGTCGCCATATTCGACCACCCGGCCGGCATACATGATCAGCATCTTGTGGGTGACCTGGTAGTGCACACCCATGTCATGCGAGACGACGAGGATGGTGTTGCCCATCAGCTCCTGCACTTCCATCAAGAGCAGCAGGATTTCCTTCTGCACCACCACGTCGAGCGCTGTGGTCGGCTCGTCCGCGATGATCAGCTCGGGCTGGAAGAAGGTGGCGAGCGCGATCATCACCCGCTGCCGCATACCGCCCGACAGCTGGTGCGGATAGGAATCCATCGCCTCGGGGGGCAGGCCGAGCTTGCCGATATAGTCGCGGGCCCGCTCCAGCACCCGCTTCTTGTTGCTGTCGGTGCCGGGGAAATCGGTGAACTGATCACGGATGCGGATCACCGGGTTCAGTGAGTTCATCGAGCTCTGCGGGATGTAGGAGATCGACTTGAACCATTCCCGCCGGATGGTCTCTGTGGTCACCGGCCGCCCGTCGGAGCCGGTCATGCCGTATTCGATGCTGCCGCCGCTCAGCGACATCGGCGAGCGGATGTCGCCGTAGATCGCTTTCATCAGCGTTGACTTGCCGCAGCCGGATTCCCCGGCAATGCCGACGATCGAACCATCGGGAATGGTCAGCGTCACGCCGTTGACCGCTTCGATCACCCGGTTGCCGATGCGGTAGCTGATCTTGAGGTCGTTGAGCTTGATCATGCGACACCCCGCTTGCTGGCGAACGCGGCGTTGAAGCCGGTCGAGGTCAGGAACAATCCGAGGAAAAGCAGGATCGAGGCGACGATCGGTGCCACCAGCCACGGGTAGTTGCCGGTGAACAGCGCGTTGTAGTTGAGCGCCCAGAAGATGATCGAGCCGAGCGTCGGCACTTCGACCTTACTGAGCCCGATCACCGCCAGCGTCGCCTCGGTGTTGACCGCGAAGAGGATGGTATTGATGAACCCCACCACCATGTAGGCCGACACATAGGGGAAGATCTCGCGCACGAGGATCGCCACCGTGCCGGCGCCCGAGAACCGCGCCATGTTGATGAACTCGCGTTCGCGCAGCGACAGCGCCATCGACCGGATGGTGCGGGCGCCCCAGGCCCAGCCGAACACCACGATGATCAGCCCCACGGTGAGGAACGAGCTGTTGCCGCGGATCACCGCGCCCAGGATGATCAGGATCGGCAGCAGCGGGATGGTGATGAAGCTGTCGACCACCAGCATCACTACGCGCTCGTAGTTGCCGCCGATATATCCGGCGCTGAGCCCCACCGCCGTCGAGATGATGGTGACGCCGATACCGACCAGGACGCCGAGGATCAGCGAGTTGCGGATGGCGAAGACGAGGAACCAGAAGATGTCCTGCCCGATGGCGTTGGTGCCGAGCAGGTGCTCGGCCGACATCGGCATGTTCTTGAGGTACGTCGCCTGCAGCGACGGATCGGCCGGCGCGAAGAACGGCAGGACGATGCTGCCGACCACGAAGATGGCGACGAGGCTGAGGCCGATCGCCAGCCGCGCATTGAGCAGCCAGAGCAGGCTGTCGCGGCGCTTGGCCGCCGGGACGGTTTCGAGGGCGGCACCGGTCGCCGAGGGGCTGTCGGTCGTCATTTATGGCGGATCCGCGGGTCGAGGAGGGGATAGATGAGGTCGATGATCAACCCGGCCGTGGCGACGGCAATGATCGAGATGGCGATGGCGCCGTAGAGCACGTTGTAATCGCCGCCGCCCGCCGCGGTGCGCATGATCAGCCCGACGCCCGGATAGGAGAACAGCATCTCGGTGAGCAGCGCGCCGTTGAACACCGTGCCCAGCGACAGCGCCAGCGCCGTGACCTGCGGCAGCATGGCATTGCGGAACACGTAGCGCACCATGCGGGTCCAGTTCGAAGCGCCTTTGAGCCGGGCATAGGTGACATAGGGCTCTTCGGTGGTCGCCACCGCCAGCGCCTTCATCGAAAGGATGTTCCAGCCGAACCCGGCCAGCACCAGCGTCAGCGCCGGCAGCAGCGAGTTGTAGATCACCATGCCGAATTTCTGCGGCGTCATTTGCCCGACCGGGAAGGTTGGCGACAGCGGGAAGATCGGGAAGATATAGGCGAGCAGCAGGAGCACGCTGACCGCGAGGATGTAGTAGGGGATCGGGTAGAGCAGGATGCCGACCACCTCGAGAATGGTCGCCGCCTTCTTGGTGTGGAAGTAGCCCGCTACCAACCCCACCATGTTGCCCAGCAGCCAGGCCACCACCGTCGAAGTAAGCAGCAGACCCAGGGTCCAGGGCAGTGCGCCCAGGATCATAGTGGTGACCGACTGCGGGTAGAATGCGATGGAAAGTCCGAAATCGAACTGCGTGACGATCCGCTTCATGTAGTTGAAATACTGCGTAAGCAGATCGCCTTTGAGCCCGTAGAGCTGCTCGAGACTGGCGCGCATCTCGGCGATTGCCTCGGGCGTGAGAGAGCCGTTGGCGCGCGACTGCAATTGCGAAATATAGGCTTCGATCGGGTTGGCCGGCATGAACCGTGGCAACAGGAAAGTGATCGACAGCCCGATGAACAGAACCGCGAGATAGAGGCCGATCCGCTTGGCCACGTACTGCAAGACACCCATCAGCCTGCTCTGCTTTCCACTGCCGTAACGGGATCGGTTTAGATGCTCCCGGCGCTTGGCGCTGGCTGTTGGCGTCACACGCGCGCAGCCTGATGGTGGGGCGGCCGGGAGGATGCCGCCCCACACTGGACGACCGGGTCTACTTGCCGGTCGGTTCGATATTCAGGATGGTCTTCTTGAACGAGCTCCACCAGCTGTAGGGAGCGGCATAGAAGTTGTCCTGCTTGGGATAGTTGCGCCAGTAGGTGCTGTTGGTCGGGATCGTCGTCGGGATGTTCATCAGGTTGATTTCCTGCATCCCCTCCGTCAGCTTTTTCATGATCGACCGACCGTTCTCGGCGAACTGCGGATCTTCAGTCGGCAGGTTCGCGCTGTCGGCCACCAGCTGGAAGATTTCCGGATCGGTGACCCGCAGATAGTTGCCGCTCAGCGCATCGCTCGAGTCCACCGGCTTGACGTTATCGGCATTGAACGAGCGCCATCCGTTCAGCCAGTTCACGTTGTAGACGCAGGTGTTGTTCCACTGCAGCTCCAGGTTGAACTTGGAGTTGGTGTTGCCCACCGTGCCGTGCTCGCCGGCATCGACTTGCCGGGCATTGACGTTGAAGCCCGCTTTCTTCCAGCTGTCGGCAATCGAGAAACCGACGCGCTGCATTACCTTGTTCCAGTCCGACGGAAACACCAGCTCGACGACCCAGGGCGAGCCATCAGGCAGCGCGTAGAAACCGTCAGCACCCTTCTTGATGCCCACCGAGGCCAGCAGCTTCTCCGCCTGGGCCGGATCATACTTCCACCAGCCGGTGCCGAAGCCTTCCTTGACCGCGTCGCCGGTCGGCAACTCGCTCTCGGGGGCGCCCTGCGCCTTCAGCGCCTCGACCATCTGCTGGCCGAACGTGGGATCGAAGGGCTTATAGCCATCGGCCAAAGTGAGCTCGTTGAGGAAGCCGTCCAGCGGGCCGTAGAACGCGGCATTGGTGATCGGGGTATCCGACAGCGGCATCGCTGCCGCCTTGAACTGTCCGCTCAGCGCACTGAGGCCGACCGTCTTGAGGTCGACGGTGAGCGCCAGCGCCCAACGGACCTCCGCCTTGTCATATGGCGCCTTCTGCTGGTTGATGTAGATGCCGTACGAACAGGCATCGTTCATGTCGTGATACGGGAATGTCTTAGAGAAGGTCTCGATCGCGGGATTGCGGGCCTTGGCGGCGGCGATGCTGTCCGGACTCATAAAGGTGTCGATGTCGTACTTGTTCTGCACGAACGACAAAGCACGGGTCTCCTCGGCGCCAAAGTCCTTGTAGAGCACGTACTTCGCCTTGGGGGTGCCTGCGTTGCCCCAGCCGGAACGCTGCCAGTCGTCGCGCAATTCCCACAACTGCCAGAAGCCGTTGGGGTCGTACTCCTTGATCTTGTAGGGCCCGAGCGTCACTGCCGGGGCGTTCTCGAAGGTTACGACGTTGTCGCCCTGCGGCTCGAAGATATGCTTGGGGGCCGGCGTGAACTGCGAGCCCCAGGTGTAGACACCGAGCACTGTCTGCACGTCGTAGGCGGTCTTGGTGGTCTCGACTTCGAATGTGTAGTTGTCGACCTTGGCCCAGCTCTTGACGTAGTTCACGTAGCCGGCGACGAAGTTCAGCTTGTCCTTGTACTTGCTCGCGGTATCGAGCGTGTAGATGAAGTCGTCGGCGGTGAGTTCGACGCCGTCGCTCCAGAACACGCCGGGACGGATCTTGATGCGGAACTTGGTGTGCTCGGGGTTGAGCACTTCCACCGGGCCGGCAGCGAGTTCGGGATAGGATTGGCCGGTGGCCGTATCCATCTCCCACAGGAAACTCCAGCCAAGTTCCCGGAAACCGCGCCAGATGGCATAGAGGTTGAACGGGTTCTGCGCGTTCGGGTTGGCCGTCTTGCCATCGAAGGTCTGTACGATCAGCGTCTCGTTGCGGGGCGTGCCCACATCGGTCATTTCCTGCGCCTGGCTGGCGCCTGCCAGCAGCAGCCCCGCCAGCGGGGCCAGCACGTATCGGCCAAGCCGTACCATAATCCGTGTCCTCCTCATGTGCCCGGAATCGTCGCCGTATCGGCCGTGACGTCCGGGATTGAACCTCGCGGTGGTCGGCCATCGCACAGCCGCGCCGTCAGCCGGTTTGCACCGGCCGGACCTCGGTCGCCGCGATCGAAGGGCTCCTCACCCGCTCCCCTGCCTTCAGCTGCACAGCGGCGGCTCAGGCACACCGCAAACAGACGAGTTCTGTCTGTTTCGTTTTGTTTGCGATTGATGAGGATTACGGAGGGAATCTGAGCAAGTCAATGCCGATTTTCGCCGAGATCGCCAGCAAGCGACGCTTGCCCGGCGCGCCTCGATCGTCCCTGACAAAGCCGCATCCTGGCGGCCGGACACCAACGCTGAGACGCTAATCGCCTGGAACGATTGAGTTATTCTAACGGGCGACGATCAGCTCAATGCCGCGGCGCTCGAACTCTCGGGCATCTTCGTCGCGGATTGCATCGTCGGTGATGAACGAGTGAATCACGTCCAAAGTGCCAAGACGCGTGAACGAAGTGCGGTTGATCTTGGTCGAATCCGCCACCAGGTAGACGTGCTGAGCCGCCTTGATCATCGCCTGCTTGAGCTGCAGGTCGGCAAAGCTCGGATAGGTGAGCCCCGCCTCCAGCGACACGCCGGCCGTGGCGAGAAACAGCTTTCCCGCCAGGATATCGCGGAAATACTCCACCGACTTGTCGCCGCTCAGCGACAGCGTCGGCGCCTTGAACTGGCCACCCGGCATGTGCACGGCAAACCCCGGCACCGCACCGAGGATCAGCGCGATGTTGAGCGCATTGGTGATGACCGTCAGCTCGCGCCGCTGCAACAGCCCATGCGCCACCTCGGTGGTGGTCGAGCCGGCATCGAGGATGATGGTCTCGCCGTCGCCGACCAGCGATGCGGCCCGCACCCCGATCTTGCGCTTTTTGTCCATGTTCTCAAGGTGTTGCAGGCTGAGCGTTTCGACCTGCCGCGGCAAGGTCTTGAGGAACGCGCCGCCATGTTCGCGCGACACGTAACCATCCGCCTCGAGGCGCTCCAGATCCTGCCGAATGGTGGCCTCGCTCACTTCGAATGCCGCCGAAAGATCGCGCACCCGCGCGCTGCCCTCTTCCTGCAGCCATTCGAGGATCTTGCGACGCCGCGGCTCCGCCAACAGCCCGCCGAGCGTGGCGCCGGCCTCGACCGCGCCCGCCGCCTTGCGGTCTCCCCGCCGGTTGGTCTTGTGCTCGTTCATGCTCACGCTCGTTTTCTGTCGCAGCCAAACTACCGTGGCGCCGGCATTTCCGGCAACCCGCTCGCCCGGCTTTCCACCGCCGCCGTCGTCAAATATATGGCAAACGAAAGCAATCACAAATTTTCGATAGTGACGCGCGACAAACAATCGGTTAGTTGTCACTGCAAGATGCATGGGAGGACGCTGGCGACAGCCGCCCCTCACCACCGCTGGAGGAGGCAGTTTTGACGTTCCCGGCTTCCGCCGAGCTTCGCAACGATCCGGTCGCGCTGATCCGCGACAAGGCGCTGTGGATCCGCCGGCGCAGTTTTCAGATGGTCTACGAGGCGCAGTTGGGTCACCCCGGCGGCGATTTCAGCGCCGCCGATGTGCTGGCGACGCTGTATTTCGGCGTGCTGCGCCACGATCCCGCCAACCCTGCTGCTGCGGGCCGAGACCGCTTCGTGATGAGCAAGGGGCACTGCACCGGCGCCTTCTATGCCGTGCTGGCGGCGGCGGGCTTCTTCCCCGAGGCCGAACTCGCCACCTACATGCAGCCGCTGTCGAAACTCAACGGCCACCCCAATCGCAACTATCTGCCGGGGGTCGAGACCAATACCGGCCCGCTCGGCCACGGCCTGCCGGTCGCCACCGGCATCGCCATTGCCGGCCAGATCGACAATGCCGACTATCGCACCTTCGTCCTCACCGGCGACGGTGAACTGCAGGAAGGCAGCAACTGGGAAGCCGCGCTCACCGCCGGCCATCGGAAGCTCGAAAACCTGACGCTGATCATCGATCGCAACCGGCTGCAGCAGGGCGCCCGCACCGAGGAGACGGCATCGCTCGATCCGCTCGACGACAAATGGCGCGCCTTCGGCTGGCATGTCGAAACCGTCGACGGCCACGATCACCGTGCCCTCTATGACCTCTTGAGCGCCTCACCCAAGGGCCGTGGCAAGCCGCTCTGCGTCATCGCCAATACGTTCAAGGGCAAGGGCGTCAGCTTCATGCACGACAACGTCGCCTGGCACCATGGCGTGCCCAACAAGGAGCAATACGAGCAAGCCATGCGGGAACTCGCCTGATGAGCGCCGCTGCCCCCGCCCCTGCCGGCTGGCACGATTGCCGCGACACCTTCTCCAAAACCGTCGAGGCGCTGGCCGAAGCCGATCCGCGCATCGTCACCGTGGTGAGCGACAGCGTCGGCTCGTCCAAGCTGGTCAATTTCAGGAAGCGCTGGCCCGAGCGCATGGTCAATGTCGGCATTGCCGAACAGACCGTGGTGGCGGTCGGCGCCGGCCTCGCCAATGGCGGCAAGATCCCCTTCATTTCGGCCGCTGCCTGCTTCCTCACCGCCCGGGCGATGGAGCAGATCAAGGCCGATATCGCCTATACCAATGTCAACGTGAAGCTGATCGGCCAGTCGAGCGGCATCGCCTATGGCGAGCTCGGCCCCACCCACCACTCCATCGAGGATATGGCCTGGCTGCGGCTGCTCAACAACCTGACGCTGATCGTCCCCTCCGACCCTTGGGAGACCGAGCAGGCGATCCGCGCCGCCGCCGCCCTCGATGGCCCAGTCTTCGTGCGGGTGAGCCGCATGCCGGTCCCCGACCTGCCCCGCAGCAATCCGCGCTTCGAGATCGGCAAGGCCGAGACGCTGCGCGACGGCGACGATCTCGCCATCATCGCCAATGGCGTGATGGTGCATCGGGCGCTGACCGCGGCCGAAGCGCTGGCTGCGGACGGTGTCGCGGCGCGCGTCATCAACATGTCGACGGTGAACCCGCTCGACGAGGCCACCATTCTCGACGCCGCGAAAACCGGGGCGGTCGTCACCGTCGAAGAGCACTCGGTGCGCGGCGGCCTCGGCGGGGCGGTGGCCGAGGTGCTGGCGACGCACGATCCGGTGCCGATGCGTATCCTCGGCTTCCCGGGGTTCCTCCCCACCGGCTCGGCCGACTGGCTGCTCGAGCATTTCCACCTGAACGCCGCCGGCATCGCCGACGCGGCCCGCCAGCTGCTCGCCCGCAAATGAGCAACGGGCTGATCCTCGCCATCGACCAGGGGACCACCAACACCAAGGCCCTGGCCTTCGACGCCGACGGCCGGGTGGTCGCCAGCGCCTCCGTGGCGATGCCGGTCAACTATCCGCAGCCGGGCTGGGCCGAACAGTCGGCCACCGACATCTGGCAGAGCGTCCGAACGGTGATCGCCGAAGTGGTGGCCAAGGTCGGTCCCGACCTGGACGCGCTGGCCATCTCCAACCAGCGCGAGACCATCGTCGTATGGGACAGTCGCACCGGACAACCCATCGCCCCGGCGATCCTCTGGCAATGCCGCCGCTCGGCGGTCGCCTGCGCCGCCATCCGCGCTGCCGGGCATGGCGCGCTGATCGAGGCGCGCACCGGGCTCGGCGTCGATCCGCTGTTCCCGGCGGCGAAGCTCGCCTGGATTCTCGACAACCTCGCGGGCGCCCGCGACGTCGCCGCCTCGGGCCAGTTGCGCGCTGGCACCATCGACGCCTGGCTGTTGTGGAACCTCACCGGCGGAGAGCACGCTACCGATCATTCCAACGCGTCGCGTACTCAGCTGTTCAACACCGAGACGCTCGGCTGGGACGACGAGCTCGGCCGCATCTTCAACGTGCCGCTCGAGCTGCTGCCGAAGGTCCGCCCCTCCGACAGCGCCTTCGGCACGGTCGCGGCAGGGGTTTCCGCCCTCGCTGCCGGCACCCCGGTGCACGCCATGATCGGCGACTCCCATGCTGCCCTGTTCGGGCACGGCGTGCGCGAACCCGGCACGGTGAAAGCTACCTACGGCACCGGCTCGTCGCTGATGACGCTGACCACGGCCCGCATCATGAGTCGCAGCGGCCTTTCCTCGACCATTGCCTGGAGCACCAGCGCCGGCGTCGCCTATGCGCTCGAGGGCAATATTTCGGTCTCCGGCCAGGCCGTCGCCTTCATGGGGAGCCTGCTGGGCCTTGCCGACCCCGCCGCGGTCGCGACGCTCGCCGCCACCGTGCCCGACAGCAACGGCGTCACCTTCGTGCCGGCCCTGGTCGGGCTCGGCGCCCCCTATTGGGATCCCGACGCCCGCGGCAGCATCTCGGGCCTCGCGCTCGGCACCACTCCCGCCCACCTCGCCCGCGCCGCCGTCGAAGCCATTGCCTTCCAGGTCACTGACGTCTTCACCGCCATGGAGACCGACCTTGGCCAGCCACTGGCCCGCCTTTCGGCCGATGGCGGCGCGGCGCGCAACGACATGCTGATGCAGTTCCAGGCCGACCTGCTCGACCGCCCGGTGCTGCGCGGCGAGCTGCCCGAAGTGAGCGCCGCCGGTGCCGCGCTGCTGGCCGCCACCGGCCTCGGTCGCAACACCAGGCGCGCGCCCAAAGCGCAACGCGAGTTCACCCCGCAAATGTCCGACGCGCAGCGCAACGCGGCGCTCTCGGGCTGGCTCGCCGGCGTCGGCCGCGTGCTGCAGCGGGACCCCATCACCTGAACCAGAACAATTCGAGGGAGAGAAGAAGATGAGCAAGCTGCGCTTCGGAGCCGGCATCTGGCACTTTGCCACCTATGTCGATCGCTATGCCACCGACGGCTATGGCGAGCCGCGCAACGTCATCGAGGCGATCGACCTCGCCGGCAAGGTGCGCGACCTCAGCGTCGTCGACATCAACTACCCATTCTTCGGCGGTGAATTCAGCAACGCCCAGATCAAGGCCGCGCTCGACCGCAACAAACTCGGCGTCATCGGCATCACCCCCGAGATCTACACCCGCGAGTTCAGGAAGGGCGCCTTCACCAATCCCGACCCCGGCATCCGCCAGCGCGCCCACGAACTGATCACCGAAGCCGCCGGCGTGGTGCGCGAGTTCAAGGCCGAATACGTCAAGCTGTGGCCGGGACAGGATGGCTGGGACTATCCGTTCCAGGTCGATCACGGCGCCTTGTGGAAGAACTCGCTCGACGGCGTCGGCCGGCTTGCCTCGGAGAACCCGGACCTCAAATTCGTCATCGAGTACAAGCCGCGCGAGCCGCGCGTCCATATGAGCTTTGACTCGCTGGCGAGGACGCTCCTTGGCATCGAGAGGATCGGCCTGCCCAATGTCGGCATCCTGCTCGATTTCGGTCACGCCATTTTCGGCGGCGAATCTGCCGCCGACTCGGCGCAGATGGCGATCGACTACGGCCGACTGTTCGGCATGGACGTCAACGACAACTATCGCTCGTGGGACGACGACCTGGTGACCGGCAGCCTCCACCCGATCGAGCTGTTCGAGTTCTTCCACGTTCTGCGCAAGAACAAGTGGGACGGGGTCTGGCAGCTCGACCAGTTCCCGTTCCGCGAGGACAGCGTTGCAACTGCGGATCACGCCATCGACTTCCTCAAGGCGGTGGACCGCGGCCTCGAAGCGCTCGACCTCAAGGCGCTGCGCCAGGCCCAGGAAGACCACGACGCGATCACCGCGCTGCGCATCGCGCAGAAGGCGTTGTTCGGCGCGTTCTAGAGCTTTGAGCCGGCGGTCGCGCCAATAGCGACTGCCGGCTGCTCCGGCTACTTGCGGCTGAACTCCAGCATGCGGATCAGCCCCTGCATGTAGCCGATGGCATGCGCCCGGCCGCGATGGTTCCAGTCGCTGTCGCCGTCCATCTTGGGCACGTGGTCGTCGAGCAGGAAACCGTCGAAACCGTTCTCGGCCAGGAGCGCAATCACCTCGGCCGGGTCGTAATTGCCATCGCCGATAAAGCACTCGGTGAAGTTCGGCACGGTCCCCTGCACATCGCGGAAATGGATATAGGCGATGCGCCCCTTGGGCGCGAAGAACTCGATCATTTCGGTGACGTTCTTTTTGCCGCCGATCATTTCCGAACAGCAGCCGAGGCAGAGATCGAGCGCCCAGCTCGGCGAGTCGCCGAACAGCTCATAGGCCTTCTTGAAGTTGTCCGGTTTGTAGAACAGCCGCGCCACGCCGCCCAGCATTGGCACCGGCGGATCGTCGGGGTGCAGCGCCAGCCGCAACCCCTCTTCTTCCGCCACCGGCAGCACCGCGCTCATGAAGTAGCTGTAGTTGCTCCACATCTGCGCCTCGGAAATGAACGGCCCGTCTTTGCCGAACAGCGGCATGCCGGAGAGTCTTCCGAGACCGGTCGGCATGAAGCTTCGCAGCAGGTCCAGGTTCTCACTGTTCGCCTCCACAACCGCCATGTCGAACTTGCGGGCCGTGGCGCCGCCACGGGTCGGGCCGACATAGTCGGTCGTCCATACCGAGTTGGGCATGAAATGCAGACCGAGCACCGGGATGCCGGCCCGTGCCACGGCGCGGATCGTCGCCTGATAGTTCTCGATCTCCGCGTCGCGGCCCTCGAGCCCCATCATCGCCTTCATGTAGAATTGCGACGGTACGTTCTCGATCGCCTCGAACGTCAGTCCGGCTGCGCGGACCTTGTCGGCCAGTTCGCGCACATCCTTTTCGGCCCACTTGCCGTCGCCGGGCAGGGCCGGGTTGTTCATCTGCAACCCGGTGACCCCGATCTGTTTGGCGAAGCGCAACCGCTCCTCGGTCAGGTCGTGAAACTGCCCGACCGCCGCTCTGATACCCATTATCGTCTCCGACTGGAAAATGTGTTCGATTCTCTGTCGGGTCATTACCGCCAGAGCCTTTCGTCATCAGGTGGAAGAGCCCCGTCACCCCCGCCGCAAGAGGTCGCTGAGCCAAGCTCATGCCCGGAAGTCAGTACTTGTCGTAAATCGCCTGGGTTGAGGCCTGGGCCTCGGCGATCGCCTTGTCGAAGTCCCAGCCATCCACCACCACGCGCTGCGCCAGCTTGGGGATGATGAAGTTGGCCGACATGTCGGCATAGGCGGCGTTGAACAGATCCGGATAGGCGGGCGACGTGCCGGTCTTCGCCAGATCGAGCAGGCCATTGAGAATGGTGTTGGAGCCGTCGAAGGCGGGGAGCTTTTCCTGATCCTTCAGCACCGGCCCCCAGATGGCGTACTGGAAGTACTCATTCATGAACTCGGAGTTGGCGAGGTGCTCGAGCAGCGACTTGCCCTCCTCGACCAGCGGACTCCTGGCATTGATCACGCGGCTCTGCGGGCTGACCGGTGAGATCGTGCCGATCGGGCCGGCGGGCAGCGCCGAGAAGCCGGTCGATTCGAACAGCTCCGGATCGTCCTTGCGCGCCGCCACTGCCACCGAACCGGTATTGGCGATGAAGCCGACCTGGCCCGAAAGGTAGGCCTGGTTGTCGCCGGAGCCGTCCCATACGGTGTTGCCCGGCGCGAACAGACCCTTGTCCCAGGCGGCCTTCAGCCAGGTCAGCCACAACCGGGTTTCAGGCGAGTCGAGCGTTACTTTCTTCCCGGCATCGTCGGCGATGCGGCCACCGAATGATTGCAGCACGCTGGTCTGCAGGTTTCCGTCGCCGACATTGGAGAGCGCGAGGCCGAGCCCGGAAACCGGCGCCTTGTTGATGGCTTCCGCCTGCGTCACCAGTTCGTCCCAGGTCCTGGGCGCCTCGGTGAAGCCCGCCGGCTCGAGCAGGTCCTTGCGCCGCATCAGCAGGTTGCCGCTGACCCCGAACGGAATGGCGGTGCGTCCGCCTGCGATGGCCGTCATGTCGCTGGCCTTCGCCGGACCATCGAACCAACCGCCATGCGTCGCGCCGATCCGCTCATAGACGTCATCGACCTTGGCGAAGACCTCTTGTCGCGAGAGCAATGTCAGCAGTTCCAGCCCGACGTCGAAGACATCCGGCAGCGTTCCCGACGCGATCGCGGCCGAGACCTTCTGCGTGATCTCGTTGACGTTGATCAGCACCACTTCGGTTTCGACCTTGTTCGTCGCGCCCCAGGCCGTAACCGCGTCGATCAGCAGCTTGTGGGCCGTGTCGCTCAGTACGAGGCCGCCCCAGTAGGTCAGCTTGCGCGGCTGTGCAATCGCCGGCATCGACAGCCCGCGGTTGCAGCCAAGGCCATCCCGCCCGCCGCGCTCGCCAGCACCTGTCGCCGCGTCCAGCCGCCGGTTCTTGTTTTCTTGTTCACTGCCTTGTCCTCCCAAGTGCCGTGCTCCGGTGACGAGGACGTTTCCGGCCACTGTCCATTGGCCTGAACCGTCGCTGGTGCATCCCTCAAACTGGCATGACAGGTAACAGCATGACGGCATGACATCAAGCCTTGCGAGCTAATCCGTTTTGGCTATGTTGAGCCACGATCTGGAGAGGAAAAGCGATGAGCCAAGCCGATGGCGGCCCCGTTCTCGGGCTGGCGCCGATTTCACGGCCCAAGCTTTACGAGGTCGTGGCAGCACGACTCGAGGCGGCCATCCGCGATGGGCGACTGAAGCCGGGCGATCGCCTGCCATCCGAGCGAGACCTGATGGAGACTTTTGACACCGGGCGGCCGGCCGTGCGCGAGGCCTTCCTGTTTCTGGAGAAGAAGGGGCTGATCGAAACCGAGAACGGCCGACGCGCCCGGGTCCGCAAACCCGATGTCGGCAGCGTCCTCGAATCTCTCGACAGCGTCATCCATCTGTCGCTGCAGGATGGCGAGACCTTCAAGGACCTGTTCGCCGCCCGCTCGTTCCTCGAGCAGGCCATGGCACGGAATGCCGCTCTGCACATCACCGACGCACAGCTGCAGATGCTCCGCGAAAGGCTCGACGAGAACGGGCGCGCCGTCGGCGACCGGCACGAATTCGTTCGCACCGATGCGCTGTTCCATCGCGCCCTGTTCGAAATCGCCGACAACCGCATCTTCGAGGCCGTGCACGACGCCTTCGCTGGCTGGGTGGAGGAACGGCGATCCAGGCTCCAGCGCCAGTCGTTCACCGAAGAGCGCGCCCACCGCCAACACGTCCAGATCTTCGACGCCATCGCCGCCCGCGATCCGGACGCCGCCGAGGCGGCCATGCGCTACCACCTCAAGGGCTGGTGGGCGGCGTGGCTCGCCCAGAAGGAACCTTCCCAGGAGGAATACGCCGACCCACCGAAGTAGGGTCGCCGGGTGCAATGCAAGCACCGGTCGAGGCTGACCAAGTTGCCCCGGCGGGCCGGTGACGATCTCTCGAACTCTCTGTTTCAAGAGATCGCCGCACGGCCCTTCGGACTCAGGCGCCGTCGGGACGGTCCCAATATCGCAGGTCGGCGCACCGCTTCAGGAAGGCCTTTGCATCGGCGGCGGACTCGAGGGCGATGAAGCCGTCGTCGAGGTCCTCGGGCAACCCGACCTTCTTGAACAGCTTGGTCGCCGCCGGGGTGAAACCGACGAACTTGTAGTGGGCGTAGGCATCGGAGACGAAATCGCGGGCCGGCGGGAGTTTCAGCAGCCCGAGCGCTCCCTCGTCGGCGACCAGCAGCGCGACCGCGTCGAACACCACTGACGGTGCGCCGTCGATCTTGTGCTGAGCCACGATGGTCGTCCCATCGCTGGCCACCACTCCACCGACCGTCGGGGCAATCAATTCGACCGTCACGCCATCCGCCGCTGCGACGTTCTGCAACTCGCCCAGCAGCACCGGGTCGACGCCATCGGTCATCAGCACGCCGAGCTTGCGCCCCTTGAACGAGGTCGGCCCGCGCTTGAGGATGCTGAGGGGATCGGACGGCGCGAGGTCGGTCCGCGGCGTGACCGCGACATCCGCCGGCGCCGGCAGTTCGGCGACGCCAAGCCCTTCTGCCACGGCATTGGCCAGTTCATCGTGAATATTCTGCAAGTGGCTGAGCATGCGCTCGCGGATGCGCGGGACTTCGCATTTCGACAGCTCGAACACCAGCGCTTCGGCGATGTGACGCTGCTCGATGAGCGTCTGACTTTCATAGAACTGCCGCGCCTGGCTGTAGTGATCGGCAAAGCTCTCCGGCCGCTGCCGGATTTTCGGCCCTTCCGCGTCCTCGGCGAAAGTGGTGAAGCCGCGCTCCACCGACTCGCGCGGCCCGCCGATCTCCGGTCCCCACGAGTTGGGCTCATAGTTCGCCCTCCCCCGCGGATTGTAGAACGCCATGTGGCCATCCTGCTGGAAATGGTGGAACGGACATTTGGGGGCGTTGATCGGCAGATGAGTGAAGTTCGGGCCGCCCAGCCGCTTCAGCTGCGTGTCGAGATAGGAGAAGTTGCGGCCCTGCAGCAGCGGATCGTTGGAGAACTCGATACCGGGCACGATGTTCTGCGTCATGAACGCCACCTGCTCGGTCTCGGCAAAGAAATTCTCCGGCATCCGGTCGAGCACCAGCCGGCCCACCGGCACCGCAGGCACCTGCTCTTCGGGAATGATCTTGGTGGGGTCGAGCACGTCGAACTCGAAGTTTTCGGCGAACTTTTCGTCGAACGTCTGGAGGCAGAGCTCCCATTCGGGAAAATCGCCGTTCTGGATGGCATTCCACAGGTCGCGCCGATGGAAGTCCGGGTCGGCGCCGTTGATCTTCACCGCCTCGTTCCAGATCACCGACTGCAGCCCCAGCTTGGGCTTCCATTGGAACTTCACGAAGGTGGATTTGCCTGCTGCGTTGACCAGCCGGAAGGTGTGGACGCCGAACCCCTCCATGAAGCGGAACGAGCGCGGGATGGCACGATCCGACATGATCCACATGATCATGTGCATCGACTCGGGAGTCAGCGAGATGAAGTCCCAGAAGTTGTCATGGGCGCTCTGCGCCTGGGGAAAATCCTTGTCCGGCTCCTGCTTCACCGAGTGGACCACATCGGGGAACTTGATCGCGTCCTGGATGAAGAACACCGGGATGTTGTTGCCGACCAGATCCCAGTTGCCTTGCTTGGTATAGAGCTTCACCGCAAAGCCGCGCACATCCCGTGCCAGGTCGAACGACCCCTTGTTGCCGGCCACCGTCGAGAAGCGCACGAAGACCGGGGTCTTCTCGCCCTTGCGCTGGAACAGGTCCGCCTTGGTGAGTTCGGGGATCGGCTTCAGTGTCTCGAAGAAACCATGTGCGCCGTAGCCTCGGGCATGTACGACGCGCTCGGGAATGCGCTCGTGGTCGAAGTGGAAGATCTTCTCACGGAAATGAAAATCTTCCAGCAAGGCGGCGCCGCGCGCCCCATGGCGCAGGGTATTCTGATCATCCGAAACGGGTGTTCCCTGCTGGGTGGTGAGGGTCTCGTAACCCTCCTCTGCCGTCTGGTGCGTCTCGCCTCCCCTGCCGCGAACCACCTGCTGGTCGCCATAGACTGCCTGTTCCGGCTTGCCCGCCGCTTTCCGTGCCATTTGCAGCTCCGTGAGAAATCCACAGGGGGAAGTTCGTTGTGGCCGGAACGTTCCCCGCCGCGACTCGATCGGCAAGGGCGGTGCGTCGGGGGCTCGACGAGGCCGTGTCGATCAGCCGCGTCGGAGGATCGTTTCACGGCGCCGGGAACTGCCGGCGATGGACCGATCGCTCGGCGATGGGATGCCCCCGACCCATCGCCGGCAACAGCCATGCGCCGGCCGGATCAGGCCGGGCTAGGCTTTGAGCCTCGCCACGTCGGTGCGTCGATAAGGGAAGTAGAAGAAGCCTTCGAAATGCGACCGGATGAACCGCACCAGGGCCTTGAGGTGCGGATTGCCGAAGCGGTGGCTGGGATAAAGAATGCTGATCGGCGTGCGGTCGCTTTCCCAGTCCGGCAGCACCGCCACCAGCGCCCCCGCCGCCACCTCGCCTGCCGCGAAGAACTCGGGGAAACAGCCGACGCCATACCCCTGCACCACCGCCACTTTGGCGATCCACTGGTCGTTGGTGGAGATCGAGCCGTCGGGCGAAAGTTCCACCCGCCGATTGCCGTCCGACAGCGACCACTTCGGCAGCGTTGCCCCAAGCCGGCGATCGATGAGCTGGTGGTCCTTGAGGTCGGTCACCAGTATCGGGGTGCCGTTACGCTCGAGATAACCCGGTGCGGCGTAGAGGCGGCTGACCGAGTGGCCCAGGCGCACCGCAATCATGTCCCTGGCATCGTCCGGCGGCGGCACGTCGGCGAACAGGATGCAGTCGAGGCCGGCGTCTCGGCGGAACAGATCGACGGCATCGTGGACCAGCAGATCGAGCCGGATGCCCGGATGCTGTTCCATGAAGGCGAGGCTCAACGGCCCCATCAGGTTGGTGCCGAGGCCGTCCACGGTGCCGATCCGCAGCAGCACGGACTGCGCAGTGGCTTCGCGCGCCACCGCATCTTCGGCCCGCACCAGCGCCCGGACCACGTCCTCCGCCAGGGGCAGGAAGGTCGCGCCCGCTTCGGTCAGCGTCAATCTGCTGCCGGCGCGATCGAACAGCAGCGCGCCCAGTTGCCCCTCGAGTCGGCGCAACTGGTGGCTGAGCGTGGCCTTGGGGATGCCGCTTCGCCGCGCCGCTTCCGAAAGCGAGCCGGCGCTCCGGATGCGGAAGAACGCCTGAATGTCGTCGAGTTGCATGTCGTCCAAAACCTCGAACGGGAGTCCAGCTTTTCATGGGGATGCCCCGTCGGCAACTCCGGCTAGCTTGGTGGTCACCAGACTTTCGTCCAGAAAACCGAACGAGGCTTAGATGCGAAAGACCTTCCTGCGGGCGCTGATGAGCACCACTGCGGCTGCGCTGCTGGCCGTCCCTGCCACGGCTGCTCCCTTCATCATCGACAACGACTTTTCCGGACCAGGCGGGTCGGACTTGCAGACGGTGCTGTTCTTCCTCGACAGCCCCGATGACACGCTGCTCGGCCTCACGGTGGTCACCGGCGATGACTGGATGAACGCCGAAGCCGCGCATCTGCTGCGGTTTCTCGAGATTGCCGGGCGAACGGACATCCCCGTCCATGAGGGCGCCGTCTTGCCGCTGATCAATACGCCGCAGCGCCTTTCCGCCTGGGAGGCGAGCTATGGCAGGCTGGGCTGGAAGGGTGCGTGGAACAAGCCGGAGACGGACGGCAGCGTCCCCGGGTTCGACCCCACTGCGGTCCCCGAGCTCGACGAGGGAGCGCCGACGACGAAAGCGGCGGCGGGCTCGGCCGCCGCATTCCTGATCGAACAGGCGCACAAGTTTCCCGGTGAAGTCACCATCATTGCGGCAGGGCCGCTCACCAATCTGGCGCTGGCGACGCGTCTCGATCCCGAGTTCCCCAGGCTGATCAAGAAGCTCGTCATCACCAGCGACCCCGGCGCCAATTTTCGCAGCGAAAGCGGTGAGATCGCGGGGTTCGGCGGCGAGTTCAACGTGATGTTCGATCCCGAGGCGGCGCGCATCGTTCTGACGGCCCCGTTTGCGTCGATCGTGTCGGTCGGCCCGGTCACCGAAGCCTTGACCGTCGACGCGGCGCTGATCGCCGACATCGCCGCCAAAGGCACGCCGCTGGCTGCCTACCTGGCGCAGTATGCATGGAAGGACCTGCCGCTGTGGGACGAGATCGCCACCGCGGTGGCGATTGATCCCAGCCTCGTTCAGGCCAAGCAAGAGGTCCTGGTCAATGTCGACCTGGCCCCGGGTGCGACATTGGGCACCCTCGTCGCCTATGCCGCGGACAAGGGCCCCGGCCTCGGAGAACGCCCCATAACCGTCGTCACCAAGATCGACACCACGCACTTCCGTCAGATGCTGCTCGACGCCATTCCCGCGAAGTAGCCAACCGATGGCGGCGGGTTGACCGACTTCACGGGGCTTGCCGCCCTCCTGTTGTGTTCAATCCCGGTTCAGCCGGCAGGCGATAAACGGCCGGCTCAATCTGGGGATCGATCATGACGATGACTTTCGCGCGCGCTGTTCTATGTGCCGTGCTGATGACTGTGGCTGGCAGCGCTCATGCGGCAAGCAATGTCTGCACCTTCCGCGCCTACTCCGACGACACGGACCCGCAGGGCACCAATGTCCGCAGCGGCCCCGGCAAGGGATTCCCCATTGCCGGCGTTCTGAAATCCAACGCCGGCGATGATGGCACTTTCTCCCCGGAGTTCGATGTTCGCCGGTTCAAGGACGGTTGGGTGGAGATCGGCGACGCCACCATCGGTCAGTATGGGGACGGGCCGGAGCAGGTGCTTTTCGAGGGGCCGGGCTGGGTGTCCGCGCGGCTCATTCGCTTCGAGATCGAGGACCCCGTGCTGCGCGAGGCGCCCGGCATGGCCGCCAAAACAGTGCAACATCTTGGCTATGTGGAAGGTGCTGCCAACCCCTGGGCACTCGACCAGGTGAAGGTCGAGACCATTCACGGTTGCGAAGGCCCGTTCATCGATGTCACCCTGGTCAACGCGCGCGGCGAGACGGCAAGGGGCTGGGCCACGGACATCTGCGAAAATCAGGCCACGACCTGCTCATGAAGTGCGAAGGACCCATGATCCATACGGCCGTGCTGCGCGCTTGCCTCCCCACACTTTTCTGCCTCGCGGCTGGCGCCGCCGTCGCGGCAGACACCATCAGTTGTGAAAGCCTCGACGGCCGGGTCACCGCGGATCTCGACGTGGCCTTCGCATCCGACGATGCTGGCGGCTCGGTCGTGGCAGTTCGGGCAGCGACGCCCGACTTTGCCCTTTCGACCGACGAGGGCGAGACGCTTGCCTTCTCCGAAGTGGCTTATGACCGCATCTCGGCCGGGCTCGAATCCCCCAATGTCGGCCCGATGACGTTCACCGTCGACATCGTACGAACCTCCGATGCCTTGCCCGGCGATGGGCCGGAAAGCGGCGTCGTCGTTGCCGGCGTCGCTCGGATCGCGGGTTTTGGAACCACGATCCTCACGTGCCGGGGCTGGTAGGCGACAGCGGCCGACTTGCCCGCTAGCGGTGCTTTGCGCGATCACGGCGGACCGTCCGGCGGGTGGCGGGAGCAAAGATGGCGTTGACGAGGCGGCGCTTGAGATACTCCGCTGCCACCAGGTAGGCGGCCACGACGCCGGCAAGGCTTGCCAGCACGGCCGGGGGTGGAGCCTCGAAGGCCAACCACGAGGCCATCGGCGTGAACGGCAGGATCATGGCGACGGCCAAGGCCGCCAATGAGGACAGGACAAGCCACCGGTGCGGCCGGTCCGCCCATGGTCTCCCATTGGTGCGGATCACGAAGATCACCAGGATCTGGGTCGCCATACTCTCGAGGAACCAGGCCGTTCGAAACGCTTCGGGATCGACATGGAAGAGCACGATGAGGCCAGCGAAGGTCAGGGCGTCGAACATCGAAGAGAGGCTGCCCATCACCAGCGCAAAGCGGAGCAACCGCTTCATGTCCCACCGCTGCGGCCGCGCCACGGCTTGCCTGCGGACGGTGTCGAACGGGATTCCGATCTCCGAGATGTCGTAGAGCAGGTTGTTGAGCAGGATCTGGGTCGGCAGCATCGGCAGGAACGGCAGGAGCAGGGACGCGCCCGCCATCGACAGCATGTTGCCGAAGTTCGAGCTGGCGCCCATGCGAACGTATTTGAGGATGTTGGCAAAGGTCCGCCGGCCTTCCTCGACGCCGTTGGCGACGACCTCGAGGTCCGAATCGAGCAGGATCATGTCGGCCGCGGCCTGTGCGACCCCCGTCGCCCCGGAGACCGAGAGCCCGATATCGGCGGTCTTGAGCGCCGGGGCATCGTTGATGCCGTCGCCCAGATAGCCGACGATGTCGCCGCGCGCCCGCAGCGCGTGTACCAGCCGCGACTTCTGGTCGGGCGCCAATCGGCCATAGACATCGACCTGCTGTACCTGCACGGCCAGGGCGGCATCCGACAGTGCGGCGATATCTGCGCCCGACAGGACCCGCTCGGAGCGGAGGCCGACCAGGGCAGCGAGGCGTGCGACTGCGACCGGGTCGTCGCCCGAGAGGATCTTGATGCGTACACCGGCCGTGGCGAGGCGCCGAACGGCTCCCTTGGCGGTAGCGCGGGGTGGGTCGGTGAAGGCGCAGAACCCCTCGAGCACGAGGCCGGTTTCGTCACCCAGAGAGAGCTCGTGGTCCTCACCCTGCCAGGCACGCGAACCGACGGCGATCAGCCGCAATCCGTCGGCGGCTTTCTGCCGGACGAGGGCGAGCGCGGCCGCACGTTCCGCCCCCCCGATCGGCACCGTCCCGCTCGTCGTGCGCAGCTTGATGCAGTTCTCGATCACGGCTTCGGCCGCGCCTTTGACGATCAGCAGTTCGCCTTCAGGCCCGTCGACCAGTACGGAGCCGAGCCGGTGACCGAAATCGAAGCTGAGGCGGCGCTTCAGGCTCCAACCGGACGCGGCCTCGGGGGTGCCGGCGACCAGGGCGAGGTCGAGCGCCGCGCGGTCGCCGCCGAGCTCGGCGGCGATCGCTCCGAGCCGGGCCGCCCGGTGATCGTCTGCGCCGTTGCCGTCGAGGCTGCCGGCGAGCGCGATCTCGGCGGAGGTCAGCGTGCCGGTCTTGTCGGTACATAGAATGGTCATGGCGCCCAGATCGTGGATGGAGGCCAGCCGCTTCACGATGACCTTGCGCTGCGCCAGTCGCAGCGCACCGCGCGACAACGTCACCGTGGTGATCATGGGCAGCAGTTCCGGCGTCAGGCCCACGGCCAGCGCGACGGCAAAGAGCAGCGATTGCAGCACCGGGCGGCCGAACAGGACATGTGTGGCGAGCACCACGAGCACCAGGGCGATGGTGAGGCGGGCGATCAGCAGTCCGAACGCCCGCAGGTCTCGCTGGAACGGCGACAGCTCCGTCTCCTGGGTCAGCACCATGGCGGCCGCGCCGAACACGGTGTTCCGGCCGGTGCCGACCACCAGCGCCGTTGCCTCGCCGGTCTGCGCCACGGCCCCTCGAAAAACGGCGTTTGTGGCCTCGCTGGCTGTCGTTGCGTTCACCGCGCCCGGGCGCTTTTCCGCCGGGAAGGCCTCGCCGGTGAGCGCCGCCTGATTGGCCGAGAAGCCGCTGGCCTCGAGGATGATGGCGTCGGCCGGAACGATGTCCCCGGCCCGAACCCGGATGATGTCGCCGCGCACCACGTCTTCGACCGGCACACCGACGAACACGCCGCCGCGCTTCACCTCGGCCTGCAGGGCGACCGAACGGCGAAGCTCTTCGGCAGCGCGGCCCGCATGGCCTTCCTGCACCGTGTCGAGGCCGATGGAGACGGCGAGGATGGCGACGATGATCGATCCGCCCACCAGGTCACCAGTGGCGGCCGAGACCACGCCGGCTCCCAGCAGGATCAATGAAAGCGGCTCCAGCAGCCGCCGTGCCACAGCCCGGGTCAGCCCGGGACGACGGCCGGCGGTATCGGCGTTCGGACCATCCACGCCGAGCCGGCGTTCCGCCTCGGCGGTGGTCAGCCCGTCAGGTCCGGCCTGCAGCTCGGCCAGCAGCTCCGCCACCGGCCGGGTCCAGAACGGTGCCGTCCGGACGGGCGGCGCTTGTCCGGAAACTGCGGGGAGCATCTGGACCTCCTGAAGGCCGGGGGAAGTCGACACCTGCTCCACCGGTGCCGCGCGACGGCTGGTCTGTGACGCCCGCAGACCAGCCTCAATCGCCGCCCAGCTTGGCGCGCTGCAACAGTCCCTGGGTTGACTTTGATCAAATCACGGGCCTGGTGCGATCAGCCGTGAGAACCGGAATTGCAGGAACCGGACGAGCCTGCCGCACCGGGAGAGCGGTGGTGCTGGCTCGGTCCGGTGAGCGCCGGTACTCTTGGGAGGCCAGGGGCTCGCGGGTCGCGATCAGGGATGCGCCAGCGGCCCTTGAATGATCAGACAGGCGCAAGGTTGCCGGACATGGCTGTCGGCAGCTCGTCCGCCTCACACCCGCGACGCATGCCCCTACACCGCTACCGAATGCCGCCCCACCCCCGACTGCAGGTAGGTGTCGAACGCGGCCGCGACCGAACGCACATAGGGCCGCCCGGCCTCGGTGATGGCGAAGGTCTGCCCGTCGAAATCGACGATCCCGTCGGCGTCGTACTGCGCGGCGCAGGCCATCTCGTTGACGACCGGCGAAACGGCGTTGCCGAAGCGGCGACGCAACTCGTCGATCGAGACGGCAAAATCGCACATCAACCGTTCGATGACCCAGCCCCGCATGCGGTCTTCGCCGCTGAGGGCTATGCCACGGGCAATGGCCAGCCCGCGCGCCTTGATGGCCCGGATATACTCGCCGGTCGCGGTGATGTTCTGCACATAGCCCTGCGGCAGGCTGCCGATCGAGGACGCACCCAAACCGATGAGGGCCGGGGCCTGGTCGGTGGTGTAGCCCTGGAAGTTGCGGCGGAGCCTGCCTGCCCCAGCCGCGACGGCGAGCCGATCCGTCGGCCGGGCAAAGTGGTCGAGACCGATGGCGACATAGCCCGCCGCACTGATGCGCGCCGCTGCTGCTGCCGACTGCGCCAGGCGCTCGGCCGCATCAGGAAGCCTTGTCTCATCGATCAGCCGCTGATGCGTCTTGATCCACGGCACGTGCGCGTAGCCGAACAGGGCCAGCCGATCCGGCGCCAACGCCAGGGCCTGCTCGACGGTCGCCTCGACCGAAGCTATCGTCTGGTGCGGCAGCCCATAGAGCACGTCGAGGTTCACCGAACCGACGCCGCGCCGGCGCATCCCCTCGACCACGGCGCGGGTCTGCTCGAAACTCTGCGGCCGGTTGATCGCCTGCTGCACCACCGGGTCGAAATCCTGCACCCCCACGCTGATGCGGGTCACGCCGGCCGCCGCAAAGGCGTCGTAGCGGTCCTCGGTCATGTCGTTGGGGTCGATCTCGATGCTGAACTCGAAATCCGGCCGCGGGCTGAACAGCTGGCGAACCCGCCGGGCCAGGGCCATGAGATCGTCGGGGCGCAGCATCGAGGGCGAACCGCCGCCCAGGTGCAGGCCAGTCGCCCCGCCGCGTCCGTCGAGCAGCCGCGCCACCTGTTCCATCTCGAGATGCACCGCCGGCAGGTAGGCCGCGATCGGATCGTAGCGGAGCACCTGCTTGGTGTGGCAACCGCAGAACCAGCACAGCCGATCGCAGAACGGTACATGCACATAGAGCGACAGGTCGGTCGCCGCCGGCAATGTTCCGAGCCAGCCGGCATAGTCGGCATCGGCTATGCCGGTGTGGAAATGCGGCGCGGTGGGGTAGCTGGTGTAGCGGGGTACGGGCCGAGCGTATCGGCTGAGCAGGGTATCGGACATCGGAGCCTCCGCCAGCCTTCTCGCAGAGCTTGGGCTTGCAGGTCTTGATCTCGATCAATTGGCCGGGCCGAGACCGTGCGAAGCTGGGGCAGCTTGCGGGAGCCACCGATGACCACAGATGCCGAAGCCGACCACGCGACTCCATCCAGTTGCCGCCACTGCAAGGTGCGGCACCAGGGGCTCTGCGAGGTGCTCGGCCCGGCCGAGCTGGCCCGCCTGGCCGGCCAGGCGCGCCGGACCCGGCACGGGGCAGGCGAAACGTTGACGATCGAAAGCGGCGAGGTCGGCTATGCCAACGTGACCAGCGGCGCCATCAAGCTGTCGCGCGTCCTGCGCGACGGCCGCCAGCAACTGGTCGGGCTGCAATTCTCCCCGGACCTGCTGGGCCGTCTGTTCTCGAGCGAAAGCCCGCTCTCTGCCGAGGCGGCCACCGAAGTCGAGCTCTGCCGTATCCCGCGCAGCGTGCTCGAACGCCTGGTTGCCGACAACGACCGCATCAAGCTGCGTCTTCTCAGCCAGTCGCTGCGCGACCTCGACGACGCCCGCGAGTGGATGGTGACGCTGGGGCGGAAGACTGCCGCGGAGCGGGTGGCGAGCCTGTTGCTGCTCGTCGCCAGGCGGATCGGGGTTGCTGATGCCGACGGAAGACAGACGCTGGCATTGCCGATCGGCCGGGCCGACATGGCGGATTTCCTGGGCCTGACCCTCGAGACGGTGTCGCGCCAGATGAGCCGGCTGCGGCATGAGGGGGTGATCAGCGTCCGCGGGCACCGCTGCGTGGTGATCCTCAACCGCACGGCGCTCGAGGCCCGCGCCGGCTGAGCCAAAAGCTCACCCATCGAGGTCTTCCTCGAAGATGCGCTCGCTGGCGCCCCTGAGATCCTCATACTGGCCCGACCGCAGCGCCCACAGGAAGGCCGCCAGCGCGGCGAGCCCCATCAGCACCGCGATCGGAATGAGAAGGGCGAGTCCGCTCATGCCACACGCTCCTCGGTCACCAGGCGGCCGACAGGCTCCGGCCGGGCCGCACGGCGCGCAAAGCGCAGCCGCAGGGCGTTGGCGACGACGATCACCGAGGACGAGGACATCGCGACGGCGGCGATCAGCGGGGTCACCTGGCCGCAGACGGCAAGCGGCACGGCGATGGCATTGTAGCCCACAGCCAGCGCAAGGTTCTGCGACACCAGCCGCGCCGCGCGCCGCGCCGTGCCAACCACGAACGGCACGGCCCCGAGATCGTCACCGGCAAACACGAAGTCGGCGGCGCTGCGCCCGATATCGGCCGCCGAGCTGGGTGCCATCGAGACATAGGCCGCCCGCAGCGCCGGAGCGTCGTTGATGCCGTCGCCCACCATCATGGTGCGCCCTTGCGATACCGCCTCGACCTTCTGTTCGGGCTTGAGCTCGCCCTGGGCGACATCGATCCCGACGGCCGCTGCGATCGCGTCGACCGGACCCTGCCGGTCGCCCGAAACCAGGCGCGATGCGAGCCCGAGGCGCCGCAGTTCGGCGATGCTCTCGCGGGCGTTTGCCCGGGGCGGGTCGCTGAACCGATAGCTGGCCCTGAGCGCCCCGTCGGCGGCGAGACAAACCTCGGTGAGGGCCCCCGCCCCTGCATCGGGCAACCCGCACCAGTCGCGACTGCCCAGCCGCCAGCTGACGCCGCCCACCACGCCTTCGATCCCGCGACCGGCGCTCTCGCGCACCACGCCGGCGAACGGCCGGCCGTGGCCGATATGGGCGGTGAGCGCCCGCGACAGCGGGTGGGTACTGACCGAGGCGAGGGCGAACGCCACCTCCTCATCCGCTGGATCGGCGACGTGGCTCTCGACCACTTGTGGCCGCCCTTGGGTGAGAGTGCCGGTCTTGTCGAAGGCCACCGAGGTGATCTCGGCGGCACGTTCGAGCGCCGCGCCGTTCTTCATCAGGATGCCGCGTTCGAACAGCCGTCCGGCCGCCACCACGTGGACGATCGGAACGGCAAGCGCGAGGGCGCACGGACAGGTGATGATCAGCACCGCCACCGCATTGAGCAGCGCCATATGCCAGTCGCCGCCCACGAGCCCCCAACCGAGAAAGGTGGAGAGCGCAACGGTATGCACCACCGGGGCATAGATCGCGGCGGCCCGGTCGGCGATGCGCCGCGGCCGGGTGCGGGCATTTTCGGCGGCATCCATCATTGCAGCCATCCGCGCGAGGAAGGAATCGGTGGAGCCGCGCAAGGCGCGAAGCTCCACCGGTGCACCCAGGGTGTTGGCCCCCGAAACCACCTCCCCTCCCGCGGCGATCAGCTGAGGGGCGGTTTCGCCGGTGATGATCGAATAGTCGAACGCCCCTTCGTCCGAGGTAACGATCGCGTCGACCGGAACCCGCTCCCCGGCCTTCAGCTGCAGCTGCATGCCCGGCGCGATCTCGTCCAGCCGCAGGTACTCGCGACGCCCATCGTCGTGGATGCGGGTGGCGCCGCGGGGCTGCAGCCGGGCCAGCCCGACGATGGCGCTGCGCGCCCGCTCGCGCATCAGGTGGTCGAGCGTGCGCCCGATCAGCAGGAAGAACAGCAGGCTGGTCGAAGCATCGAAATAGGCGTGGCGGCCCGATTGCAGGGTCTCGTACAGGCTGAGCGCCGTGGCGAGGATGATGCCGATCGAGATCGGCACATCCATGTTGGTCTTTCCAACCTGCAGCGCGCGCCAGGCGGAGCGGAAGAAGATGCGTCCGGCATAGGCGATGGCTGGCAGGGCGATGATCGCCGAGAGCCAGTGAAACAGGTCACGCGTGGCGTCATTGGCGCCCGACCAGACCGACACGGAAAACAGCATGATGTTGCCGGCAGCGAAGCCCGCGACACCCAGCGCCCGGAGCAGTTCGGCCAGCACCGGATCGCCCCCGCTCTCTTCGGCGGGATCGAGCACATAGGTATGATAGCCGCTGCGGCGGATGGCGGGAGCAAGCTCGGCGGCGCTGCCTGCTTCGGGGTCGAACGCCACACGCACGCGGCGCGCTGTGAGGTTGACGCGCGCTGCGACAACCTGCGGCAGCTCGAGCAAGGCCGTCTCGATCGAGCGGATGCAGGCAGCGCAATGCGCATCGGGAACCGCGAACTCGAGCTGGCGTCGGCCGTCGCCCAGCGGGCGGCTGAGCGCCAGCAGCGCCTGCCCGTCGGCTTCGATGGCAGCCGGCTCGTCGACGATGCTGTGGGCCCCGGGAACACAGCAGCTCATGGCGCCTCTCCCGCGATGCTGAAGCGCTCGTGCAGTTCGAATGGGCCGAGCGGCGTGTCATCGATGGTCACCCGCGCTTCCCAGACGCCGGGCCCGAGGTCCACCGGGCCGGTATAGACGCCATCGGCCCGGCGAACGAGCGTCACCGCCTGGTCATCGTGCCCGCCCACCGGTCGATTGATCTGCAGCACCGGGGCACCGAGCTCGATCGGGCTGCCATCGGCGCCGCGCACCTCGAGCAGCGCCGCCCCGCCGGCATAGCCCAGGCTGGCGCGCCAGCCGGCCTGCTGTTGCGCCAGATGCGCCAGCCGCCTGGTCTCGAACTCCTGGCTTGCGACATAGGAGTTCTGCACCACGAGGCCGGTCCAGCTGACCGAGGAGATGACGGCCATGGTGATGTTGACGGCGATGACCACGCCGAAAAAGGCGACGATGGTCAGCAGCATGTGCCGGCCGGTGAATTCGCCGCGCCGGGCGCTGGGACTGCCGGTCATCTGCGCTGCTCCGGAACTTCGAACGTGGTCTCGACGCTGCGGCTGATGCCGGCTTTTTCGTCGGCGACCACGATGTCGAACGTGGTCTTGCCGGCAGGCAGCGCCTCGGGGGCCACCCGCACGTAGAGCCGCAGCGGCAGCACCTTGTCGGGCGCCAACGTCAGATCGAGGCTGCCGCTCGTCGCGGTGCCGCTGTCGGCCAGCGACAGGCTGCCGCCCGGCAGGCGGTCGAGCCGCAGCCTCACTTCACGCGGCTCCGGCGTCATGTTCAGCACCTTGACGTCGTAGCCGTTGCGGATCGAGCCGTCGCGCAGCTCGACATAAAGCGGGTTGCGGTCATGCAGCACGTTGAGCGACAGCGGCGTCCGCAGCGCCAACGCCGTCAGCATGGCGAGGCCGATAGCCGACCAGCCGATGAAATAGACGATGGTGCGGGGACGGATGATCGAGTGCCAGTCGGTGCGCTTGATCGCGGCGACGAGCCGGCCGGTGGCGGGGTCGCGCACCCGGGCCGGTTCCACCGCCGGGCCGCCGCGGGTGGCGAGCGCCATGTTGCGGCTGTAGTCGCTGAGCGTCGCGTAGGAGATGAGGCCGCGTTCCTTGCCCAGCCTGGTCATCACGTCGTCGCACGCGTCGATGCACAGCGCGCAGGTGATGCACTCGAGCTGCTGGCCATCGCGGATGTCGATCCCCATCGGGCAGACGACGACGCAGGCGTTGCAGTCGACACAGTCGCCCACCGGCTTGCCCTCGGCGATCGCCTTCTTGGCATGGCGGGTGCGCGGCTCGCCGCGCCAGTCGTTGTAGGTGACGGTCAGCGAGTTCTCGTCAAGCATTGCCCCCTGGATGCGCGGCCAGGGGCACATATAGGTGCAGACCTGCTCGCGCAGCAGGCCGCCGAACGTGTAGGTGGTGGCCGTCAGCAGGGCGATGGTCGCATAGGCGACAAACGGGGCCCGGAGCGTCACGACGTCGCCGAGCAGGGTGGGTGCGTCGGCGAAGTAGAAGATCCAGGCGCCGCCGGTCATCACACCGATGACAAGCCAGACGACGTGCTTGAGGCTGCGCTTTGCGAGCTTGGCGGCCGACCACGGCGCCGCATCCAGCTTGATGCGGGCGTTGCGGTCGCCTTCAATCGCCCGCTCGACGACCAGGAACAGGTCGACCCATACGGTCTGCGGACAGGCATAGCCGCACCAGGCGCGCCCCACCGTCGAGGTGACGAGGAACAGCCCGATCCCGGCCATCACCAGCATGCCTGCGACGTAGTAGAATTCCTGCGGCCAGATCTCGATGAACAGGAAGTAGAACCGCTTGTTGGCGAGATCGACCAGCACGGCCTGGTCGGGCGCGAACGGCCCGCGATCCCAGCGCAGCCAGGGCGTCACGTAGTAGATGCCGAGCGTGATCAGCATCACCAGCCACTTGAACCTGCGGAACTGACCGCTGGCGCGCTTGGGAAAGATCTTCTTGCGCGGAGCGTAGAGCGGTTGGCGGCGCCCGGCGGCGTTCACCGCTTCGACGTCGTAGGTCTGAGTGTCGGCGCTGTCCGCTTGCATCTGGGATTCCGGAACGATCTGGGTTGGTTGTTGCACGGCGTGGGCAAGCAGCTTTGATCTGGGTCAGGAGGGAGGCGCTTGCGGTCGCCCCCCTCCCCCCTTGGTGGCTTGGCGCCTGAGCGCTATTGGCCGCCACCGAGACTGTGCACATAGACCGCAAGTTGCCTGACCGCCGTATCGCCCAGGCGGGCGCTCCAGGCCGGCATGACGCCGTGCCGCGGCCGGTTGACCTGGGCGCGGATGGCCTCGAGCGTTCCGCCATAGAGCCAGACGTGGTCGTTGAGCGACGGCCCGCCCAGTTCCGGCATGCCCGCTCCGCTCTCGCCATGGCAGCTGGCGCAGTTATCCGCGAACAGCTGCTGGCCGGCCGGGCTCGCCTCGCCGCCCTCGATGCCGGAGAACGATGCGACCTGCTTCGCCACCCGGTCGACATCCTGGGCGCTCAGCAGTCCGTCCACGCCGAAATTCGGCATCACGTTGTAATGGGTGTCGGGGTCGGTGGGCGAACGCGCGCCGTGCGAAATGGTCGCGTAGATCTGCTCGATCGTGCCGCCCCACAGCCACTCGTCGTCGTTGAGGTTGGGATAGCCCGCGCTGCCGGTTGCGCCGGTGCCGTGGCATTGCGAACAATAAACCTTGTAGAACGATTTCCCGCCCGCCCGGGCAAAGCGCGCCAAGGCCTCGTTCCTGGGGAGGTCGGCGACCGGCGTCGTCGCCACCGCCTGCAGCATGTCGCCCTGCGCCGCCTTTGCCGCCGCGAGGTCGGCATCGAGCGCGGCCCGGCTCGAATAGCCGAGCACCCCGGTGGTTGCCGACGAGATCATCGGCCAGGCCGGAAAGGCAATGGTGTAGCCCAGCGCGAACACGATCGTGCCGTAGAACGTCCACAGCCACCAGCGTGGCAGCGGGTTGTTGAGCTCCTTGATACCGTCCCATTCGTGGCCGGTGGTTTCGACGCCGCTGAGCTTGTCGATGTCCTTGTCGCTCATCGACCGACCTCCCGGTCCCGGGGCGCGCCGTCGTCGAGCGGAATGCGGGCGGCATCGCGCGCGTTAGCCCGCGCCCCGGGGCGCACCAGGAAGAACACCACGGTGAGGAAAATCGCCATCATGTAGAGCAGGCCCCAGCTGTCGGCGAAATGTCGGAGCGCGTCGTAGAGTGCGGTTGGCATGGTCTGGCTCGCTTAGCGGTAGTTGGCCTGGGCGTCGTAGGTCGAGAAATCGACCAGCGTGCCGAGCATCTGGAGATAGGCGACCAGCGCATCCATCTCGGTGATCTGTTTGGGGTTGCCGTCGAAATCCTCGGCGCGCACGTTGCTGTAGCGCGCGACCAGCCCCGAGGTGTCCGCCTCCGGCGTCGCCTGGGCGACGAGGTCGCGTTCCGCGTTGGCGATCGCCTCCTCGCCATAGGGCACGCCCACGGCGGCATTGGCCTTGAGGCTGGCGGCGGTGTTGCGGGTGTCGAGCGGGGTCTCGGCGAGGAACCCGTATTTGGGCATGATCGACTCGGGCACCAGGGCCTGGGGGTTGGTCAGGTGCTCGACATGCCACTCGTCCGAGTAGCGGCCGCCGACCCGCGCCAGGTCGGGCCCGGTGCGCTTGGAGCCCCACTGGAACGGATGGTCGTACATCGACTCCGCCGCCAGCGAGTAGTGGCCGTAGCGCTCGGTCTCGTCGCGGAACGGGCGGATCATCTGGCTGTGGCAGGTATAGCAGCCCTCGCGGATATAGATGTCGCGCCCCGCCAGCTCGAGCGGGGTGTAAGGGCGCATCCCCTCCACCTTTTCGATGGTGTTCTGGAAATAGAACAGCGGCGCGACTTCGACGATGCCGCCGATGCACACCACCACCAGCGACAGGGTGAGGAGCAGCGTGGCGTTGCGTTCGATGACGCCGTGCTTGCCGAGAATATCCATGGTTCGCGCGCTCCTATTCGGCCGGCTGCAGCTGGGTGGTGAGGATCGGACGCTCGGTGCGGACGCGGCCGCGAATGGTCATCCAGATGTTGAAGGCCATCACCAGTCCGCCGGCGAGGTAGAGCATGCCGCCGAAGGCCCGAGCGATGTAGTAGGGGTGGAGCGCGGCGACCGTCTCGGCGAACGAGTAGACGAGGAACCCCTCGGCATCGTACTCGCGCCACATCAGGCCCTGCATGATGCCCGAGACCCACATCACCGCCGCGTAGATCACGATGCCGGTGGTGGCGAGCCAGAAGTGCCAGTTGACCATGCGCGGCGAGTAGAGTTGCCGGCGCCCCCACAGCCGCGGCACCATGAAATAGACCGCCGCGAACGAGATCATGCCGACCCAGCCGAGCGCCCCCGAGTGCACGTGGCCGATGGTCCAGTCGGTATAGTGGCTGAGCCCGTTCACCGACTTGATCGACATCACCGGACCTTCGAAGGTCGACATGCCGTAAAAGGCGAGGGCGATCACCATCATGCGGATGATCGGGTCGGTGCGCACCTTGTCCCAGGCGCCGCGCAGCGTCATCAGCCCGTTGATCATGCCGCCCCAGCTGGGCATCCACAGCATGATCGAGAACACCATGCCGAGCGTCTGCGCCCAGTCGGGCAGCGCGGTGTAATGCAGGTGGTGCGGACCGGCCCAGATGTAGAGAAAGATCAGCGCCCAGAAATGGATGATCGACAGCCGGTAGCTGTAGACCGGGCGCCCCGCCTGCTTGGGCATGTAGTAATACATCATGCCCAGGAAGCCCGCGGTGAGGAAGAAGCCGACGGCGTTGTGGCCGTACCACCACTGGGTCAGCGCATCCTGCACCCCCGAGAACAGCGAATAGCTCCTGGACCCCAGCAGGCTCACCGGCACGGCCAGGTTGTTGACCACGTGCAGCATCGCGATGGTGACGATGAAGGCAAGGTAGAACCAGTTCGCCACATAGATATGCGGCTCCTTGCGCTTGATGATGGTGCCCAGGAACAGCACCAGGTAGGCGACCCAGACGATGGTCAGCCACAGGTCGGTGTACCACTCGGGCTCGGCATATTCGCGGCTCTGCGTGATGCCGAGCAGGTACCCGGTCGCGGCCATGACGATGAACAGCTGGTAGCCCCAGAACACGAACCAGGCGAGGTTGTCGCTGATCAGCCGGGCGCGCGAGGTGCGCTGCACCACGTAGAAGCTGGTGGTGAGCAAGGCCGTGCCGCCGAAGGCGAACACCACGGCCGAGGTGTGGAGCGGCCGCAGGCGGCCGAAATTGAACCACGGCCCGAAATTGAGCTCGGGAAAGGCCAGCTGCAGCGCGATGACCACGCCGACCAGGAAGCCGACGCACCCCCAGAATACGGTGAGGATGGAGCCGATGCGGATCGGCGCATCGAAATAGACCGCCCCGTCCGGGCTGGCGCCATCAGCCGCCGCGGGAACGCGCTCGGGCTTGCGCATCAGGATGATTGTGGCGACCCCGAGCACCGCGGCGATGATGCCCCAATGGGCCGTGAAGGCCGCGTCCTGTCCTAACCCGGACAGGACCAGCGACAGGAACGTCGCCCCTCCCAGGACGATGATCCAAGGCAGATTCTGCAAAGCGGCCCCCATAGTGCTGCATCTCAACACCTGCACCCTAGGGACGCCCGCCCCGAAAATTTTGATCCAGATCAACGCCTCCGGAGCCGGCGCGGCCTTTGCTCCCCAAATCACACGAGGCGGAGCGAAGGGTTCGGCGAATGCAGGTCCAGAAAATGCACGGCGAGCGGCTGGAGGCGGCGCTGCGCGAGTCCTTCGCCCAGCAACTGGCGCTCTGCGACGTGCTCGAGGAGATTGCCGATTCCCTGCCCAATGCTCTGAGCCATCAGCGCTGCCTGAGAGCGGCTCAGGTGATCGGGCCGCTGCTCCGCAGCGCCCACCAGGCCGAGGAGGCAACCCTCTTTCCCCGCATCCTCGCAGCACATCCCGACGGCAGGACGGTGGTCGAGCAGTTGCGGCTGGAACACCTCGAAGACGAGTGCTTCGCCGAAGAGGTACAATACGAACTGCAATTGCTCGGCTGCCGGCAGCCGCTGCTGGCGCCCGAAGCGACTGGCTACATGCTGCGCGGCTTCTTCGAATGCCTGCGCCGCCATGTCCGGCACGAACATGAGCTGATGACCAGCCTGCCGCAGGCCGCCGCCAGGTGACCGGAACGTCGGGAGGGCGCCACCACAAGGGCCTTTGACACAGGTCAAGCCGCCCCCGCGGGCGCAGGGCAGGATGTGCCGCTGTCGAAGCCAACAGCTGACGGGGTGCATCATGCTGCAAAAAGCCGACGTCGCCGAAGTTCTGCGCGCCGAAGCGAAGCGCGGGCGGCACGGCACGCTGCTCCGTCTCGCCATCGGCGCCGGGGTGATCCTGGTGATTGCGGCGGGCGTAGCGGTGCTGTTCTCGAGGCTGGGCAGCGGCTCGACGGCGTACGAGACCACGACGGTATCGCGGGGCGACATCCTGGTCGAGCTCACTGCTACCGGCACCCTGGTGCCGACGCGGCAGGTGGCCGTTTCGAGTTCGCTCACCGGCACCATCGCCTCGGTGGATGTCGACTACAACCAGCCGGTCCGCAAGGGCCAGTTGCTCGCCCGGCTCGATCTGCGCCCCTTCGACCTGCAGGTGCGGCGGGCCGTTGCCACGGTCGACATCCAGCAGGCCGCCCGGGATACGGCGCGCGCCGGGCTCAGTGATGCCGAAGCCGCCTGGCGCCGAACCAGCGACCTCGCCGCGGGTAAAGTCGTCAGCACTGAGAGTCTCGAACTCGCCACCACCGCCCTGCAGCGCGCGCGGGCCAGCCTGGCAGCCGCCCAAGCTCAGTTGAAGGCTGCCGAGGCCGATCTCGCCGGCGCCAGGGACAACTACGACAAGGCCAACATCGTCGCCCCCATCGACGGGATCATGCTGGATGTGAATGCCGAAGTCGGCGAGACGATCAACGCCGCCACGCTCGCCAGCTCGCTGTTCCTCATCGCCAGCGACATCCGCCGCCTCGAGCTCGAGGCGGATATCGACGAGGCCGACGTGGCGCAGATCAAGGTTGGCGACGCGGCGAGCTTCACCGTCGAGGCGATGCCCGACCGGCCGTTCGGGGGTGTCGTCCGCCAGCTGCGCACCGGCCCTACGGTCAGCAACGGTATCACCAGCTACAAGGCGGTCATCGCCGTGGACAATGCCGGTCTGCAGCTTCGGCCAGGCATGACCGCCACGGCGAACATTTCCACTGCCGAGGCAAAGGGCGTGCTGACGGTCCCCAACGCCGCGCTGCGCTTCGCCCCCGATGAGGCCTCGGCGGCAGCCGCGTCAAACGACAGGGCCTCTCGCGTCTATGTTCTGAGAGCCGGCGCGCCGGTGGCGCTCGCGGTGACGAGCGGGCTGACCGATGGACAGCGCACCGAGATCAAGCCGGGCAGCCTTGTCGAGCAGGACCTTGTCGTCGTCGGAAAGAAGACTCGATGAGCGCGCCTTCCCCTCCCCTCGTCGAGTTCGGCGGCATCACCAAGGTCTATGGCACCGGCGAAGCGGAAGTCCGGGCACTGGACGGCCTCGACTTCCGGGTCGAGCGCGGGGAGTTCGTCGCCGTCATGGGGCCGAGCGGCTCGGGCAAATCCACCGCCATGAATATCGTGGGTTACCTCGATACGCCGACGGGCGGCAGCTACCGCTTCGATGGCGTACCGGTCGCCAAGGTGAGCCGGCAGCAGCGCACTCTGCTGCGCCGCAACTTCGTAGGCTTCGTCTTCCAGGGTTACAATCTCCTGCCGCAATCCAGTGCGCTGGAAAATGTCGAACTGCCGCTGATCTACCGCGGCGTGTCCGGCGCCGAGCGGCGAAAGCTGGCGCGCGCCGCGCTCGCACGGGTCGGCATGAATGGTCGCGAACACCACCTGCCCTCGCAGCTGTCGGGCGGGCAGCAGCAGCGGGTGGCTATCGCCCGCGCCATCGTCACCAACCCGCTGCTGCTGCTCGCCGACGAGCCGACGGGCAATCTCGATACCGAGCGGGCGACCGAAGTGATGAAGCTGCTCGTCGAGCTCAACCGTCAGGATGGCGTCACCATCATCATGGTGACGCACGAGCCGGACATGGCCGTGTTCTGCAGCCGCCAGATCCGCATCGTCGATGGCCGCGCGGCGGCCGAGCCCACCGCAAGGATACGGTCCGATGCTGCTTGAGACGGTGAGGCTGGCTCTCGAGGCCATCTGGCGCAACTCGCTCCGTTCGCTGCTGACGCTGCTTGGCGTGACCATCGGGGTTGCTGCGGTGATCTCGATGGTGACGCTCGGGCAAGGGGCAACCGCGGAGGTCAACGGCTCGATCTCCAGCCTGGGCAGCAACATCGTCATGGTGATCCCCGGCCGTATGGTGATGCAGCGCGGGGTGGTGGCGGAGAGCTTCAAGATGGCCGACTCGCAAGCCATCGCGCGCATGATCGACGGCATCACCGCAGTGGCGCCGATCGCCTCGCGGGCCCTGACCGCTACCGCCGGCTCCTCCGACTACCAGGTCGACGTCAACGGGGTCGACACCAACTTCTTCAAGGTCGTCACCTCGTACAGGATCGCCTTCGGCCGCGGCTTTCGCGAAGGCGAAATCGCCTCGAGCGCCCCGGTCTGCATCATCGGGCCGGCCGTGGCCAAGCACCTGTTCGATACGCCCGACCCCGTCGACCGGCAGTTCCGGCTGCGCCGCTTTTCCTGTTCCGTCATCGGCGTGCTGGAAAGCCAGGGTTCGGTATTCGGCCAGAGCCGCGACGATTCCGTCTTCCTGCCGATCACCACCTTTCAGCGTCGCATTGCCGGCAATACGGACGTGGCGGCGATCTACATGGCCGCCGGTTCCGAGGCCGCCATCCCCACGATCGAGGCCGACGTCACCGCGCTGATGCGCGACCGGCGGCATCTCGCCAGCAGCGACGAGAACGACTTCAGCGTCACCGACATGAGCCAGATCTCCTCGACCCTGGGAACGGTGATGGGCGTGCTGACCGGCCTGCTCGCCGCGATTGCCGGCATCAGCCTCGTAGTGGGCGGAATCGGCATCATGAACATCATGCTGGTTTCGGTTACCGAGCGCACGCACGAGATCGGCATTCGCCTCGCCATCGGCGCGCGCGAATCCCAGGTACTGGCGCAGTTCCTGGTCGAGGCGATCGTGCTGTCGATGCTCGGTGGCCTGCTGGGTATCGGCCTCGGCCTGGGGCTGTCGATGATCGCGGCGCAGCTGCTCGGGGTGCCGTTTGTCGTCGACGCCGGCGCCGTCGCCATGGCCTTCGGCTTCTCCGCCCTGGTGGGCGTCGCCTTTGGCTATTTCCCGGCCCGCAACGCCGCCCATCTCGATCCGATCGAGGCACTGCGCCGCGCGTGAGCCGGGTCCCGGTTGACGTGGATCAAGAAGGGTCGAGCAGCGTGGAGACGCTCTCATGCCGACATCGGCGTTTCTGCAGTCCTTCATCCTCTCGGCATTTGACTGAGATCAAGCTCGGATCACCCGCCGGCGATAAGTTGCGGCGTCGGCCTGGGCTTCATGATGGGTCCATGAGTGCGGAGAACGCCAGTGAGTGAAATGTCTCGGGTCAGCAATGCCTTCCAGGTGTTCATGCAGGAAGCTCCGGCTCAGCAGCGGGCCTGGCTCGACGCCGTGCAGAAGCTGGCGGCAGCGTCCGCGCTCGACCCCAAGACGGAGGAACTCGTTTACATCGGGATCCTGGCTGCCATGCGGCTCGAGAGCGGGTTGCCGTTTCATGTCGTGGACGCCAAGAGCAAGGGCGCCACGCGCGATGAGATCGTCAGTGCAATCCTGGCGGGCCTTCCGGCCGTCGGCAACGCCGTGGTCCAGGCCTTGCCGGTAGCACTGGCCGCCTATGATGCAGGCTAGGCCGCGGCCCGTCGCCGCCTCACGCTGCGACACCGCCGCCCGGCGATGGATGGCATGGCCCCCCATGGCTCCTCACGGTAGGGAATCGCGCACCCGGCGGCGCACTCGGCTGGCGTTGCCGATTGTTTCGATGGGCGTTGACCGCCGGAAATACCTTAGGCAATTCAACGAACTGACACCGAAGTGTCCGCAAACGGACATTCCGTATCCAACGTCCGGTAACTTGACGATACTGGGGCTCGAGGCTCGTGAAAAAGCGGGCCCGGCCGCGTCCTGATCCAAAGGGGACGCGAGAACGGTACAGTTGCGAAGTGGACGCGAAGAAACTGTCCCGTTCTGCCAGCAGCGGGTGCTCTGAAGCCGATAGCCTCCAGAGCACCCGCCTGTTCGGATAGGTTGTGGACGCGATCCGAGCCAAACCAGCTTACGCGATTGCTGCTCGATAAAATACTTCTTTCATTGCTGGAATCGAGGCGCGCGGCTGGACTTCTGCCGCAACTACGCTGCGCTCCCGCAGCGCTCGACCTGGCACAGGCGGCCCGGAGCCGAGCCATCTCCCGGGCGGCAGAGGAGCGGCTCCCCGTATCGCACTGCAACAACCTTGCTCCAAATACTTGCGCAGGCATGCTAGTGTGGCCCCATGCCGACGAGGCACGCAGCGTCAGGTTCCGCGATTTGATCAGTAAACCTCTGATTTTACTACATCCACGGGACCGCAAGTGCAGCATTGGCGAGCCGGTCCACCTCTGGGATGTATTCCTCGTTGGCTGACCCGCTGGTCAGCCGCTGCGGCTGACCATTATGCATCGCTATTTCTTCGATTTTTCTGACGAGACCGACACCCACACCGACACGGAGGGTTCGGAGTTCGGAAACGAAACAGCTGCCGAGGAGGAAGCAGCTGGCATGTTACTCGAAGTAACACGAGATCATTTTCATTACGGCCGCTCGCTTCTCACAGTAGCCGTCCGCGATCAGACTGGTCGGGTTCTCTCCAACGTCAGCCTGTCATTGGAAATACGACGTGCGGAAAGGTTGGTACGGTAGCTGACCAAGGCTTCAAAACAGGCTCTTTCCAATAGCAAACTGACCCATCGTCTGTAGGGTGGCCCGGCCCGGACGGCTAGGAGATGCGAAGTGCCTTGCCCCTATGAGCGGGAGAGCACTTTGTCCGACGCTTCATTCCAGAACCTGCTGCTGGGTCGATTGCCGGCTGACGACCGGTCTCTGCTCGATCTGGAACTGGTCGACGTTGCTCTGCGTCACCATCTGCATGCAGCGGGCGCGCCTGTGGACGCACTGTACTTCCCCGAGGATGGCATGGCCTCGGTTGTGGCGCAGGTCGGCCGCAGCGCCATCGAAGTTGGCTTGATCGGCCGCGAAGGCGTTACCAGCCCTTTCGTGGTCACCGGCGATACGCTGTCCCCCTTCGATACGTTCTCTCAAGCTGCTGGAACCGCCTATCGCGCGCCGATCGATCGGGTGCGCCAGGCGCTTCGGCAGTCGCAGGCTTTCGCGGGGTTGCTCTCGAGATATTACCGCGCCTTCGAGATCCAGGTCACGGCAACCTCCGTCACAAACGGGCAGGCGCGATTGGGAGAACGGCTGGCGAGATGGCTGTTGATGGTGTCCGATCGACTTGGCCCTCACTTCCACATCACTCATGATCTGCTGGCAACGATGCTGGCGGTGCGGCGCTCCAGCGTCACCCTGGCGCTTCAGCTCCTCGAGGGCGAAGGTCTGATCCGCTCGACCAGAGGGCACCTGGTCATTCTGGATCGAAAACGGCTGGTCGAGCGCGCCGACCACTCCTACGGACTCGCCGAGGCGGAATATCGGCGACTGATGCAAACCGGCTGAGGTGATTTATCACTTCACTTCTCCAGTGGCACCTCGACGCCCGCTCTGGGCCCGACGCGTGCGCCTGACGGGCGTCGACGTCCAAGCCTGGCTTCCGCCTGGCCCTCGGTGTCGGTGACTGCTGGAACTCCGCTGGCAGCAACTGCCCGGATCGGATCAGGTCGCTCACAGAATGCAGCCCCGTCCGTCGCGCCCTGCTGGACGTATGGAGGCCCGATCTCGACCTATGAGGCGTAGCCGATCTGCTTGAGAAAGCCGTCGATCACGGCAAAGGACTCGGCATCGTGGCCGATGCCGATATGGCCGCCATCGGCGAACACCTTCACCCTCGCGCCGGGGACCCGTTCGCCGATGTAGCGCGCCGCCGCCGCGGTGCCGAACGCATCGTCTTCGTACGACAGTGCCAGCGTCGGCGCGGTGATCGTCTCGAGCGGCATCGGCGCCGGGTTGCTGGCGAGCCGCGCGTCGTTGAGCAAGCCGTCTGCCCTGAGGCTGACCGGCAGGATTGCCTCGAGGATGTGCCGCGCCCTTGCCTGCTCGGCCGGATCGGCCGCCTTGATCAATGCGGGTCGGGTGGCCAGCAGCGCCTGGGTCAGCAGGTCGGGCAGCGTGGTGATGGCGAGCCAGAACAGGAAGTCCGACCGCAGCGCCGCCATGGCCATCTGCATCTGCTCCGGCGGCACCGACTGCACCGGGGTATCGCGGGGAACGTAGCTGGCGGGGACCAGGGGCAGCAGCGCCGCGCAGCGCCCGGGATGCCGGATGGCGAAGGACATGGCCGAAAGCGCTCCCGCCGAGCCGCCGGCGATCGCCACCCTGTCGATGTCCAGCGCGTCGAGCAGATCGACCAGGGCATCGGCCTGGTTTTCCGAGGAGGGGTCGTCAGGAAAGGCCGAGCGCAGGTAACCGAAGCGCGATGGCGCGATGATCCGATAGCCCGCCTCGCTGAAGCGCCTGGCAAAGAACAGTCCCTGGTCGAAACCGCCGCCGGTGCCGTGCACCATGAGGAGTGGAACTCCCTTGCCGGCCTCTGCATATTCGAGCGTCCCGAAGCGTGACGGGATCACCCGGCTCAGCTCCGGCGCCACCAGGGCACGCGCCCTCGCCATATCGCGGCCATAAGCGGACGCCACGGCACCACCCGCCGCCACGAGCCCTGCGCCGACGACGCCAAGTCCCAACGCTGCTCTGCGTGAAACCATCGTAACCTCACTCCACGGCGGCATGCGTGCAACGGCGCGACGGCCGGTCTGCCGCCATCAGCCTGCCGCGTGGACCGGCCAGATCACTTCGGTCCGGATCTGCTCGGGCGGCGTCTCGGGAGGGCTCATATAGCTCTCCCACATGTCCTTGCCGGGAGACAGCTTCTGCGCCTTCATGGCTATGGTCATCAGATCGTAGGTTCTGGCGACAGTATCGTAGGGGCCGACATGGGTGGCCGTCATGTTGGTGCCGCCCGGGCTCTGCCCGATGGAAAGGCCGGCCGCGCGCAGAGCGGGAATGTCGGCCTCCAGCACCGGAAAGCCCAGCTCGAAACTGGCCGCTGTTGCATCGAAATCGGTGTAGTGAGCGAGCGGGTTGCCGGCCATCTGCGCCTTTGCCCTGGCGAACATCTGGCTCAGGGTGGCGAACCCCTGCCCCATGGTCGCGGACATCTGCGGCAGCGTCGAGCGCAGATTGATATAGGCGAAGGGCCTGGGTTTCAGTTCGACGACAACCGGATCAGCCATGATTACCTCCTGCTGTTCGACCCATTCTGCGTGCTCGGCGAGCCCAGGACTTGATCCAGATCATTTGCCCGCTCGATTGCCGCGGCCGATGCGGTCGGGCCCCTCAGATAGATGGCCTTGCCGGTTTCGTTGTAGAACCGCTCGCTGGTCGTGCGCTCGCACAGCTGCGTCGCTTCCCGCGTGACGGCGGACGCTGCCGCGGCGACGCCGAAACGGTTGGCGGACTCGATCGACCAGCCCTGCGCCAGTGCCAGCGTCAGGGCGGCGACATAGCTGTCACCGGCGCCCACCATGCTGTGCACCGTCACCTCGGGCGGTGCGATGGTGAACTGGCTGTCGCGCGTCGTGACCAGCGATCCCCGCTCGCCCATGGCGAATACCGCCACCTCCGTCGCCCCCGACCCCACCAGTTCCGTGGCGATGTCGGCAGGCGAGCCGCGGGCGGAGGTTTCCGTCGCCAGTTCCTCTGCTTCCAGCTGGTTCAGCCGGATCAGGAAGGGCCGCCCGGCAAGCCCCCGCTTCAGCGCCGCGCCATGCGTGTCGAGGATCAGCCTGGCATTGTGCCAGCGCACGAGGTCGCCCAGGCGGGCGTAGAAATCCTCGGCGATCCCCGGCAGCAGGCTGCCGCTGGCAACCACATAGCGGACCCCGCCCGCGATGAGACGGCCGAGTTCGGCGAGGATCGCATCGCCGCAGCGCGCCTCCTGCGGCGGCCCCGGCAGGACGAAGCGATAGTGCAGCCCGGTCTGCTGCTCCATCACCGTCATCGAGGTTCGCGTCTCCCCGCCCAGCGGATACTGAATGCACTCGACGCCGGCTGCCCGTAACAGGTCGCCATACTGGTGGCCGGTATGGCCGCCGAGCGCCACGAAGGCGCGGCTGCTGCCGCCCAGTTCGCGGATCGCCCGCGAGACGTTGGCGCCGCCGCCGCCCGCATGCAACACCGCCGGTTCGCACCTGAGCTTGCGCTGCGGTTCGAGCCGGGGCACGGAGGTGGTGATGTCGAGCGCCGGATTGAGCGTCACCGTCAGGATGGGCAACTGCGTCATGACGCCGACCTCGTGGCGCTCGCGCCGATGTGGATGGCGGCAATCCGGCCGAGCATCGCCAGCGCTTCGTCGCGCGGCCGCTGGAACGTGTTCCGCCCGACGATCGAGCCGTGCCCACCGCCGGCCGCGATGGCGCTGACCTCGGCATAGACGGCCTCGACATCCTTGGCCGGACCGCCCGAGAACACCACCAGCCGCCGTCCGGCAAACGCCGCCTCGAGGACATGGGCGACGCGGGCTTCGAGGCGCGCGAAGTCATAGCCCGCCGCCTGGCAGGCGAGCTGCGCCTGGGCTGTTTCGATGTGCGCTGCAGGCGGCTTGACCTTGATGATGTGGGCACCAAGTTGCGCCGCGATCTGCGCGCCATAGGCAACCACGTCGACCGCCGTCTCGCCTTCATGCGACAGCGCGCCACCACGCGGATAGGCCCAGATGACGACGACCAGACCATTCGCCTTCGCCTCGGCGGCGCCTGCCCGCACCTCTTCGAACATGTCGTACTGGCGGTCGGATCCCGGGTAGATGGTGTAGCCGATGGCGCTGCAGCCGAGTTCCAGGGCGTCGCGCACTGTCGCCGTGATCGCCTCGTCCTTGACCGAACCGAGGCCGTTGGCGTTGTTGGCCTTGAGGATGAGCGGCACCGCGCCGGCATAGCGGTCGGCTCCCGCCGTGAGGAAGCCCAGCGGCGCCGCGAGCGCGCTGACTTCCGCGTCGATCGCCAGTTCGAAGTGATAGCGCGGATCGTACCCGGCCGGGTTGGGAGCAAAGCTGGCGGCCGGACCGTGCTCGAAACCCTGGTCGACCGGCAGGATCAGCAGCCGCCCGGTGCCGCCGGTGATCCCGTGCATGAGCAGGCGGCTCAAATTGGCCTTCACGCCCGGCCGCTCGCCATCATACCAGCTCAGCACCTCAAGAACTGGAGCGGTGATCCGCATTCTGTTCTCCCGTGGGTCAGGACGCCGCCCGCGCGACCGGACGATGCGCTGCCCCATGCGACGAGAGCGACCGGGCGATGGCGATCGCCGCTCCGCGCAGACCGGCATCGGCCGCGGTCTTGATCACTCTCACGGGCACCTTGGCGATATAGGCGGAACGTTCGCCGCGGCTCTCGAAGGCCTCGCGAAAATGTCCGGTCTGCAACGCCGGGATGATGTTGGCGACGAGGCCGCCACCCAGATAGAGGCCGCCGCGTGCGCCGTAGAGCAGCGCGATATCGCCCGCCACCCGCCCCAGCCATGTCGCCATGATCTGCAGGGCGCGCGCCGCGACCGGGTCCTCGCCGGAGAGGCCGGCAGCCGCGATCTGCTTGGCGCCGCTGGATTTGGGGGGGACCTTCGCCTTGGCGACTAGCGCTGCGTAGAGCGCTGCGAGCCCGGCTCCGGTGAAGATGTCGTCGCAGGCGACGTACCGCCCGGCGAGGAAGCCCGCCCCCAGTTCGGCGAGATCGTCCCTGGTCGGCACGAAGCGCTGGAAACCGCCTTCGCCGACGACCGGCGCCCATTCCTTGTCGGCCCGCACCAGTCCGGCGATGCCGACCGCCGCGCCGGCCATCATCACGGCCTTGTTGCCATAGGGAACGGCGGCGCCGGCATGCAGCTCGGTGAGGTCGTAGGCCGACAGGTTGGGCAGCACCAGCGCACTGGCCTCGATATCGTTGACGAGGCAGACGTGATCGGCGCGGGTCGCGGCACGCACATCGTTGCGGCTCAGCTTCCAGTCGCGGTGGGTGAAGGTGGCAGCGTCGCCTTCCACCGTTCCCGCCAGCGCCAGCGACACCTTGTCGGGGCAGCGGGGAATGGAAGCGAGATAGCGCTCGACCGCCTGCATCGGCTGTTCGAAATCGGCAGTGCTGAGGAGCGCGAAATTGGACACCGACAACTCGTCGATGTCGGCGATGGCAAGGCTGACATACCTGGCGCCAAAAGCGCCGACCAGTGCCTGGCGCGAATGCTCGATCATCTGGGTGCTCCCTGTTTCGTCTAGGTGAGCATGACGCCGCTCGAGATCGGGGCGTTTGATCTGGATCATCCGGCCTCGCGTTTGACACGGATCAAGAAACGGCGGCCTCGTCCGGGCCAGCATCATCGGCAACCGGGCCTTCGGGCCTCTCCAGATGGAGCACCACCGATGTCGCAACATGTCGATCAGATTGCCTGGTTCGAAACCCTTCGGCGGATCGATGTCGGGCGCGTCGGCGGCAAGAATGCCTCGCTGGGCGAGATGGTGCAGGCCCTCGCCCGGAACGGCATCCAGGTGCCGCCGGGCTTCGCGACGACGGCCGACGCCTATTGGCAGTTCGTCGAGGCAAACAACCTGCGCAGCCGGATCACCGGCCACCTGGCCGCCTGGGATGAGCACCGCGCCAGCTTGGCCGAAACCGGCCAGGCGATCCGCAACCTGATTTTGCAGGGAACCTGGCCGGAGGCCACGGCGCGGGCGATACGGTCGGCCTATCGCGAGCTGGGCCGGCGCAGCGGCGGCGATGACATCGACGTGGCGGTCCGCTCGAGCGCCACCGCCGAGGATCTTCCCGACGCGAGCTTTGCCGGCCAGCAGGAAACCTTCCTCAACATCCGGGGCGAGGCCGCGCTGCTGGCGGCCTGCCGCCGCTGCTTTGCCTCGCTGTTCACCGATCGCGCCATCAGCTACCGCAAGGCCAAGGGGTTCGACCATATGAAGGTCGCCTTGTCGATCGGCGTGCAGCGCATGGTGCGGTCGGACCTGGGCGGCTCGGGCGTGATGTTCTCGATCGACACCGAGACCGGTTTCGACAAGGTCGTGCTGATCAACGGCGCCTGGGGCCTGGGCGAGAACGTCGTGCAGGGCGCCGTCGACCCCGACGAGTATGTGGTGTTCAAGCCGTTCCTCGATCGGCCGGGCGTCGTACCGATCATCGAGAAGGCACGCGGCACCAAGACCATCAAGATGATCTATTCCGGCGGCGAGACGCCGACCCGCAACGTGCCGACCTCCAAGGCCGAGCGCGCCGCTTTCGTGCTGGGTGACGATGAAATCGTCAGACTTGCCAGCTGGGCCGTCGCCATCGAGCGCCACTACGGCTGCCCGATGGATATGGAATGGGCCAAGGACGGCACGACCGGCGAGATGTTCATCGTCCAGGCGCGGCCTGAAACCGTGCAGGCACGGCGCGAAGCCGGCGCCATGAGATCGTACCGCGTGAAGCAGCATGGCCGCCGGCTGCTGGCCGGCCTCGCCATCGGCGATGCCGCGGTGAGCGCCCCGGTCTGCCTGCTCGAGAGCGCCGCCGACATCGCCCGCTTCGTCGACGGCTCGGTGCTGGTGACCTCGACCACCGATCCCGACTGGGTTCCCATCATGAAGCGGGCGGCGGCAATTGTCACCGATCATGGCGGCCGGACTTCCCATGCGGCTATCGTCAGCCGCGAACTCGGGCTGCCGGCCATCGTCGGCACCGGCAACGCCACCGAACTGCTGCACAGCGGCCAGGACATCACCGTCAGCTGCGCCGAAGGCGACGAAGGCGCGATCTACGAAGGCCCGGCCGAGATCGAGGTGCAGACGCTCGATCTCGAGCACCTGCCGGCCAGTACCACCCGGGTGATGCTGAACCTCGCCAATCCGGGCGCGGCGTTCCGCTGGTGGCGTCTGCCGGCCGACGGGGTGGGGCTGGCGCGCATGGAATTCGTCGTCAGCAACGCCATCCGCATCCATCCCATGGCGCTGGTCCACTTCGACCAGGTGCGCGACGAGCCGGCGCGGCAGGAAATAGAACGGCTCACCGCCGGTTATGACAGCAAGCCGGAGTTCTTCGTCGATCGGCTGTCCCGCGGCCTGGCGCGCATTGCTGCCGCCGCCTGGCCCAGGCCGGTCATCATCCGGATGAGCGACTTCAAGACCAACGAATATGCGGGCCTCGTCGGCGGCGCCGGGTTCGAACCGCTGGAAGAGAACCCGATGATCGGGTTCCGCGGCGCGTCGCGGTACTATTCCGAGCGCTACCGGGACGGCTTCGCCCTCGAGTGCCAGGCCATTTCGCGGCTACGAAGCCGGCTCGGCTTCGACAACGTCATCGTCATGGTTCCGTTCTGCCGCTCGGTGGTCGAGGCCGACCAGGTGCTCGATGTCATGGCCCAGCATGGCCTGAGGCGCGGCCAGGACGGCCTGCAGGTCTACGTGATGTGCGAGGTGCCATCCAATGTCGTGCAGGCCACCGAGTTCGCCCGCCGCTTCGACGGCTTCTCGATCGGCTCCAACGACCTGACCCAGCTCACCCTGGGCGTGGATCGGGACTCCGCCGAACTGGCAGGCCTGTTCGATGAACAGGACCCGGCCGTCAAATGGATGATCGGCACGGTCATCGCCGAGGCGCACAAGGCCGGCGCCAAGATCGGGCTGTGCGGCCAGGCCCCCAGTGACCACCCGGAATTCGCCCGCTTCCTCGTCGAATGCGGCATCGACTCCATCTCGGTCAGCCCCGACAGCTTCGTGGCGGTCAAAACCCATGTCGCCGCCGCCGAAGCGGCGAAGCGATCAGCAGCGTGAGGAGCAGATGAACGACCTCGACCATCGCGAGCAGGCCCAGTTGGGGCTGAAATACATCGAAGACTCGGTCGTCAACCTGCTGACGCGACACCCCAAGGGGTTGAGTATCTCGACGATCGCCGAGGTGCTTGGGCTCAGCGCCGAACTCTCCCCGAAACACCGCGACATGATCGCCGCCGGCATCCTCGAGCTGCTCACCCGTTCGGGGCGGATTCTTTGGGACGAGGCCAGCCATACCTATATAGATAACCCGGACAGATCCTGAACACGAACGATGCCAGCAGAACACAGAGCCGTTTGCCTCGAGTGCGGGGCCATCAACAGGTTGCCGGTCGGACGCCCGGCCGCAGAGGCCAGGTGCGGCAGCTGTGGCAAGCCGTTGTTCACCGGCCGACCGCGGGATGTCGACGCGGCGATGCTCATGCGGCAGGTGGAGAAGGGCACCCTTCCCGTGGTCGTCGACGTCTGGGCCGCCTGGTGCGGACCATGCCGGGCGATGGCACCGGAATATGAACGCGCTGCCGCGGCGGGCGAACCCGCCGCCCGCTTCGTCAAGCTCGACTCCGATGCCGAACAGGCGCTGTCGGCCAGACTGGCCATTCGCAGCATCCCCACCCTGCTGCTCTTTGCCGGTGGCAAGGAAATCGGTCGGGTGTCCGGCGCCAGGTCGGCGGCCGGGATCGGCAGCTGGGTCGCCGATCGGCTCAACGCGGCGGGCCGGTGATCGGGGCTAGCCGAGGCTGCGTGCCGTCGGCGCGATGAGGCCTCGTGCCTCCAGTTCCTTGCGGATAGCAGACGGCATCTCGCGACAGCCGCAATTGACCTCGTGTTCGGCGTGCCATTCGAGCCGCTGCTCGAGGCTGGCGTTCCTCGGCATGGGATGTGCCAGGTGCCACTCGCGATTGATCTTCATAGTTGCAGCCCCGATTGCCGCAGCGCCTCGGCGCCCGAGGCGACAACCATGGAAAACGCCGGCGCCTCGGGCGCCCCTACGCTGCCCACCGCCGCCCAGCGTTGCTCGTACCCCTGAGGCAGCATGATGGCGCGAGCACCCAGCTCCACCATCACCTCGTCGGGTATCGCATGACAGCCGCAATTGGCGGCATGTCGAAGATGCCAGGCGATTGCCTCGTCTGCCGAGGCGCTCTGCGACAGCCGATGCTGGCGATGCCAGATGTGATTGGGCTCCATCATTGCCTCCTGGTTTCGATCCCGTGACAAAACAAATCGACAAAACGCAGGACGTGCGGATTCAACGAGCGAATGCCGGAACGCCCTAATGCATGCGGTCCTGTGTGCGGAACCACGAGCGCGCCTCGGCGACGATCTGCGCATCGGTGGGATGGTCGCTTGCCCGCACGTCCCAGACGCGGTGTGCCAGCTCGGGAAAGTGCTCGTCGAGATAGCCCTTGAACGTCGTCCGGGCCTTGCCCGGCCCCATGATCAGGATGGCTTCGGCGCCGCCCAGCCCCTCGGCAATCTCCCGCATCATTTCATGGTCCATTTCGACCGTGCCCAGGCCGACGTGATTGGCCTTGCGGTGCAGGTGCTGCTCGGGTCTGTCGTCGCGGATCGCCTGCATCTCGGCCGTCATCTGGCCGATGCGGAAAATCTTGGCGTGGCGCTGGTCGATCCAGACGCAGGCGTGAAAGCTCATTGGACGCTCCTAGAGAACAATGATCTGGTTGGTGACGTGGGACACGCCGGGCACGCACCAGGCCGTGCTTTCCGCGAGGCCCCGTTCCTGCCAAGAGGTGACTTCGCCGGTGAGCGTGACTTCACTGCCATTGGCGATCACGTCGATCCGCTCCGCATCGAGCGGCGCGGTTCGCGCCAGCACCTGCTTGATCTTTTCGTGCACCTGGTCGGCCCGCACGGGCGGCCGGATCTGGGCGTCGCTGCGGATTTCGCGCACGCCCTCGAGCAGTTCCAGGTCGTCGATCGCCGCCTGCAGCTGGAAGTGCCAGTCGACATCGCCATGCAGCGTGATGGTGCCGTCCTTGACGGCCAGGTGGAGCCGATCGAGCGGCACCGAGACGTTTGACGCTAGCCGGGCATAAGCCCGCTCGGCGATCTGCTCGTCCGGGGTTCGATTCAGGCCCGGCAGCTCGACCACGAGCTCGTTGATGACCGCACGCACGTCCTTGGTCTGGCCCGCCGCCCGCTCCGCCGCGGAGCGTTCGAGCAGGCTCGACACGTGCCCGGAGATGGTGACGATCCCTTCCCTGGCGCTCACCCCGATATGGCTCGAGTTGATCGCCGGATCCAGGTCGAGACGCGACTGGACGGCGGCCTGCAGCTTGTGATCTTCACGCATCGGATGCTCCTGGGGCATGTCTGGAGCAACGCTAGCTCGGCTCCCGTGACCAGGCTTTGACTCAGCTCAAACGATGGTGCGGGCGCGCTTGGGCCCGCAGCGCCAGGTATGCCGCGGCGAGCGCCCCCGCCAGCAGCAAGGGGATGATCGCCAGAGCCGGCCCCGCCGGCGCCCCGATGGTGGTCATCCAGCCGATCTTTGCCAGTAACGCCGTCATCTGCAGCGACAGGAACACCGCAAAGACGGGCGCCAGCAGCCGCCCTGCCGGTGTCCCGCGCAAGCAGTGGTAGCCGGCCAGCAACGCCGCCGGAAGGAAGATCGCCAGGTCGAAGCCCTGCACCACCATCGTCGTCAGGTGAGCGAGCGCGTCGGGATAGAAGCGCCCATCCAGCAGCGGGGGCACGATGACGCCGAGCCAGAGCAGTGCCATCGACGTGCCGGTGAACAGCAGATAGCCTCCAACATAGCGGCGGACCGCGGCGGGCGGTTGCGGCCAGTCGGGCGCCTCGCTCGCCCCCCACAGCAGCAGCCGTACCAGCAGTTGGAACAGCAGCAGCACCAGCGCCACCCAGATCAGGAACAGCTCGTTGTAGGTGCCCATCGCAAGGTAGAGCACATACTGCACGAAGAGATAGCCGGCGCTTCCCGTCAGCAGCAGATAGCCGACCCGCGAGCCGCGCCGCGCCAGCCACAGTGCCGCCAGCAGCAGCGGCAGGCCTGCGAGCAGCGTCACCAGGTCCTGCGCCAGCCCTTGCACCGCCACATCAGCCGGCATGTTGCGATAGGGCCCATGGCCATAGAGCCTGACGAGTTTTCCGGTCACCGCCAGATGCTCCGTCGGCCCCGGTCCGGTCGTGACAATGAAGGGAAGGGAGGCAGCCAGCACGCCCAGCGCGCTGGTCAGCAGCACCAGCGGCGTCAGCCGCATCGCAATCTGCCTCGCATCACCGGCCAGTTGCAGCCCCCTAGTGCGACATGAAGATCGGCAGGCGCCGATTGGCGAGCACGGTTCGCGTCGCGCCGCCGAGCACGAATTCGCGGATGCGGCTGTGCCCGTAGGCGCCCATCACCAGCAGGCCCGCCCCTCGATCGATGGCTGCCTGCTGCAGGGCTTCGCCGATGGGGCGCTCCGAGCGGCTGAACAGGTGGATTTCGGCCGTGATGTCGTGGTGCCGCAGATAGTCGTGCAGGGCGCCCACGGAGGCCGGCTCGACCGGCTTGTCATCGGTCGCGCACAGGATCGTCACGTGCTGGACCATCGAGAGAACCGGCAGCCCATCGCGCACCGCGCGCGCCGCGGCGCGGCCGCCATCCCAGGCGATGGCCGCCGACGCCAGATGTGCCGTTGCCTCGGCTTCGGGAAACACCCAGGTCGGCCCGCCCGAGCCGAACAGGACCGCCTCGGCGATACTCATCTGCTCGTCGCTTGCCGCCATCGGCATCAGCAGCGAACAGTCGAACGTGCGCGCCTCGATCGCCAGGAGCTCCGCCGCCGCTTCGGGGCGGGTCCTGGCGCTCCGCACGGTCAGGCCGATCTGGAACCGGTGGGCGAGGTGTTCGAGTTCGCCGATCAACGCCTGCCCTGCCGAATGGCTGCGCGCTTCGGCGGCGGCAGTCATCCCCGAGACGTCGATGAGCGCGTCGGCCAGGATATTCCGAACGTCGGCAATGTCGACCTCGTGCACCAGGGCCGTCACCTCGCCGCCGAGCGTAGCCGCCATGTCGAAGGCGTGCAGCAGGCTGCCCTTCGGCGTGGGGTCGGGATAGGTGCTGAGCGGCAGAAAGAAGGTCAATGACATCGCGGCCCTCCTAGACGGCTTCCGGCGTCTGCGCCACGGCGGCAGCGGGAACCGCCGGCCGGTCGGATGCGCTGAGCCTGCCCATGATGATGGCGGCGATGGCGCCGAAGCCGAAGCAGAGCACCACCAGGGTGAGCAGCCAGCCGATGACCGGCAGCATCCCCAGCAGGCCCATCACCACGATCGACAGCGCCAGGACGCCCACCCGCTTGAGGTTGCTGTCGACCGACGTCAGCGCCCGGACGACGCGAACGCCCAGCAGGTAGGTGCCCGCCAGATAGGCGAGCATGCAGGCGAGAACGACGAACAACAGGGCGAACGGGATGAGGAAGATGCCAAGCAGGGTCAGCCCCAGAACCGGCACCAGGCCGATGACCGCGGCGAAGGTCATGAGGCCCACTCCGAGGCGGCGGAAGGGACGCGTCGATCCGGTCGATTGCAGCGACTGGGTCAGCCTCGGCAGCAGCGTTATGGCGACGACGCCGGTGACGAACAGCAGCAGCCACCACAGGCCGGTTCCCCACACGGCGGGCCACATGCTCCGCACCGCGTGCTCGGCGGTCTTGCCCGCCTCCGACGCATAGTCCGGAGCTACCAGCCGTTCGAACTTCACCCGCTCGGCCGCGGCCACCGATACCGGCACGGCAATCTCCTGCGGGGCGTGGATGGTAAGGGTGCCGTCGACCCGGGCGCCCGGGCCGAAGGCCAGGGTCTCGCCGAAAAAGCTCAGATCCCCTTTCACGCCCGAGCTCAGCGTTGCGGTGTGCGCGGTGATGAGGGTCGAACCCTCGATCGGCGATGACACCGTCACCGTCTGGCCGGCAATGCGGACATTGCCCGCGACCGGCTGCGGCGCGGCGACCGACACCGTGTTGCCCATCGCCGTGATGTCGCCGCCGACCTTGCCGGTCAGCGACACCGAGAAGCCCGCCGCATAGACGTTGCCCGTCACATCGGCACTTTGTGCGACGTTGAAGCCGGCAAGATGGGCGTCGCCGCTGACGGGGGCCTGCACCGTGACGTCGTAACCCGCGGCGAACAGGTCGCGGGCGACGGGCGCGTCGATCCGGGCGGACTGGCCGGCGGTGAACTGATCGCCCCCGAAGGTAAGACGGCTCTCCTGGGCCAGCGCTTGAGCCGGCAGGACGAAGAGGAAAACGACGAGCAGCTTGATCAGGCCATGCATGGCTACCTCCATGGGGTCACGAGGCTTCCGGACCCGGGATCGGGCCGGCAAGTTCGGCCGGCGCGAGCACCGGCCCGAAGGGATGCGTGCGCCAAGGGCGGAAATCGGCGGGACTGAACGACTGCCACGTGAACGAGGCAGAGCCCTCAGGCATCTCGGCGCCGGCCCTGAGGACATCCTGAAGCGCGCCGCCGGGCAGCACTTGGACCATCGGGCCGGAGGGAGTCAGGCCGGCAAAGATCTCGCCGCCGGCGGCCTCGGCGACGCGATCGTCGACCGGGAAACCGACCTGCAGCGTCACCGCGCCGGGCAGCCTGTTGCGGTAGACGATGATCAGCTCGTCGGCATCCGCGGCGTGCTGGAGTTGCAGGAAGTTGTCCAGCACCCCGATCGCCTGCCGGATGGCCGAGGCGACGGACGACTCTTCGGTGCCGCAGAAGCGAACCACATAGACGAACGGCCGTCCCTCATAGTCGATCGTGCCGATCGTCCGGGCAATGGGCGGCATCGAACGATCCGATGCTCTGGTCTGGCCGGGCGTCATCGCTGCCTCCTTCGCTCTACCGTCACCCCTTCTAGGTCCGTGCGGCGAAGCTCGATTTGACCGAAGTCAAACGAGCCGACGTCGATCGGCGCGATGTTCGGATGAGAACCGGCGTAGCGACATCAGGAGGGCGATATGCCCAGTATCTTCCGCACATCGACGGGGCGAACCACCTACCTGCGCGCCTATGATGAGATGCTTCGGCGCTGGCCGCGGCCAACCCTCCGCTCGTTCGACACCGCGCTTGGGACCACCAACGTCATCGAGGCCGGCGATGCCGGCCTGCCGCCGCTGGTGCTGCTGCCGCCGGTGGCGGTGAGCGCAACCGCCTGGTTCCCGATTGCCGGCATGCTGTGCCGGCACCATCACGTCTTTGCCATCGACGTGGTCGGCGACGCGGGTCGCAGTTCCCTCGTGCGCATGCCGCGTTCGGGCGCCGACTATGCCGACTGGCTGGTCGAGTGCTTCGACGCCCTGGACCTCGAACGCCCAGCTGTCGTCGGACATTCCTACGGCGGGTGGCTGGCGTTGCGACTGGCCGTCGGCCACCCTGCTGCCATCGGGTCGATGATCCTGCTGTCACCGGCCTCGGGTCTCTCCCCGTTCCATTGGTACGCCGGCCTGTTTCTGCGCATCGCCGAACGCTTGCCGCTGCGACCATCGGCGCGCAGCGTGTTGAAGGCGCAGGTGCATCGCGGCTATCAGCTGGACGACACGTTCGTTGCCCTGATGGACGCCGCCTCTGCTCATGTGCGGACGCAGGTCCTGTTCCCCACCCCTCTTGGCGATGACGAACTGATGTCCATCCGCGTGCCGACCCTGATCCTGATCGGCGAGGACGAACCCCTTTACGACCCCGCCGCCGCGCTCGAGCGGGCCCGGCTGCTGATCCCCAACGTCGAGGCCCGGCTGGTGCCGCTCGCATCGCACCTGCTGCCGATGGAGCGTCCCGGCTTTGTCGATGCGGCCATCGAGTCGTTCCTCGATCGCCCCATCTCGGCCGTCGAGGCCGCTTGAGCAGGATCAAGGCCTCCGTCGTCCGATCGGCCATGGTGGCTCCGCATCAGCAACGGAGATAATCATGAGCGACCAACCCAAGGACTCCTGGAAGACGTTCACCGAGGAAATCGAGGTGGCCGGCCAGCATCTCGTCGATGAGGTCAACCGCCTGCTCGCGGAGGGCAACCTGCGCAAGCTCGAGATCCGCTCCGAGCAGGGCGACGTGTACCTGTCGGTACCGTTGACCGCCGGCGCCCTCGCCGGCGGCGTCGTGGCGCTTGCCGCGCCCTGGCTGGCGGTGATCGCCGCGCTTGCCGGCCTGCTGGGCAAGGTGAAGCTGGTGGTGGTCCGGACCGAGCCACCCGAGGCGGCGCCGGAGGCGCCCCGCCCGACCGGCCCGGCCGACGACCCGCCGATGGCCGGCTGAGGGCATGGGGGCCGGAGCAGTCCGGCCTCTTTGCCTGCCGTGCGGCGCTGTTACTGCGCCACGTAGCCGCCATCGACGAGGTGATAGCTGCCGGTGATGAACGAGGCCTCGTCCGAGAGCAGGAAGGCGGTGAGCGCCGCCACTTCCTCCGACGTCCCCAGCCGCCCGACCGGATGCATGCCGCGGATCACCGTCAGCGTCGCCTCGTCGAGATTCCTCGACAATAGCGGCGTGTCGATGAACCCGGGCCCGATGGAATTGATGCGAACGCCGTGCTTTGCATACTCGATCGCCGCAACCTTGGTCAGCCCGACCACCGCGTGCTTGGCCGCGACGTAGGCCGGCGCCGTGGCGAAGCCGACGCTGCCCAGGATCGACGCCATGTTGACGATGGCCCCTCCCCCCGACGCGACGATCGCCGGCAGCTGGTAGCGCATGCCGTAGAAGACGCCGTTGAGATTGATGTCGATAACTTTGTGCCAGCCATCCAGCGGGTATTGGCCGGTGATGGCGGCCGGCCCGCCGATGCCGGCATTGTTGACGGCCAGGTGCAGGCCCCCGAAGGCGGCCCTGGCCGCATCGACCATCGCCTCCACCTCGACGGCGTCCGCGACATTGACTTCATGCGCCCTGGCCGTGCCGCCCGACACCTTGATGGCATTGGCCACTGCTTCGGCGCCGGCGATGTCAAGGTCGGCTACCAGCACCTTGGCGCCATCGGCGGCAAGGGCGTGGGCGATCGCCGCCCCGATGCCCGATGCCGCACCGGTGACCAGAGCGACTTTACCTTTGAAATCATGGCTCATTTTCAGCTCCTTGCTGTTTGGGTGACTCACTGAGCCCCAAACAGCGGACGGCGGCCTTGACCTGGCTCAAGCGAGCGGGCTTTACCGATTGATCTGGCTCAATGGCCCGCCGCGCCGATGCTGTTCAGTTGCCACCAGTTCAACCGGAGCAACTGCAGCATGCCCAGGATTTCTCGCATCACGCTCGAACTGGCCCGCGAACCCGGCCACCCGCATGGAGATCGCAACCACGGCTATCACCTCTACCTGCCCCTCACGGACGACGGGCATATCGACCTTGCGGCGTGGGAGACGACGAAGAGCGTCTGTCGCGTCCGGCGTTTCCGTCCCGGGGAGGACGATCGGCACGGCCGGGTTCGCCGCGGTCCCGGGGGCCGGTGGATCTTCGACTACGACGACCGCACCGACTTCGATGACGAAACGGGCTTCCGGCTTGCCGATGAGCGGTTCGTACCGGGGGAATACGCATCCGTGCGCGAGGATGACGGCCGGATGCACACCTTCCAGGTCATCGCCGTCCGGCCCGAGTGATCGGGCCGGCAGGCATCAGTCGCTGAGCGCGGCGAGGGCCGCCGCGTCCACGATCTCGATGCGGTCGATCGACGGCACCTTGATGATCCCGCCATCCTTGAGGCTGCGCAGCACGCGCGAGACCGTCTCGAAGGTGAGACCCAGATAGTCAGCGATGTCGCAACGCTGCATCTGCAGGGCCACCACGCTGTCGGACTCCTGACGATCGAGCAGGTCGAGCAGGAAGGATGCCAGCTTCTCGACCGCGTTCATCCGCCCCAGTCGCAGCAGGTGGTGCTGCGCATCGGCGAAACTGGCGAGGGCAAGCCGCAGCAGGCGATGTGGCGGGACGCCGGAAGCGTCGGTGTGCACCACGCGAATGCCCGCTCCATCGACGCTTTCGGCCGAGCACTGGCGCTCTTCGCCGGCCTCGAAGCCGAACACGTCGCCGGCGAAATGGAAGCTGTTGATCTGGCGACGGCCGTCATTGGTCACCCGGCAGATTCGCACCGTGCCGAACTCCACCAGGTACACCGCGCCCGCCTTGTCGCCCTGCGCGAAGATCATCGAGTCGGTGGGGTAAAAGGTCACCGGACCGGCCTCGGCCTTGGTCACGAGGGCTGCGCTCAGCGCGCCCGGCTGCGGCGAACCCGCGGGCGACGCGCTGGCAAGGAACATGGGAACGCTCGACATCTCGACACCTCAATCTTGGATGCCCGAGCGTCGCTCATCCGATGGCGGCGCGAAATTCCGGTCGGTGTACTAGGGATTCTACTAGGTGGCACGCCGCGCCGCGATTGCCGCCCGCACCGCCTCCGACAGCGATGCCCCCAGGGTGGGCTTGGTGAGGGTGCGAAAGCTCAGGGCGGCCAACGGGTGGGCCGGGCTGTTGGCCAGCAGCACCACGGGCGCGAACGCCTTGAGGATCCTGGGGCCCTCGAGGCCACCGCGATCGAGGGCATGATGGTCGATGATCGAGCAGTCGAACGGCGATGAGGGGGAGTCCCCGGTCGCCAGCGACGCCATGGCCGTCACATCGTAGCCTTCGGCTTCGAGAGCGAACCGCAGCGAGTTTCGAAAGGTCGCGTTTGGCGCAACGACAAGCAACTGAGCCATCTGCTGTTCTTTCCGCATCGAACGCCATCGGTGCGTTTGAACGCTATGACGAGTCGAAGCGCGCTTTCTTGCGCTAGATCAAGGCGCGCCGGCCGGGCCGTCCAGCGCAGACAGATCGATGTCCATCACCATCCGCACCAGCTCGGCCAGGCTTCGGGCCTGCATCTTGCCCATCAGCGCGGCACGATACACCTCGACCGTGCGTGGGCTGATGCCCAGCTCGCCCGCAATCAGCTTGTTGGGCAGGCCGTCCACCACGCCCGCGAGCACCTGCCGCTCGCGCTCGCTGAGGCTGCGCAGCCGGTCGCGCACCCGCTCGCGCCCCTGTTCGGCGTCGACCTGCGAGGTCGCGAGGTCTACGGCACGCCGGATCGACTCGACGATGGTCTCGTTGCTGAACGGCTTTTCGATGAAGTCGATGGCACCGTTCTTCATCGCTTCCACTGCCATCTGCACGTCGCCATGCCCGGTCACGACGATGGACGGCATCATGTGACCGGAGGCGCGGAGCCGGCGAAGCAACTCCACGCCATCCATATCGGGCATCCTCAGATCGGTGACGAGACACCCGTTGCGAATGCCGCCGGCCACCTCGAGGAACGACTGCGCGGTAGCGTGGGTGCGCACGGCAAACCCCGACACATCCAGCAGAAAGGCCAGTGAACTGCGCACGGCCTCTTCGTCGTCGACGATGTGCACCACCACGTTTGCACTACTCACCCTGCATCTCCTTCACGATGGGCAGGCTGAACGAGAAGGTAGCCCCTCCCGACTGGTTGCGCGAAACCGAAATCTCGCCGCCATGCGAACCGACGATGCGTTGGGAGATCGACAGCCCGACACCCATGCCGCCTGGTTTGCTTGTAACGAAGGGCTGGAACAGGCGGCTGGCAACTTCTTCTGAAATGCCAGTGCCGGTATCGGCCACCTCGACCAGCAGCCGATCGTCTTCTTGCCGGGTGCTGACGGTCAGTTCCCGGGTCTGGCTGTCGGTCATCGCCTCCACCGCGTTCCGCATCAGATTGGTCAGCACCTGCTGAATCTGCACCCTGTCCACGACAACCAGGCTGTCGCCGGGGCCGAACTCGAAATGCGCCCTGACACCGCGTTCGCGCGAGCCCATCAGGGCCAGCGCTCCGGCTTCTTCGACCAGTTTGCGCATATCCTCCGGCCGTCGCTCGGTATCGCCGCGGGTAACGAACTCGCGCAGGTGCCGGATGATGTCGCCGGCGCGCAGGGCCTGCTTGGCCGCCTCGGTCAGGGCGCCGCGCATCCGCACCGCATATTCCTCGCCGACCTTGTCCAGCATCATGGCGCAGCCCTGGACATAGTTGGCGATGGATGCGAGCGGCTGGTTCAGCTCGTGCGCCAGCGTCGAGGCCATCTCTCCCAGTTCGTTGAGGCGCGCCAGTCGGGCCAGCTCGCCTTGCGCCGCCTCGAGCTGCGCCGCGCTCTCCTGCCGTTCGGTGAGGTCGCGGATGAAGCCGGTGAAATGGCGTTTGCCGGCGATCCTCGTTTCTCCCACCGCGAGGGTCATCGGAAAGGTGGAGCCGTCCTTGCGGCGCCCCACGACCACCCGATCGACGCCGATGATGCGCTTCTCGCCGGTGGTAAGATAGCGGTCGATATAGCCGTCATGCTGCTCGCGGTAGGGCGATGGCATGAGCATGCGCACGTTCTGGCCGATCACTTCCTCGGGTTGATAGCCGAACTGCCGCACGGCCGCCTTGTTGAAGGATGTGACGGTGCCATCGGTCTCGATCACCACGGTGGCATCGGGAACGGTATCGAGGATCGATTGCAGGTGGGCCTCGCGCGTCTGAAGCGAGGCCAGCGTTTCGGCCTGGCGGCGAAGCGAACGGTGCAGCATTCCGCCCAGCCAGGCCACGATCGCGCCTACCAGCACGAACAGGCCGATATTGACCCCGACCGCCAGCGCGGACTCGGAGGGGTCGAACAGCAGGTAGAGTACCGCTGGAGCCGCAATCAAGGTCGCGAAGACGCCAGGCAGCAGGCCGCCCAGCATCGAGGCCACCAGCACCGCCGGAACGAAGACCAGCCCGACCGCGGAACGCGGCACCAGTTCATCGAGGGCGTAGCGCACCATGAAGATCGCGAGGACCATGAACAGGGCCACCAGGTAAGGCGCCCACCTGCCCTTCGCTGCGCCGTCAACCGCCATGCTGTCGTCCCGCCAATGCGCGATATCGTCAAGCCGCTCCCGAGGCGACAATCTCCGATCGAGCCACGCCATGGCAGACTAGTGAGACGCCCCGGTGGGGGCAAGCTTTGACGTGCCGGCAAATCGAGCGGCAGTGACCGCCAGCCAGAGCATGAAGCCGCCGATCGTCAGACGCTCGAGCAGCCCCGCGATCGGCCACCCGGTCGCCGTCGCAACCCCGGCGACCGCCCCCGACAGGGTGATGACCAGCAGGCAGAGGGCACAGAACCTCGCCATCCGGCGGTCTCCGGCGCGGCGCCAGGCAATAGCGGACAACAGCACGGCGACGATCGTCGATATGCTGGCCACCGCAGCGAGCCCCAGATGCACGACGCCATGCGCCGATATCGGCACCCCCCGCATGTCCATGGCAAACGGCCACATCAGCAGCCCGGCGCCGGCCGTCACCATGAGGGTGGCAAAGACCGGTCGCCAGTTGCGTCCGGCCAAGCTCCAGCCGACGCCGGCAAAGGCCGCGAGCAGCAGGTTGTAGAGGCCGAAGCCGGCCTCGATCCACCTGATGCTGGGGCGTCCGGCCGCGGTGAGGGCGCTGATCGGGTCGGCCACCGGATCATATCCGGGCAGCACCGCCCCGGCGGCCAGCACAGTGACGACATAGAGCAGCGGCGCTGCGATGCCTCCCCACAGCGCAAGATGTTCGAGGCGGCTCAATGCGACACCAGCACCGGCACGGGGGCCGAGCTCAGGACTTCGCGGGTCGCCCCACCGAGCAGCCACTCGCGCAGCCGCGAATGGCCATAGGCTCCCATGACGATGAGATGCGCGGCAGTCCTCGCGGCCTCGTTGAGAATGGCGGCGCCGGTGTTGGTCCAGCCATCGATGATGTGGACGTCGGCCTTGATGCCGTGCCGGCTCAGGTAGCGACCGACATCCTCGTCCGGCGCGTTGCCCTGCTCCTCGGGCGCGCCGAGGGCTTCGTCGACGATGGCGACGACCACCGACTTCGCGCGCTTCAGCAACGGCATCGCATCGGCGACGGCGCGGGCCGCCTCAGGGGTGTTCTTCCAGGCAAGCAGCACGTTCTCGCAGACGGAGCGGCGCTGGTACGACGGCGGCACGAACAGGCAGGGCCGACCCGACTGGAACAGCACCGCCTCTTCGATCGCCTGTGCCTTGTCCGGATCGCCGTAGGGGCGTGTCCCGACGAACAGGTCGGACTGGCGTACCAGGTTCGACATCGCCTCGCCCGCCTGGCGCGGATAGACGTCGAGCCGCCTCACCTCATAGGGCAGGCCGAACCGGCGAAGGTCTTGATCGGCCGCCTTGACCGCTGCCTCGGCTTCGGCCTCGGACTGCGCCACCAGTCGCCGCAGGAAGGCCGAGCCGCTCGGATCGGTGATGGCGAGCACCTCGGGCAATTGGTGCAGGTAGATCCCGGTCAGACGCGCATCCAGTGTCCGCGCAACTGCCGCAGCCTCGCCGATACGGAAGGCGTCCTCGCCCGAGCCGGTCAGGTGAATGGCGATATCGTTGATCACGCCGACCTCTATTGCGCGACGAAGTGGCTGCCGATGAAATAGGGCCAGATGAACAGGGCGAGCACGCCCATCCAGAACTGCAGCTTCAGGTAGCCGATGGTGAAGAGCCAACCGGCAAACCACAGCGCGCCAAGCGAGCTGTGCTGTGTGACCTGTATCCGTTCCATGTGAGCCTCCAAACCGTCTGAGCGCATGTTGTCCAGACACGGGCTGCCGGATTTGATTTCCGTCAAACCGCGGCTCCGGCTCTCAGTCGGCCGGCGAATTCGGCGATCTTCTCGCTCAGGGCAGGACCGCGCACCTCCTCCTCGCGGAAGATCCGGCTTGCCTGCCCCTTCGATCCGGCGGCGACCTGCATCTCGGCCAGGGCCGGCTCGGGCGGCGAGCTGGGGCTGGTGCCGCGACAGGTAAGAAAGACGGCGGTGGCGTCTGCCGCCGGCAGCTTCTGCATCGCGCTCAGCACCGGCGGCGCCGCGCGCGCCGCCCAGACCGGGCCGCCGACCACCACCAGGTCGTAATGCGCATCGCGGGGCGCGACGACGGTCACGCGTGGACGGTGCCGTGTGAAGATGTCCCAGGCCATGGCGACGGGCCCATACCAGGCGAGGTACGTCTGGCAGGTGATCTCGGCCAGTTCGGCGCCCAGTTGCTCGGCGAGCGCCCTCGCAACCTTCTGCGTGTTCCCGGTATTGGAGTAATAGAGCACCAGCGCTGTCATCTTCGGTCTTCCCGCGTTTCACCCACGGGAGCACGGCTCATCGCAGCCCGGCTTGATCTGGCTCAAGTCGCAGGGGCGCCCGCCGTGAAAAGGAAGCCTGCAGTTCCTGCAAACGAGCGGATGGCTATTCGGCGACCGCTCTCATCCCAGCGGTAGACATGACCATTCGGAACCTCGAGCAGTGCTTTCGTCCCAAGTCCGTCGCCGTGGTGGGGGCCTCGCAACGTTCCCAATCGGTCGGCGCGATCGTGCTCCGCAATATCCGCGCTGGCGGGTTCGCGGGCGCCATCTACCCGGTCAATCCAAAATACGAGCAGATCGAGGGCATGGCCTGCTACCGCAACGCCGCGCAACTGCCCGAAGCGCCCGACCTGGCGGTGATCGTGACCCCGCCCCGCGCCATACCCGGCGTGATTGGCGAGCTCGGCAGCCGCGGTTGCAAGGCGGCCGTGGTGATCACCGCCGGCGTCGACGCGACGAGTGGGCTCAGGCAGGCCATGCTGGACGCGGCCCGGCCGCACCTGATGCGTGTCGTCGGCCCCAACACCATCGGCATGCTGTCGCCGCTGGTTTCGCTCAACGCCAGTTTTGCGCATCTGCCGGCGATGGCCGGCCGGCTGGGCCTCATCTCGCAATCGGGCGCCATCGTCAGCTCGATCGTCGATTGGGCAGCCGCCGAGCGGCTCGGCTTCTCCCAGTTGATATCGCTGGGCGACATGGCCGATGTCGATGTCGGTGACTGCCTCAACTGGCTGGCGATGGACGCGGCGACCTCGACCATCCTGATGTATCTGGAATCGGTGCCCGAACCGCGCAAGTTCATGTCCGCCGCGCGCGCCGCCGCCCGCCTCAAGCCGGTGATCGCGGTCAAGCCCGGCCGGCATGGCGAGGCGGCCCGGGCCGCGATGACCCATACCGGCGCCCTCACCGGCTCCGATGCGGTGATCGAGGCCGCGCTCGGCCGCGCCGGCGTCATCCGGGTGCGGAACCTCGAGCAACTGTTCTATGCCGCCGAGGTCACGACCCGCTTCCGGCCGCTGAAGTCCGGCCGTCTCGGCATCGTCACCAATGGCGGCGGCGCCGGCGTGCTCGCCGTCGACGACCTGCTCGATCTGGGCGGCAGCCTCGCGACCCTCGGGCCCCGAACGATCGCGACGCTCGATGCGGCGCTGCCGGCGACATGGTCGCATGCCAACCCGGTCGACATTATCGGAGACGCACCACCCGATCGTTACACCGCCGCCGTCTCGGCCGTCGCGGCCGACGCGGCGGTCGACGTGGTGCTGGCGATGAACTGCCCGACCGCCCTCTCCTCCCCGCTCGACGCCGCCCTGGCCGTCGCCGGGCTCGCCAGCAACGGCACGATCGCCGGCAAACCGACGATCGGCTGCTGGCTCGGCAAGCAGACGGCCGAACCTGCCAGAAGCGCCCTGCGCGAGCGGGGCATCGTGGCTGTCGACACGCCGGCCGCGGCCGCCCAGGCGGTGGATTTCCTCACTCGCTGGTCGCGACTGCGCGAGCGGCTGGAGCGTGTCCCCCCAAGCGCCGGCACCGTGCAGAGCGACGCCGAACCGGTGCGATGCATCCTCGGCCAGGTTGCGCGTGACGGCCGGACGGTGCTGACCGAGCCCGAGGCCAAGGCGGTGCTCGCCGCCTACGGCATACCGGTGCCGGAAACGCGGACGGCCACGACCGAACAGGAGGTGGCCGACATCGCCACCGAGCTGCTCGGGCGGCACGACACCCTGGTGGTGAAGCTGCTGGCTCGGCAGGTCACCCACAAATCCGACATCGGCGGCGTGGTCCTCGACCTGACGAGCCCGGAGCTGGCGCGCAAGGCCGCGGCAGCAATCCGCGCCAGGGCTTCGGCAGCCGGGCTCGCGGCGTTCGAGGGGTTCACGGTGCAGCCGATGATCCGCCGGCGGCACGCCCACGAGCTGCTGGTGGGGCTCAACACCGATCCGGGCTTCGGGCCCGTCATCGTCTTCGGCGCCGGCGGGGTTTCGGTCGAAGTCGTGCGCGACACGGCAATGGGCCTGGTGCCGCTCGACGAGGTGCTGGCGGGCGACCTGATCGATGCGACCCGCATCTCGCGGCTCATGGCGGGCTATCGCGACCAGCCGCCGGCCGCGCGGCCGGCAGTGATAGCGGCGCTGCTCTCGCTCTCGCAACTGGCGATCGAGCAACCGGGCATCGTGGCGATCGACATCAATCCGCTGTTGGTCGACGAAAGCGGCGCCGTGGCGCTCGATGCCCGCATCGAGATCGCACCCGACCGGCTCGGCGAGCCCGGGCCCAACCGGCGGCTGGCAGTTCGCCCCTACCCCTCGGGCTGGGAGCAGCGTGTCGACTGCGCCGGCCGCCGCTTCAACATCCGCCCGATGCGACCCGCGGATGCGGCGCTCTATCCCAGATTCCTCGAACGCGTGACCGCCGAGGACCTGCGTTTGCGTTTCCTCACCCCGATGCGGACGCTCTCGCAGGAAATGATCATCCGGCTCAGCCAGCTCGACTACGATCGCGACATCGCGTTCGTCGCGCTCGAAGCCCAAACGGGAGACCTCGCGGGCATCAGCCGGTTCGCCTCCGATCCCGACCACCTGAGCGCCGAGTTCGGCATCATGGTGCGGAGCGACCTGCACGGATTGGGGCTGGGCACGGCGCTGATGCGCCAGTTGCTCGACTATGCCCGGGCGGATGGGCTCGCCACGATCGAGGGAATGATCCTGAGGGAGAATGGCACCATGCTCGACCTCGCCGCCCGCATGGGGTTCTCCCAGGTTCCCGACAGCGAGCCGAACGAAACCGTCAGGGTGAGGCTGCAGCTCGGCTAGAGCGCCCGAACCTCCCCTTGGGCTCAGAAGTCGCCGGCCATTTCGGGAGCGGGCTCACGTGCCTTGGGCTCCTCCGGTCCCTCGGTCATGGTCGCCTCGGTCAGCAGCAGCGTGCTGGCGACGCTCACCGCGTTCTCGAGACCGACCCGCACCACCTTGGTGGGATCGACGATCCCCACCTGCAGCAGGTCGACATAGGCCTTTTTTGCCGCGTCGAACCCGATGGCCCCCGTGCTTTCGAGCATCCGCGAAACGACCACGCCGCCATCGACCGCAGAGTTCTCGGCGATCTGTCGCGCCGGCGCCTCGAGCGCTCGCCGCAGGATCTGCAGCCCGGTGCGCTCGTCGCCCTCGGCTGCCGCGATCTCGGCATCCACAGCCGGGGCGCAGCGCAGCAGCGCCAGCCCGCCACCGGGCACGATGCCCTCGGCCACGGCTGCCTTGGTGGCGCTGATCGCGTCGTCGAGCGCGTCCTTCCTGGCCTTCATCTCGGCCTCGGTGGCGGCGCCGACGCGGATGACGGCAACGCCGCCGGCCAGCTTGGCGAGCCGCTCCTCGAGTTTTTCCCGATCGTAGTCGCTGGTCGTCTTCTTGATTTCGCGGCGCAGTTGCTCCGCCCGCCCGGTGATCGCCGCCTTGCTGCCCTTGCCGCCCACGATGGTGGTCGAATCCTTGTCGACCACCACCCGGGTGGCCTTGCCGAGCATCTCGATCGTGACGTTTTCGAGCTTGATGCCGAGATCGTGCGAGACGACCTGTCCCCCGGTGAGGGTGGCGATGTCCTCGAGCATGGCCTTGCGCCGATCGCCGAAGCCGGGCGCCTTGACCGCACAGTTGCGAAACGTGGCGCGCAGGGTGTTGACGATCAGCGTCGCCAGCGCCTCGCCCTCGACGTCTTCGGCCACGATGAGCAGTGGTGCGCCCGACTTGGCTACCGCTTCGAGCAGGCCCAGCAGGTCGGTGAGACCGCTTACCTTGCCGTCGACGATCAGCACCAGGGCATCCTCGAGCACCGCTTCCATCCGCTCGGGATTGGTGACGAAATAGGGCGAGATGTAACCGCGGTCGAACTGCATGCCCTCGACCACCTCAAGCGTGGTCTCGGTGGTCTTGGCCTCTTCGACGGTGATCACCCCCTCCTCGCCCACCTTGTCCATGGCGTCGGCGACGATCCTGCCGACATCGGCGTCGTTGTGCGCCGAGATTGCCGCCACCTGCGCCTTCTCCTCGCGATTGCGGATCGGGCGGGACAGCGCCTTGAGCGCCGCGATCGCGGTTTGCGCCCCGCGCTCGAGTCCGCGCTTGAGATCGACGGCACTGGCCCCGGCGACGACGTTCCGCACGCCATCGGCGAACATGGCATGCGCGAGAACGGTCGACGTGCTGGTGCCGTCGCCGACGATGTCGCCGGTCTTTTCTGCCGCCTGCCGGAGCATGCGCGCGCCCAGGTTCTCCTCGGCGTTCTTGAGGCTGAACTCCTTGGCGATGGTGACCCCGTCATTGCAGACGATCGGCGCGCCCCACTTCTTTTCGATGAGCACCGATTTCGAGCGCGGCCCCAGGGTAATGCTCACCGCATCGGCCAGTTGCGTGGCCCCCCGGAGGATCCGCTCGCGCGCTTCGGACCGAAACAGCACCTGCTTGTACGGCATGGCCACATTCCCCTGCTGGATTTGCCGCCAGTGTGGCGTCAACGCGCCTGGCCGGTTTTGATCGGCATCAAGTGGCATCCGGCGGAACTTGACCTCGATCAACCGCCACGGCCCGCCCCACCCTAGGCTGCATCGGCCGCCAACCGGCTGGGGAGCGATAAGGTGAACACGATCGAAATGGAGCTTCTATCCGGCCTGACCAGCGCCGAGGCCTGGCGCAGACTCGGCGTGTATGGCCCCAACAGCCTGCCCTCCGCCCGTCCCCCGACGTTGCGGGATCGGCTGCTGCGCCTGGTGCGGGAGCCCATGCTGATCCTCCTGCTGCTGGCGGCGGCCATCTATTTCGTTCTCGGCAGCATGGCCGAGGGCATCATGCTGATGCTCTTCGCCCTGTTCAGCATCTCGCTGATGCTGATCCAGGAGCGGCGGAGCGAGGACGCCCTCGCCGCGCTGCGGCAGCTCGCCGCCCCGATTGCCCGGGTGAGGCGCGACGGCGAGGACATGCGCCTCCCCGCTGCAGACCTGGTGCCCGGGGATCTGGTCATTCTCAACGAAGGCGAGCGCGTCCCCGCCGATGGCGTCATGCTGTCGGCCACCCAGCTGGCCATCGACGAATCGCTGCTCACCGGGGAAAGCGTACCCGTGGACAAGACGGTGTCGCCCACCGGCAATCGGGTGTTCGGCAGCACGCTCGTCGTCAGCGGCCACGGTATCGCCCGCCTGACCGAAACCGGTTCACGCACCGAAACCGGCAAGCTCGGCTCGTCCCTCGCGCGCATCGTGCCCGAGCAAACGCACCTGCAGCAGGCGACAGGCCGGCTCGTCCGCATCTTCGGCATCCTGGCCCTTGTCGTGTGCGGCGGCCTGGCGGTCTATTACGGGCTGGCGCGGCAGGATTGGACGCAGGGCATCCTTTCCGGCATCGCGCTCGGCATGGCGATGCTGCCCGAGGAATTCCCGGTGGCGCTGGCCATCTTCCTCGCCATCGGCAGCTGGCGGTTGGCGCAGGTCGGCGTCCTGGTGCGGCGCGCCGCGGCCGTCGAGGCCCTCGGCGCGACGACCTGCCTGTGCGTCGACAAGACCGGCACCATCACCGAGAACCGCATGCAGCTGCGCTATCTCGACGACGGCGCGACGCGGCTCGACGCGCGGCAGAAAGCCGTGCTGCCGGCCAGCTTCGTGCCTCTGCTGCGATACGCCCGCTATGCCTCCCGCCGCGGCGGCTACGATCCGATGGATCTGGCAGTGTTCGACCTCGCGGACAGCGTGCTGGCATCGGACCTCGACGAAGGCTTCGGACTGGAGCGGGAATACGGGCTGACGACCGCCCTCCTGGCCGTTTCCCAGGCGTGGCGCGACAGCCATGGCCGGCTGTTGGTGGCCACCAAGGGCGCCCCCGAAGCGGTGCTCGGCATGTGCCCGATGCAGGCTGAGGACGCCGCCTCGATGCTGGACCGCGCCCACGAGCTGGCAAGGCGCGGGCTGCGGGTACTGGCGGTGGCGGAGGCCGACTGGGACGCTGAGGGGTTACCCGACGATCCGCGCCAGTTCGCTTTCCGCTGCCTGGGCCTCCTCGCCTTCGAGGACCCGGTGCGCGCCAGCGTGCCGGCTGCGGTGGCCGCCGCCCATGCAGCGGGCGTTCAGGTCAAGATGATCACCGGAGACTTTCCGGCCACCGCCCGCAGCATCGCTGCCGATGCCGGCATTCCTCACGCCGAAATCGTCACCGGCGAGCAACTGCAGGACGCCGGCCCTGACCAGCTGCAGCAATGGGCCCGCACGGTCAGCGTCTTCGCCCGGGTGCGGCCCGAGCAGAAGCTTCAGCTGGTCGACGCGCTGCAGGCCAATGGCGAGACGGTCGCGATGACCGGGGACGGCGTCAACGACGCGCCGGCGCTCAGATCCGCCGACATCGGGATCGCCATGGGCAGGCGCGGCACCGATGTAGCGCGCGAGGCCGCCGGAATCGTGCTGCTCGACGAGGATTTTGGCCGCATCATCGAGGGAATCCGG